>SOHZ01000620.1 GCA_004377365.1 Anaerolineales bacterium | reverse complement strand
CTCCCACGATTTTATCTTTTGGATGAGAGAGTTTAGATGCATTATCATACTCATGACAAGGTGAATTGTCATGAGGCGGGATACCTGATTTATCCGGGAAGAATTCCCAGGAGGGTCGGGAATGGGAGCACTCTGGGGAGAGCTTGACCGTGCAGCTATCATTGTATTTTTGGGGGGCAGATGTTCGTTTATAAGAAGAATAAGGTGAGACCTAAACTGTGTAAGATCACTGCTCAAAAGGAGCTCCAACCAAGATTCTTAAATTTCGAATGCTTCGCCCCTACCTTTCATTGAAGTGGTCAATTAATCATAAATATGATTAATGTATTGTATAATGACTCTACTGCAAGAACTTATGCATACAGGATGCAGTGAGTAGTAAAAAAGATATTTGGGGCAGCAGAAAACAACGAAAATAAGACCTGGTCTGTATGATAGCGCCAGATTCTACGTACATTAACATGAATTGCAGAGGCAATCACCAGACAGGATACCCGAAATTGACCACGAACTGGCAACTTTCCAGCCCTGAAAGGATGCTTGATTGAACGCACGGTTGCTTCGACAGCTGCCCGCAAGTTTTGCCCGTGCTCTCGGTGTTCCAGAAACTCTTTCCGACGTTGGGCTGCTTGGACTTGTTTCAAGGTGAAAGCAAGCAAGTAATACGGGTTTCGTTTTTGAGGTTTGGCCCGACAACGTTTCTCCTGGCGGAAGGGACAGGCGACGCAGATTTCGGGGTTGAAACGAGCCTGTAAGCCAGATGTTCTGGCCGGGGTGATGGGAACGTTTTGCCCGAAGGGGCAGGTGATGTCTGTCGGCGTGTCTTGTTGATCGAACTGGATGTCAAAGTCAGACAAGTGAAATTTGTGCGGGTCTGGTTTTGGGCCGCGGATAGCTGTCTGAATGAGTTTCACGGGCTGACCTTCCAGGGCGACATCACTGGCCTTCCCGCCAAAACCGCCATCTGTCATCAGGGTATCCAGATCCGTACGTTCCTGCAAATTGGGTAAGGCTTCTGCCAACAATTGGCTATCATCAGTGCTGTTGGGTGCTACCTGCACTTTGGTGATCAGTTGAAGATTATTCTCGGGGTCGCAGGTTTCGGTGAGGTTGGCCACATAGCCCTTGTAATGGGTATTACCTTTGGTACGATAACTGGCTTCCAGGTCGTCCACCGATTGCAGACTTCCCGAAGCAAGTTCCTGGTTCTCTTTCGGACCTACACTGCCTTCGACCAGATTGAAGTTCTCAGCGAAGATACGTTCCAGAACTTGATAGGCCTTTTCGCCAGCATAAGCGGCTTTCAGTTCTGCCAGCATATGGAAGATCACCGCACCAACTAACTGAAGATGTTCCTGGACAGCTTCTTTACCCTTCACCCGGTAGGTATAATGTCCTGCCGTAGCTTTGATGTAAGGCGCAAAGCTTTCCACCAGCCGGTTCTGGTCCGCTTCGCTCAATATCCGATACGTGCGTTGAATGGCTTCCACCAGTAATTGCAAACGGCTGGCGTTCAAAATATTGCTGGCGATTTGAGTTGAGTCCATTCGCTGCATCCCGGTTCGGACCTGCAAATCCAGGATCTGGGCATCTGTGGTTTTCTCGAAAGCTTGTTCCAGCAAGTTGACCCCGCTTTCCAGATAGTGCTTGCTCAAGCGCTCCCGAAAGTAGTACAGCGTGCGAATGGCAAAGTCTCCATCGCCCAAACGATCGTAGCCCAGGGCATAGCGCACCTGGAGATTGAAGCAGTAGTTCTCATACAATTCTGCATCACTCCAACCGAAACCTGCTTTCAGCACTTCCAGACCAACCATCACGTTCTCCGGTACATTTGGGCGCGATGGCTCGCTGGAATACAAGACCGCATAGATTTCTTCGTCAATCCGGCTGAAGAATTCA
>SOHZ01000088.1 GCA_004377365.1 Anaerolineales bacterium | reverse complement strand
TTCCTATTCCTGGACAATATCAAGCCCTGGTTCATTGCTACATCTGTACTGATGATTACCTGTGTGTTGGAATTCCTGCAATTGTGGCATCCTCCCTTTTTGGAATTCCTCCGAAGCACCTTCATCGGTAGGGCAGTTCTGGGTACTTCCTTCACCTGGTCCGACTTTCCCTACTATTTTCTGGGATGTGGAATCGGATGGCTCTGGATGAGATGGCTGCAGAACGAAGACAAATCGCCATCCACAACATATGAGACGGATCACATTGATGACTGAACCCTTGACCCCAATCAAGCTGCTGGCCGCGTGTGCAGTGGTGACCATAGGTTCTGCGTTGCAGGGGTCGGTTGGATTCGGTTCCGCACTAGTCGCTGCTCCGATTCTTGTCCTCATCAATCCATCGTTGGTTCCAGGCCCGCTTCTCCTCTGCAGCTTGGTGCTCACCGGCTTGATGTCGTATCGCGAGCGGCAGGCAATGGACGTTTCCGGGTTAAAGTGGGGGCTGGTGGGGCGGCTCCCCGGAACGTTGGTCGCGGTCGTCGTGCTGACCAACGTCCCGAAAAAAGAATTGATGCTCACCCTTGGGGCATTCGTGCTCTTCGCCACGGCACTCAGTGCTTCCGGACTGCACCTCAACCTAACAATGTGGACTCTTCTCAGCGCTGGCGCGCTCTCGGGCTTTATGGGCACTATCTCATCCATTGGCGGGCCTCCTATGGCACTGCTCTACCAGAATGCCCCAGGTGCGCGCCTTCGCTCCACATTGTCGGGTTACTTTGCCCTCGGCACGATCATGTCGCTCCTTGCCTTAGTGGCGGTTGGCCGCTTTGGTCGTGATGAATTTTGGTCGGCGCTTGTGCTTCTACCGGGAGTTGCGATCGGTTTCATACTGTCTGCACGAACTCGTCAACTTTTCGACCGGGGCTACACGCGGGCCGCTGTTCTAACAATATCGGCGGTCTCCGGTGCAATGGTGATTCTTCGTGAGCTCTTGTGAGAAGAGACCCTAAGGGTTTTGGAAACCATTAGGGTCTGTCTGTCGTAAGGAGGATATAATGACACATCCATTAGTCACTCAATTGCGTTTTGCCCGCAGCGAATTGGTGCGCTGCTTGGAGGGGGTTTCCGGTGAGGATGCCCGCCGCCGCTTGGAGCCAATGAATTGCATCAGTTGGATGGTGGGCCATCTGGCAAGCCAGGAAAACATCTACTGGATGCTGCGGGCTCAAGGCCAAAACTTGGCGCCCGACCTGCATCAACGGGTAGGCTGGGGCCAACCTCCCAGCACGCCCCCGCTAGACGAAATGTGGGCGGTGTGGCATACCATCACCAACGCTGCCGATCGCTATCTGGACACCCTGACGCCCGAACTGCTGCAGACCCACCTCGAATGGGAGGGCAAGACCCGGCCAGAGAACATCGGTACCATGCTCTTGAGAAACATTTACCACTACTGGTTTCACATGGGCGAGGCCCACGCTATTCGGCAACTGCTGGGTCACCCTGATTTGCCACAATTCGTGGGGGATATGTCAGGGGCGCTGTACCGTCCAGAATAGAGACCCTTAGCGTCTAGGGAGAGACCATGCTCAAGAAAACTGTTCTGGTCAACAAGCCCATCCACATCGCGGCCCTCGAAAGACTGCAGGAAGAAGTAAGCGTCCTCACCCCCTACACCACCTCCTCGAACAAAGTTCTGGAGTTGCTCCCTCAAGTACACGGTATCATCCTCTGCGCTGGCCTCGCCTTGGGCGCAGCCGAGATGGACATGGCCGAGAACCTGAAAGTGATCGGTCGGCACGGAGTAGGTCTGGACATCGTGGACGTGGCCGCCGCCTCTGAGCGCGGTATCCCGGTGGTCTTTACTCCCTACGGCCCCACCGAGTCCACGGCGGAGCATGCGCTTCTGCTGATACTGGCCACGGCTCGCCGCCTCTCCCAGCTTGATCGGGCCGTGCGGAGTGGGAACTTTTACATCCGGGACCAGCCTCAGGCGATGGGCCATGAGGTGAAGGGCAAGACCCTGGGCGTGGTGGGCTTTGGCCGCATTGGCCAGCGTTTGGCCGAGATGTGTCGTGACGCCCTACACATGTCGGTCTATGTCTTTGACCCCTATGTGGACCCTGAGGCTGTATCAGAGTGGGGGGCCACCTACCTGGAGGATCTGATCGAGCTGGCCAGCAAAGTGGATATCCTTTCTATACACACCCCTCTGACCCCTGAGACTGATCACCTGATCAGCCGGGACGTCATCCGCTCCATGAAACCGGGGGCCATCCTGATCAACGCCGCACGAGGAGCAGTGGTGGATGAGACAGCGCTGATCGAGGCCCTGCAGGATGGTCACCTCGGCAGCGCAGGGCTGGATGTCTATGACCCAGAACCTCCTGCCTCCGATAACCCTCTCTTCCAGCTCGACCAGGTCGTGCTCACTCCTCACGTAGCTAGCTTCACCGACGAAGGCCGGCGGCGCATGGGCCTGACAGTGGTGGAGGACACCCTACGGGTCCTGCGCGGGGAGATTCCGCAATACCTGGCCAACCCTGAAGTCTGGACACACCGCCGTAGCGTGCAAGCGTAGATAAGAACTGAGGCGAATTTGTCCTCACTGGGTAGCCGCCAAACCTGGTTTCGATACGGCCTTCGGCCTCCTTACGACAAGCCCTTCGACGGGCTCAGGACAGGGCCCAGGACACCGCTCAACCGACGGTTTGGCTCTCAACCGCATAGTCCTATTATTTGAAAGGTACTGCTTTTAAGGAGACTTTGCCATATGAGACCTAACACTCTACGAGAGTTGCTGAACCAAGGAAAACCGGCCTATGGGACGATGATCCAGGATGTGCGCTCTTCCTCCATCGGGCAGATCATGGCCCTGGCTGGATGCAATTTCCTCTTCTTCGATATGGAGCACGGCCCCTTCAACCTGGAGACCATAGCCGACATGGTCAGGGTCACCCGTCTGGCGGGCATGACGCCCCTGGTGCGAGTGCCGGACGCCGAATATCACCTGATGTGCCGCCCTCTCGATGCCGGAGCCCAGGGCATCATGATCCCCCGCGTGGAGACAAAGACCCAGGTCGAGCACATCATCGAGTGCACCCTATATCCACCCCTGGGCAAGCGCGGGTGTTCCGTGAACAAAGGGCATAACGACTTTGCCTCCCAGAAAGTGTGGGAGTTCTCTCAGCAGGCCAACCAGGAGAATCTGATCATCCTCCAGATCGAGCGGCGACGGGCAGTGGAGGACATCGAGGAGCTCTTGAGTGTGCCTGGAGTCGGCGCGGTGGTCATCGGGCCGAACGACCTGGCCCTGAGCCTGGATATACGCAGTGACGACCTGCTGGATGCTCTGGAGGAGCCCATCCAGCACATCCTGGAGGCTTGCCAGGCCGGACACATCCCCTGTGGGATTCACATCAGCAACCTGGAGTGGTTGGCCGAGTGGCAACGGCGGGGGATGCAACTGTTGTGCTACTCTTCGGATATCAACTTCCTGCGCAGCGGGGCAGCCAGCGGCATCAACTGGCTGCAGAAGCACGTGGTATAAAGGCAACCCTGCATTTAACCGTGGTTGAGGGCAGAATTGACACAAACGACAAAAGAGGGTATCCTTCTGAGCATCTATGGAGGTTCCAATGCATCGGACTCGCACTGCTCTCATTGTCATTGCCCTCAACAACCTGCTCCTGGTCCTGGGCTTTCGCCTGTGGCAGTCCATCTTTAACAACTTTGCCGTGGAGGAGCTGGGTGTGCGGGCCGGCCAGATTGGCCTGATCCAGGCCATGCGGGAGATCCCCGGACTGATGGGATTCCTGGTAGGTATGCTGGCGCTGCTCCTGGTGGAGATGCGCATAGCCGGTCTCTCAGTGGTGCTGATGGGGGTAGGCATCTTTCTGACGGCGGCCTCGCGCGACCTGACGGCGCTGATCGGGGCCACGCTGGTGATGAGCGTGGGCTTTCACTTCTTCTATACCAGTAACGCCTCGGCGGTGCTTCTGACGGTGGGGCCGGACGAGGCACCGAAGGCGTTGGGACGGTTGAACAGCCTGGGGGCCATGGCGGCGGTGGTGAGCACTCTCTTTATCTTTGGGACGCTGGACGCCTGGGGATACCGTACCCTGTTCCAGATTGGCGGGGCAGTGGTGGTGCTCGGGGGGCTGGCGCTGTTGCCCTTTAGCCGGCAGCCGGTGCAGGCCGAGCGGACAGGACATCGCCCTCCCCTGCGCCGTCGTTACTGGCTCTACTACGCCCTCCAGTTCCTGATGGGCGGCCGCCGTCACATCTTTACCACCTTTGCCATCTTTTTGCTGGTGCAGGAGTACCGGGTGACAGCGCAGACTATCACCCTGCTGTTCCTAATCAACAACCTGATGGGGACCTACTTTCACCAGGCCTTCGGCAAGATCGTGGCCCGCTTCGGCGAGCGACGGGTGCTGACAGTCAATTTCGTCCTGCTGACCTTGGTCTTCCTAGGCTATACCTTTGTCCCCACACTGGACATGCTGGAGAGGACCACCTTTCAAGTGCCGGGGGTGGGTGTTGGGGGATGGGTCCTCTTACCCACCTTCCCGGCCACGCCAGGACTACTGATCCTGCTGGGGCTGTTCGTGGCCGATCACATCCTCTTCGGTTTCTCCTTCGCCCTGCAGTCCTACTTCCAAAAGATCGCTCTGGGGCCAGAAGAGATCACGCCGAACATCTCCATGGGGCAGACCGTCAACCACATCGCGGCGGTGATCGTGCCAGTAGTGGGCGGGATGGTGTGGGAGGCAGTAGGAGCGCAGTACACCTTCCTGGCGGGAGTTGCCATCGCGCTGCTGTCGCTGGCGCTGACGCTGCGCATGCGCACGCCGAGACATGCTTGACAAATCGGTCCCTTTGCCGTATTATGAAGGCAGATGGCTCTGAGAATTTCTTCCCCTGGAACAGAACCCCCGGCCTCGAGGGGTAAGAAAGCTCAGAGGATGGTCATCAGGCACTGTCGAGAAGCCTACCGATAGAGAGACCGCTCAGGCTCCACGGCAAAGCTCCCGCTATTAGTACTACAACGTCATTTTGGCATAACCGATACAAGAAACCAGGTTTTTCAGATCAAAGAAAGCTTTTATCCTCCAGATAGGGTCTCTAGCCAATCCAATCTTGTCTGTAGAACATCAAAAACCTGGTTTCTGAAACGAAGTCACGTTGTAGTACTAGAAAGGGAATCATATGAGAAACATTTATTACGATGTAGAAGGGGACATCCTGTCTGTAACTTTCGTTGAAGTTGAGGACCAGCCACACACTGGAATTGAGCTGAGTGACAATATTGTGCTCTACTTCAATCCAGATACAGAGCAGCCGATCAAGCTGTTGCTGTTGAGCTATCGTCGCCTGGTGGAAACCAGCCGCAAAGCCCCGTTACCCCTGGATGGTCTGGATAGCGTTCCTGAAACTGTACGCAACACCGTGCTGCGGGTGGCTCAGCGGGAACCGGTGGCCAGTTTCTTGCAAGTGATGACGGAGGGGACTGCGACGGTGCCGACCAGTCGCTTGCCACAGGTGTTCACTGCAACGGCTTTGAAGGCTGTGGCCTAGAGGCTGCCCGGGACCTTGATTTCTTTTGCAGTAGAGGCCACGAATATAGGTCATAGGCCGAGATGGGATCAGAGTTTGTGAGATTGCTGAAAAAGAACGCGGCTGTTCTGGCCGGCCTGGTCTTTATCGTTTTATTGTTGGCCGCCGCTCTGCGCTTCTACCGTCTCGACGGGCAGAGCCTCTGGGCCGACGAGGGCAACAGTGTGGCCCTGGCCGGGC
>SOHZ01000424.1 GCA_004377365.1 Anaerolineales bacterium | reverse complement strand
TCCCCCCCAATTTGGACTACCATCACCACTTCCTGTCGCTGGCCGAGGTCCTCTCTCCCCCCCAGCCTACCGACACCGGCCGCATGAATCCCGCCGTCCCTCGTAGCCTTGGACTGGTCCAAATCATCCCAGCCATAGCCGCCATCTCGGGTTTGAGAAAGAAGGGGTATAGCCAAAGAACGCATATCCTGTTCTTCGCTTTAGTCCTGGTGGCCTCGGTGGCCATGATGTTGCCCCAATCCGTCGCCTTGTGGGACCGATTGCCTCCTTTGGCCTATTTGCAGTTCCCTTTCCGCTGGCTTGGGCCAGCTAGTTTTGCCGTGGCCGTGCTGGCCGGGGCTTCTGTGAGTGCGCTCTCTCACAGTGGCTCACTGACCTCACCGAGGTTTCTGGTTTCAGCCGCATTATTGACTCTGCTTGTCCTGGCTGCTCTACCTATGCTCTACCCCGGCTATCAGCACTCACTGCCTGCCAACCCCTCTCTGGCCGAGATGATGGACATGGAACGGCAGATGGGGGCTGTCGGCACCACGGCCACAGGTGAATATCTGCCCATCTGGGTGAAGTGGATACCGCCGGACTCCCTCTTGGAGCCCATGTACCGCGCCGGCCTGCCATTGAAAAGGCTGGATACTTCTACCTGGCCCGAGGGATCTACCGTATTAGAAGAGAAATACACTCCGATCGCTGGTCAGCTCACTGTCCAACCCACAAAGATGTTAAGGGTCTTCTTCGACATCCACTATTTCCCTGGGTGGCGGGCCTACATTGATGGTGAGGAAGTACCCATTGAGCCTACCCAGGGCCAGGGCCGGATCAGCTTTATCGTCCCGGCTGGAGAACACGTCATTCGCCTGCAATTCGAGGAACTGCCACTGCGAATGGCAGCCGACGCCATATCGGTCATCAGCCTGCTCGTACTCCTGGCCATCGTTGTATACCCGGTGAGGAGGGAGCCTCTATCGGCGAAGGAACCCCCTCCCCGCCACGGCCTCAGCGCCAGACAGGCCATGACGATAGCCGGGCTCGCCCTGTTACTGCTGGCTGTCAAAGTGATCTACGTTGATCATCACGACACGTTCTTCAAATGGGGTTTCGACGGGACCCAGATCAGAGGAGTCCAGAATTCCTTGAACAGCAACTTTGACGACAAAATAACCCTCCTCGGTTATGATCTGGGCTCTTCAACCGTCAGAGCCGGAGATACACTACGCCTGGACCTCTACTGGAAAGCACAACGAAGACTCGACATCTCTTACGGCGTCCAGGCTCGCCTGGTAGATTCTGCCCTGAACGTCTATGCTCAGCAGGACAACGCTCACCCTGGCAGTTATCCCACTTCCTGGTGGGAAGAAGGCAAGTACATGAAAGACACCCACCGCATCACCGTTCCCGAGAGCACTCCACCTGGCCAGTATCTCTTGCAGGTGGGCTTGTATGATCTATCTACCCTTCAGCCTCTCCCCGCACTTTCAACCACAGAAGGGGAGGCCAGGGAAACGGTCACTCTTCAGTCCCTCTCAGTTGAGAATTAAGATATGAGACGGCTAGATCATAAGCTAAGAATTGCCATATTCCGTGCCGTTGTCGTCCTCGTCTGCGCTGGCCTGACGATGCAGTTGTGGTACTTGCAGGTCGTCCAGTGGCAGAAGTACTTGCTGCAATCCGACCGCAACCGCTTCCGGCTGGTATCCATTGATGCTCCCAGAGGTATCATCTACGACCGCCACGGCAACATCCTGGTCAGGAACAAACCCGGCTTCACCGTCACCATCGTGCCCGCTGACCTGCCGGACGACGAGGCTGAGCAAGAAGCAGTCTTTGCTCGCCTGTCGGCCCTCCTGGACATTCCCGTCAGCAGGCCGGGACAGGTCTCCAGTGGCCGGGTGCCGGTGGCTCTGGCTGCCCCTCCAGAGTTCTCCCTACAGCCAGGCATCGAGGAGATGGTTGATCAAGGAAGGGGTGTTCCTTTTCTGCCCGTGCGCATTGCCACCAATGTGGAGCGTGAGATCGCCTTCATTATCGAAGAGGAGCACTTGGATCTGCCCGGCGTCCACGTCCAGATCGAGCCCATCCGCCAATACGTCAGCGGTGACGTGACCTCTCACATTGTCGGTTACGTGGGCCGCATCCCCGGAGAGAGGGCGGAAGAATACATCCATCGCGGTTATGACCCCAACAGCGACCGGGTGGGGCTGACCGGTGTGGAACTGACCTTCGAGGACGAACTGCGCGGCTACAAGGGGCGCAAACACATCGAGGTAGACGTAGCTGGACGAGAGAGCAGGACGGTGGGCGAGCCCGAACCGGCGGAGCCCGGCCACAACCTCATGTTGACCATTGACCTGGAGCTGCAACGGGCCATGGAAGGGGCCCTCTACCAGGGCATGAAGGCCGCTGGTTCCAAGGCTGGCGTGGCCATCGCCATGAACCCGCAAACGGGCGAGATCCTGGGTATGGTCAGCTTGCCGAGCTACGACAACAACCTCTTCGCTGAGGGCATCTCCGTCAAAGATTATGAACAGTTAAGCTCGGATCCTCATCGCCCATTGGTCAATCACGCTATCAGTGGACTATATCCGCCAGGTTCGGCTTTCAAGATCGTTCCCGCTGCTGCTGCTTTGCAGGAGGGGGTTGTGACCCCCGAAACGAAATTCATTGCCGAAGGTACCCTCTGGTTGCCCAACAAATACTTCCCTGATGATCCAGAGCAAGCCCAGCCCTTTTACTGCTGGATTCATAAATGGGGTAAGCACGGTCCCGTCAATCTCATCAGCGGCATCGCCCAATCCTGTGACATTTACTTCTATATAGTGGGCGGGGGTCTCAGAGACTTTGAGGGCCTGGGCCTGGAGCGTCTGGCTGACTATGCTTACCTCTTCGGCCTCGGCGAACGGACAGGCATTGACCTGCCTGGAGAAAACGCGGGCCTGGTCCCCAGCCGCAAATGGAAGAGGCTGACCTATTCCGAAATATGGGTCACAGGCGACACTTACAACATAGCTATCGGCCAAGGCTTTCTCCTGAGCACGCCTTTGCAGATATTGAACGCCACCGCCGCCGTGGCCAACAGTGGCACCCTCTACCGGCCTCAAATCGCTTACCAAGTGACCGATGCCGAAGGGCGTGTGCTCCGCGCCTTCGCCCCGGAGGTCATCCGCGAGATCCCTGTCTCGCCGGAGAATCTGGCCCTCGTGAGGGAGGGGATGAGAGCCGCCGTGGAATGGGGCACGGCTATGAATGCCTACCTGCCCTGGGTCTCGGTGGCCGGAAAGACGGGCACCGCTGAATACTTTACCGATGAGAACGAAGATGGCTACCCAGACCGTGACCGTCAGGGCAACCTGCCTACTCACGCCTGGTTCACCGCCTTCGCCCCGGTCGAGGACCCGGAGATCGCCCTGATCGTCCTGGTAGAGGGCGGCGGCGAGGGCTCGAGTACAGCCGCGCCTATTGCTGCTCAGATATTGCAACACTACTTCCCCATGTCCCCGACCGGGGTCCTGCCAGAGGCCGAAGCGACGCCCGCGCCTGGGGAACAACCGGTACCTTCGCTTCCACAGCCCATAGGGCGACATTTCCAGGCCAAAGTCGTAGGGGTGGATGACCAGGAAGCGGAGCTTTCTCAGCTTGTAGGCACTGTAGTAGACGCCAGGGGCCAGGGCATACCCGGCGTGCGGGTAAGCATTGACGCTGGCGGCGCACCAATCTTTGAAACTGCAACCAATCCTCAGGGTTGGTTCAGCTACGACATGCTGAATGCCTCCGCCTCACCTCATTGGAACGTCAGGTTGATAGGTTTACCTGAGGCCGAGGAATTGCATCTGGAGGTAGAGTCCTTCAAGCGATACACCGTGCAGTTCTATGAGGTGTCGCCGTAACAATTAGAATTAGAAATTAGATTAGAATGTCTGACGATAGAGTACGCATCAGAGGCACCAGCGAAGGTCTGGTGATCACCCTCGGCGCAGGGGATTTAGGGGCTCTCCTGAGGGAATTGGGCGAGCGATTGAGCAGCACGGCCTCTTTTTTCCGAGGCGGACGGGTGGCTCTGTACGTAGGGCCACGGGAACTGACCACGGAAGAACTGGAAGCCCTCGGCCAAACCATTTCTCGCAACGGCGTCTCTCTGTGGGCCGTCATTGGCGACAGCGCGGCCACCCAAGCCGCAGCCAAAGCCTTGGGCCTGGAAACGACTTTTGGCTCCCATGCTACACCACGCCCCGAAGCAGCTTCTCCGCCCCGCCGTGAGCCCCTCCCTGGGCGGGACGAAGGGCCTGTCCTGAGCGGAGTCGAAGGGCAACTGGAGACCGAAGTTGAGGATGCGGCCCTTCGACTGGCTCAGGACACGGACCTGGGCGTCCTGGTCCGTCGGACTTTGCGCTCGGGCCAGGTCGTTCAGCACCCTGGCCACGTGGTAGTCATCGGTGACGTAAATCCTGGCGCGGAGATCATCGCCGGCGGTGACGTTGTAGTGTGGGGCAAGCTACGCGGCATCGTTCACGCTGGAGCCACCGGTGACGATGGGGCAGTGGTCTGTGCTCTGAGCCTCGCACCTCTCCAGTTGCGCATCGGCAATCACATCGCCCGTGCACCAGAGGGACGAGAAGGTTTACCCGAACGGCCGGAGATGGCCAGCGTCCAGGATGGCGAGATCGTGGCCGAGCCATGGGAAAAATAGGGAGACGAAACTATGCCAGCCAGAGTTATCACCATCACATCAGGCAAAGGAGGAGTGGGCAAGACCACAGCCACGGCCAATTTGGGCGTCGCCCTGGCCCTGCTGGGCCAACGAGTGGTGGCCATAGACGCGGACATCGGCCTGCGCAACCTGGATGTGGTCATGGGCCTGGAAAACCGCGTCGTCTACGACATCGTGAACGTAGTTGAAGGGGTTTGCCGCTTGCGTCAGGCTCTGGTCAAGGACAAACGCCTCGCGGAGCTCTACCTCCTGCCCGCCGCTCAGACCCGTGACAAAAGCGCCGTCGGCCCTGAGGACATGGTTCAGGTCTGCGAACAAATGCGCAACGATTACGACTTTGTGCTCATTGACTCACCGGCCGGCATCGAGCAGGGTTTCCGCAATGCTATCGCCCCCGCCGACGAGGTGCTTATCATTACCACCCCCGAGATCCCAGCCGTGCGCGACGCCGACCGCATCATCGGGCTTATCGAGGCCGAGGAGAAGGGGCCTGCCAAGCTGATGATCAACCGCATCCAACCAGAGATGATCAAGCGAGGTGACATGCTGGACACCGATGATGTCCTTGAGATATTGGCCATTGATTTGATCGGCATCGTGCCCGAGGACGAAGCCATCATCATCTCGACCAATAAGGGGATGCCGGTCGCTCTGGATGTCACGGGGCAAGCAGGGCTTGCCTTTCACAACATTGCCCATCGCCTGTTGGGCGAAGATGTTCCCTTCATGACCATCAAGGATACATCTGGTTTCCTGGAACGCTTTGCGCGCTTCGTCCGTTCATAATTCTTCATCTCTATTCTACACCTATCACCGATCAACCAGGAGGAAAAGATGAGCTTCTGGGACAAGTTACGAGGACGGCGGGTACCCTCCAGCCGAGAGATTGCCAAGGAACGGCTACAATTGGTGTTGGTGCATGACCGGACAAATATCTCTCCAGGGCTGCTGCAGACCCTGAAAGATGAACTCATCACCGTCATCTCCAGGCATATTGAGATAGACCGCGAGGGAGTGGAAATAACCTTCACCCAAGGAAAGAGGTACAATCGTCTGGTGGCCGACATCCCTGTGCTTGGCACAAGACGGCGAAGAATTT
>SOHZ01000289.1 GCA_004377365.1 Anaerolineales bacterium | reverse complement strand
AAGGCCCGTATGGCGAAGAGGGGAACTATGGAAAAGAGTGGCTGCTCACCCACGATGCCGGCTCTGGACCGTACAAAGTAGTGGAGTTCCCGCTGGAAGAGTACCTTTTGATGGAAAAACACGAGGATTGGTGGGGTGAGTTCGTTGAGAACGCTCCGGATGATGTGCGCTTCATTGCCACCACTGAGACGGTCACTGTACGAACCTTGATGGCCAATCGAGAATTGGAAATCACCGACCAGTGGCAGACGGTCCAGGCATTAGAGGCGCTGGACGCGATCGAAGGTATCGACGTGGCACCTTTCCCAAGCATGACCTCGTTTTACTATATGGTCAATAATCGCCTCCCACCCACCGACGACGTGCACTGCAGGCGAGCGATGGCCTATGCCTTCGACTACGACACCGCCGTTGGACTGGAGTGGCCTGGTACCAAGCAGATGCTTGGGCCGGTGCCCGCTACCTTGGGAGGGCATAGCCCGTCCGTCTTTGTATTCTCTCGGGACCTGGACAAAGCGCGTGAAGAACTTGCCCAATGCCAATACGCCGATGAAATCGACCAGTATCCGCTTACGGTCAACTGGATTTCCGAGGTGCCCGACGAGGAGAAGTTCGCTCTGCTCTTCCAGGCCAATATGGCTGAAATTGGCATCCCGGTCGAAGTCGTTTCGACGCCGTGGCTGAGCGTCGTAGAGAACACCAGCTCGCAAGAAACCAGCACGCATATCGTGACCATCTATGTCTCTGCTGACTTGCCCGAAGCGGGTTTGATGCTTCAGCAACGTTACCATTCCAACACAGCCGACACGTGGCAGCAGAACGAATGGTTGTTGGACCCGGATCTTGACGCTGCCATTGAAAATGCCTTGACGACCCTCGACCAGGAGGAAAGGTTCGCGAAGTACATAGAAATCCAAGATCAACTGGCCGAACTGGCTCCTTCCATCTTCATCTACGATCAGGTTCAGAAACACGCTTATCAAAGCTACGTAGATTGGAGACCGGCGGAGGAAAGCGCTGTCATGGGCTACCAAATCTTCGCGGCGCACATCGGAATTAACCGCAGCGAGTAAGTTTCGATGGGGTAGCGTGGATCATATCCAGACAGGGAAGCCCCCGCGTGGCTACCATCCAGTCCGTTTTGGGGGCTTCCTTTTCCTGGATTCAATACAAATCTGTCACCAGGTATCTAAGCATGAAGGAGTATAAGAGATGAATTTGGTAAGATTCTTATCTCGTCGTTTCTTTCACTCGATTTTCGTGCTGCTTGGCCTATCGATCGTAATCTTCATCATCGCGCGGGTGATGCCGGGCGATCCTGCGCGCGTGGCCGTCGGGGCGCGCGCGGAGGATTGGGTGGTTGACAAATTACGCGAACAAATGCACCTAAACGACCCTCTTCCGGTGCAGTATGGATACTGGCTGCGCGACGCGCTGCAGGGCGAATTCGGCATCTCGTTGGTCACCCGGCGTGGGGTGGCTGACGACATCAAGGAGTTCTTCCCGGCCTCCCTCGAATTGGCACTGTTCTCCTTTACAATAACCGCTAGTCTGGGTATCGGGCTGGGAACGTTGTCCGCCCGTCACAAAGACAAGCTGGTGGACAACGTGGTGCGGGTCTTCTCCTACCTGGGCGTGGTGACACCTTCCTTCGTGTTTGCTATCCTGTTTATGCTATTATTCGGTTTCGTGCTCAATTGGCTGCCGACTCTCGGCCGCCTGAGCGAAGGAATCACCCGGCCTCCAACAGTCACGGGCTTCATGACTGTTGATTCCCTTCTGGCTGGTGACCTGGAAGCTTTCGTTGATGCCGTAAGACATCTTATTCTTCCCGCTCTAGCCCTGGCGATGGGTTCGATGGCCCAGGAGGCGCGCATCACCCGGGCCAGCATGTCTGAAAAC
>SOHZ01000070.1 GCA_004377365.1 Anaerolineales bacterium | reverse complement strand
TTAAGAAGTGGTAGCTGTGGTATAATAATATGTGCGCGTCTCCTAGATTACATCCAGGGCGCTGGCCAAGTGGATTATTGGTAGGGCCGCAGCCGTGACCGATTGAGGACAGCCTGGTGGGGTGTGGAATGAATGAGCTTGTAGAGCGTCATCGCCTAGCCTATGAGAAAGTCAACGATGGAGAGTGCCCGCAAGTTCGATATTGCGGCGGTGGCTGGTATCAGGTTGGGGAGACAAGAGTTCGCCAGCGCAAACTGGAGCAGATGGCGCAGCAACTGGAATGGCGGGCCAAAGGTGACGAGCTGGGATACGGTGACATCTTTCTCTATCCCCGCCACCGTACTCTCGTCGTAAACGGTCGCCAGGAGCGCTTGACACCTATGACGGCTCGGCTCCTGGCCTACCTGATGACTCACCCGGGACGGTTGCTAAGTAAGCGGGTATTGATGCGCCAAATCTGGGAGACGGATTACTTGGGCGACACTCGCACTCTCCAGGTGCATATCTGCTGGGTAAGGAAGGCCCTGGGAGAAGACAGGCGGGAGCTGGTGCAAACCGTGCGTGACGTCGGCTACCGCTTTGGCGGGCAAGGCAGCGGTTGAGAATCACCTCGAATGAAGCCGACCCCAGGAATGGTCCAGGGGCATGTTGGCCGCCTGGCGTGGGTACCTGCTTGCTAGGTTTTGTTAGTAGTCGTGCAAAGGCAAAGCCACCCAATTCTGCCAAGGGTGGCTTTTTGCTTTTGGCCCATTGGTCACCCAGCCCCAAGCTCTATGCAGGAAAGCTCTCGCACCTCATCATGCCTTTGTGAAAGGGCTTTCTGCCCCAGGCAAACGGGCGTGAAGGCGCGCTATTCGGTTGAGTAGAGGACCCCTACCCAAAAGCCCCTGGGACACGCTCCAGGGGCTTCTCTTGTGGACAGCAAAGCTGAGGGCCCACGCCCTCGCTAACGAGCCTTTACGTTCCATAAGATTTACGATCATAACGCCATACTCCTTGCACTCTGCCCCCACACGTGATATAATACCCACGCACCCAGTAAGAAAATAAAAAGGACCGACCGCATGGTGGGCGGTAGGCCCTTCGTTTGCCTCCTTCCTGTGATGGCCAGGAAGGCCAGGCTCTGATAGTATACCAGGAGCCGCTTTCCGCGTCAAGTAGGAAGCGGCTTTGTGGTTGGGGGCGTTTCTGTGTATATGTGGTTATGCGGGCGAACACCGTTTGACAAGAACGCTATTCATATTCCAAGCACTCAGGAGGGAGCGGATTGTGGAAGAGCTATCTGTGAGTGACAGGACAGATGTATTGCTCAAAGCATTGGATAACCAAATCAAGAGTATTGAACAGGGGGAAAACCGTGAACAGCAGTTCTTCCAATGGTCAACCAGTTTGCTCTTGGCTGCGTTTGGTGCTGTTGTAGCCTTATCGGATAGGTCAAGCGCGTTACCGTTTCCCATTCTGGTCAAATCACTTGCTACTGTTCTGGTTGTAGTTCCCGTGCTCCTATCCATAATCTGGATATTCCGTCGTTCAAGGCGGTCGGTTAGAAATGCTGAAGCTATCGAACGAATAGAGAAAGCACTGCACCTGTTTAAAGGCGAGTACTACGGTACTGACTCTCCATACCCTGAAGAATGGGAAGGGAAGCTGGTCGAGAGCAGGCTTCGACGTAAGACCCCTGTTTACTACTCTTTAGTGATGGCATTAATGACCATCTGCGTGGTGGCTGTAATCTGGCTTGTTTTGTGAGGAAGTCATACGCATTGCGTAGATACGCAAATCTATGGGGCAGCGCGGGCTAAGTTATGGTGGGCGGAGCCATCGCTGACTCTGCCCCCGTCTTGCTGGCCCCGGCCGGGCGATGTGGGCGAGGTAACGGCTCAGTATCGTAACGCCGATGGTCGCTTCATTGGCACAAGGGGGAAATCCCATGAACGACCCAACAGCCAAATCGCCCACCCTCCGCCACCGGCTTGCTGGCCAGGTGAGGCGAGGTGGGGCGAGTCTACGAAGGAGGAACAGGCCGTGCTGATGGCCCTGGCCCGGCTGATCTCTGCTGGCGAGCCAGGGACCCGCGGGGCCATCGCTGGTTTGTTGGGGGAGTACGGCTTGCGGATTGATCCGGCCAAGGTCTCTGAAGTCGCGAGGAGGTTAGTCCAGATGCTACTACACCTGACCTGGAACTGGGCTAGCGTCGCCCGCCGGGCATAAGCACCGAGGAGGCATAACCATGCCGGATGGACTTCTGTTCGCTTCAATATCGGCCATCAATTTCGTATGCCTGATCGTCTCGCTGTGGTTGGGCTGCTACATCGTCACCCGCAGCCCGCGCAGCAGGGTGTCCTGGCTGGTCAGTGCCACGCTCTGGTCTCTCTGCGGCTACTTCCTGAACAGCCTGACCGACATCCAAGGCCCGCCAGGAGAAGGCAGCCTGCCCTGGTGGTGGGGATGGAGCGTAGCAATTGCGGTGCCCTTCTGGTTCCACCTGAGCGTTTCCCTCCTGTCAGGCAAGTTAGCCAGGAAACAACGTCCGTTAGTTATCCTTGTTTATTTGTTGACCCTGAACTTTGTAGCCATGGAAGCCTACACCCCCTGGGTTTTCTCTGGCGCGACTATGAAACCGCCTATCTACAACAGCGCTCAGCACCCTGGCCCCCTTTACCCCCTCTTTGGTCTCTACCTGATCGCAGTTCCCGCCCTTTCCCTCTACAACCTCTACCTGAGTTGGCGGCAAGCCAAGAGCCGGTCCATCCAACGACAATTCGCCACCCTCTTGTGGGCCACCTCCCTGGCGATCTTTAGCGGGATATATGCCACTCTTTCCACCTGGCTCCGGCTGGACACGCCCACGTTGATAAGCAACTTCAGCCTGGGCGCGGGGGTCGCCCTCCTCGGCTACGGGGTGGCCCGCTACAATGCCCTGATCAAGGGGCGGGCCATCGGGCTTGATTTCATCTACACCTCCTTGGCCATCGGCCTGGTAATTGGTGCCTATCTGCTTGCTGCCTTTATCTCTGACCTGGCCTTTGATGTCCCCTTCATCGCCTTCATCTTTATCATCATGCTAGCTATCGTCTCCCATTCCCTGTACGATTGGGCTCGCACTTATTTGGACCGTTTCTTCTATCGCCGGCAATACCGCGAGCTGAGAGCCAATCTACGGGATTTTGCCCGCGAGGCCGTCCCCGGCCACGAGCTCCAGGAACAACTGCGGACCATCCTTGAGACCCTCTGTCGATCCTTGGATGTGAGCAAGGGCTTTATCGCCCTGCGGGAAGGGGAGGGCTTCGTTGTCACCGCTAATTGGCAGGTGGACTTTGGAGGCCAATCTATCGCTTCAGACGCGCTCGCTACAGATGAAATCGCCGTTCTGTCACCTCCGATGGAAACTTTGGGGCTCACCGATACTCCGATGGCACTGATCGTCCCCTTGCACGCTGGCGGCGAGCAGATAGGAGTCATCGTTCTGGGCCAGAGGACCACCGGGGTCAGTTACACCGAAGATGACCTCGATTTGTTGGAGGACTTGGCCGATACGGTAGCTAGCGTGGTACACACTGTACGCTTGCAGAAGCGGAGCGTGCAGCAGATTGACACCCTGCTGAGAGAGGTCCGAGAGCGAGAGCAGGAACTGCAAGGGAAGATGCGGGAAGCGCTGGTGGCGGAGGCAAGGCCGCCGGTTCTCGAGGGACAGAGCGAAAGGGAAGCCATCTCCTTGGTCGAGGATGCCTTAAGACATCTACACGATTACCCCTATCTGGGTGAGCACACGTTGGCTCAACTTCGTATCATCGAGTCATACCTCGATGTCCAAGAAGGCGTCTTCGTCACCCATCTTGACCGAGGCAAAGCCTTACAGGAGGTACTGACAACTGCCATCGAGAAATTAAAGCCACCTGGCCCACAGCCCTCACCCCCCACGCGGGAATGGCACCAATATGTCATATTGCACGATTGCTACGTGCTAGGGAAGCTGAACCGCGACGTGATGAGCGCACTTTACATCAGCGAGGGTACTTTCAGCCGCGCCCGCCGCCGGGCCGTCCGAGGGGTGACCAGAGCCCTGGCCGAGATGGAAACACAGCAAAAGAGGCCAGCCTAGTACTCCACCACACTGAAATGACAGACCCTTCATCTTCACTCTGGTGATGTATTAGCGCTTCGATTGACAGTTTTTGGCAGCTTTTGCCCTTGTAATGACAGCCCCTTTGTGGTTCAATAGAAGCGCAAAGGGGCCGTTTTTTAAGAAAGGAGCATCCAATGGCTAAACAGGAATCTCTATTGAGCAAGATCGAGGAGTGGGTGGGAGAGGGTTTGATCTCTCCTGAGCAGGCCGAGCCCATCACCGCGTATGAGGGCCTGGTCGAAAGGCGCCGTGTATCCCCACGGAAGATCTTCCTTTACATTGGGGGCTTGTTCGTACTGATGGGCGTGGGCTTTGGACTGGAAGTGCTGTGGGTCGATCTTCGCTGGCTGGGCCGTGTGGTCGTCGTGGCCGTGCCCACCCTGATCCTGTGGGCTGTGGGAGAACCGTTGCGCCGCCGCGAGGGACCGCTCCTGAGGGGTGGTGCTCAGGCCTTGTGGATGGTGGCCGCCTGGTTGACTGCTATCCTGATTGCGGTGACTCTCATCGAATGGCCCGGCCTTGATCTGGAAGAGCAGTGGCTCCTGCTATGGGCCAGCTTGGGTGCGCTGCCGTTGGCGGTCATCGCGCTCGTGGCCTTGCCTGGCCTACCGCAGGCGCTGGCGGTCGGAACCCTGGCTTCGGGCGTTGCCATCGGCGTCACTAGTGTGGTTAATGCGACCCGGGTGGGAGAGATTTCCTGGGCTTTGTATCTCCCCTGGCTGGTGGTAGGAACCGTCGAGCTGGCCGCCGCCCAGGTAGCTCGCCGGCGGAAGGAAGGGAGCCTTATCTGGCTCTTTAACCTGTTCGGCGTCTCGTCATGGCTGCTGGGGGCCCTTTTCATCGCCCTGATGGTGGGTGGGAAGGCCGATATCTACGTGATGGATGCAGATGGCTCTGACCAGACCGGGCTCACTCAACGCCCGCCAGATGATCGGTCTCCTGCCTGGTCGCCCGATGGCAGCAGGATCGCCTTCATGTCTTACCGCGATGGGAACCGGGACATCTACGTGATGGATGCGGACGGCTCCAACCAGACCAGGCTCACGCGAGACCTGGCAAACGATATCGGACCTGCCTGGTCGCCCGATGGCAGCCGGATTGCCTTCGAGTCCTACCGCGGGAGGAGGCCTTCGTTGCTAGCCTGGAACATACTGTTACTCATTGAGAGCGTGATGTTCATCGCCTGGAGCGTGCGCCGGCAGTCGCGAGTGTTACTCTACAGCGGCGCCCTCTTCCTATTTGTAGGTATTGTGAAAATCAACTTTGACTTTTTCAAAGACCAACTTGGGCTGCCAGTGGTGTTGCTGATCATAGGCGTTGCCTTGATCGCCATTGGGCTTGGCGTGGACCGGCTGCGCCGCCGGCTGGAGGCCAGGACCTGAGGTGCCCCTTTCAGGGAAGGAGGATCGAATGGCTAAACAAGAATCCCTATTGAGCAAGATCGAGGACTGGGTAAGGGAAGGATTGATCTCTCCTGAGCAAGCCGAGGCGCTCAAGCGGAGGGAAGCGGAGGGTGCGGCAATATCGCTAGCCCGCCGGGTGAGGGCCGATGAGATCTTTGTTTACCTCGGCAGTCTGGTCATCTTTCTGGCGATGGCCTTCTTGGTAGTGCTGAACTGGAGGGCATTGGGGAGCGCGGGCAGGATACTCTCGGTGCTCGTTCCCACGGTTGTCATGCTGGC
>SOHZ01000565.1 GCA_004377365.1 Anaerolineales bacterium | reverse complement strand
AGCAGGTAGATGAAGCCGGGACGAGGTTTGCGCTTTGCCTCCTTTTTGCGCCCCTTGCGAACCCACTCATCCAACTCTCCTAGGATTCCTTGTGCCCTTTCTTTCTGCCGTGGGGTTGCATATCTGCTATTTAAGAGCTCATTGAGTTCCTGTCGGGCATCCCTTTCCCAATTCTCGTCTGGATACCGAGGAAAACGTTTAAAGGCCATCCCCCAAGCAAGGTCCCGTGCCCACTGAGCAGTTGAATACTCATCTATTTGTTCAACCATGAGCTTCAGCACTTCAAGGATTCGGGGGTCGTCATTGCGGATTGCTTCCATCGTGGCTTCGTCCCGCACAAAGAAGCCGACGACTCCTTCTGAGCAAATAGAAACCTCCAAGCCCTCATACGTTGGACGACTACACCAACCCATGCTCGCCCTCCTGCTTCTCAAGCAAGTTTAGCCGATTTCTTAAGGTTTGCAGCAATTCTGCCTAATTTCCCTGGGATGTTTGCAAAAATCAAACAGTATCTTCTACATAATTTAAGGAAGGAGAGAGACCACCTTATTATAGTACAGTATGCCAAAAGGTCAAACTGGCCACAGGAGGTGGAAAGGGAATGGAGGAACTTCCAACAGCGTTAGATTGTGGTGCGCGATGGCAAGGGAATAAAGTGCATTGCTTTCTGAGCCAAACTATGGTATCATAGAATTGCCGAGAGTTAATCAGTAGCTCACCATCGTTGCTCACATCGTAACGTTGGTATTGCCGTGGGAGGTGATACATGAAACACTGAAGCCGACTGGATTTTCAGCAAAAGCTGGGTGGAGTCGGTCTTTATTGGCCTGAGTCAAGTTGATTGTTGCTGGTGTTTGTCCCACTGGTCATTATCGCTGTCGTCCATAAGTTGGTGATTTGTTGATCATGGCAGAATCGGACTACTACAAGATCTTGCAGATAGACCCGAAGGCTGAACCGGAGGTCATAGAGGCAGCCTACAGGCGGTTGGCTCGTAAGTACCACCCCGATGTCAACAAGAGCCCTGATGCAGTCCAGCGTATGCAACAGATAAACGTCGCATACGAGGTTCTGCGCGATCCTGCGAAAAGGGCTGAGTATGACAGAGCTAGACTGAGACGGCCTTTCTATGGCCCCCGGGAGTCACCGAGATACACCACCTATCCTCCCCGACCGGCACGGAATCCACCGATCTTGCACGTCCACCCTCTACGTCTGGATTTCGGCCATTTGCCCGCAGGGGAAACACAAACCAAGACTCTGCATCTTACAAACAGGGGCGGTGGCACCCTGGGTGGCAACTTGGAGAAGACTGCATCCTGGCTGCACTTAAATATCACGAAAGTGCACTCGAATTTCACAATCGTGGAGGTGACTGTTGACACCACGGATTTGCCACCAACCTTCTATCGAGAACGTATAGAGATTACTTCAAATGGGGGGCAAGAGTCTGTCGAAGTTACGCTGAGAGTGACCGCTCCGACCGAGCCTCGACCTGCTGCTGTCACCTCAGAGCACGCCGAGGCTGCCCAGGTCTTCCCATCATTTTGGGAATGGTGGTTTAGCCCAAGTTGGACATTGCCTGTGCGGCTACTGGTCTTTGCGCTTCAGGTAGGGATAGCTCTATGGTCTTTCCTTTTCATTGCTTCACAGGTAGTCGGCGCCTTCTTCATGCAACCGTGCACCGTCGGGGTTGCCGTGTTTTTCACCTTCCCAATACTATTCTCTCCCTCCTATCTGTTTGCCAACAGTCTAGTCTGGATATATGGCATTTTCATGGATGAAAGCAAGGAATCGCGTTGGTTTGTGCGTCTAACTCAGATCGCGGCCATTCTGGTGGGCACTGAGGTTTGGCATGGGATAATGTGCTATCTGGTATCTCTAGCCGCCTCGACCGTGATGATGACAACAGCGTTGCCTCCGGAGACGCCAGCCGCTGCACCCTCCCTGGCGACGGCAACACGTTGGCTGACGGCAGCACCACTGACACCGACCGACACACCAACACCGACGGCAACCCTCACGCCTGGTCCACCGCCAGCCGTCGCCGAGGCGAGCCAAGTATGGGCGAGTCCTATAGACGGAGCAGAGATGGTCTACGTCCCGGCTGGTGAGTTCACTATGGGCAGCGACGAGGGGAGCAGTGACGAGCAACCGGTGCATGCCGTCTATCTGGACGCCTTCTACATTGACAAGCACGAGGTGACCAACGCCCAGTTCGCTGCTTTTGTCTCAGCGACGGGTTATGAGACAGAGGCCGAACGGAGAAGGTGCAGTTGGGTCCGCAAAGGTAACAGTTGGGAATGCGTTCAAGGAGTTGACTGGCAACACCCCTCTGGCCCGGATACCGATCTGATGGGCAAAGATGAGCACCCGGTCGTGCAGGTCAGTTGGAGCGATGCGAAAGCTTACTGCGAATGGGCGGGTAAGCGGTTGCCAACCGAAGCCGAGTGGGAGAAGGCGTGCAAGGGGACCGATGGGCGAGCATATCCATGGGGAGACCAAGGGCCGACACTCAATCTGTGCAACTTTGACGAGAATGAAGGTGGCACGACGCCCGTGGGCAAGTATTCCCCCCAAGGGGATAGCCCCTACGGCTGCGTGGACATGGCGGGCAATGTGGAGGAGTGGGTAGCCGACTGGTATGATGAGGACTATTACAGCCAATCGCCCGCGCGCAATCCTCCCGGTCCCGATTTCGGTCGGTATCGGGTGTCGCGTGGGTGCAAGTGGACCTGCCTGTCAATCTTCACTGGCTGCGCCGAGCGCGGCTTTCACGATCCTGATGATCCGGACTTCCTCGTGGGTTTTCGTTGCGCCAGGGGTGTAGCAACTACAACGCCCACACCCACGCCAGTGCCCCCAACCGGCACACCCACATTCACCCTGACCCCTTCGCCCGCATCTACTCCGACTGCCGTTTTGAGCCCGCCCACAGCTACACCTGTCCCCGGCGCTTTGGGATTTCTAGAATGGGCTAATTCTCTCTTGGATGACTTGCCCACATACCAACCGGATAACATCATGACCCGATATCGAGACCGCGTACATATTAGCATATTGGATGGCGATGTGGGCAGAGTGTGCCGGATCACCGTCTCCCCGCCCCCAGAGACCGGAGAGGACGCAATAGATCTAGCAATGCATCTTCTAAGTTTTGTAGGCTTGATTGAAGATCACCCATCGTATAGGGTGGGGCTAGATATAGTGGAGGTCATGTATCTCCGAGAAGATGGCGGACTTGTGTTTATGTCCTCGGACATGCCCACAATACGAACCTATCTAGAGGGGCGAATTACGGCAGATGAATGGTACGATACAGTTGACATACACTCGAGGCCCTACATTAGCCCTCCTACGCCGGAAATCACCTATATAGCAACACCAGGCCCTTTGACCGCGCAAGACGAAGCTCTACTGGGCCAGCACCGCGCGTTCATGGCTGGGATGGCAGATCCACTCTCCAGCACCTATGACTGGATTCTGGACAAGTATTTCGATCGCATTACCATAGGTATTGATAACACGGAATACGGTAAAGTACTTCGCTATACTGTACGCCCTGCTGTGCCAGATTCAGAGGAGGCCCGATACCTTTTCGAGTGTCTTCTCTTTCTTGGGGGAAGGATGGAAGCATGCACAGCCGGAGGCATACAGATCATTGAGGTCATTATGGTTCGGGACGACTATCTGCTTGCGATTGGTTCTGTAGATGCTGCCATAAGTTGCAGAGCTCCAGATGAACTAGGGGGGATGGACGAATTCTCTGATTCGATACATTTCTACATCAGTCCATGACCAATAGAGGAAACAATGAGCACCATCAAATCGGATTCTGTTGACACGGGGAAGTTCTTAGGTTAATGAAGCGATTGGAAGGAGAGAATAGTATGTGCATCCAGGACATAATACAAGTGATTGCAGACGTCGCTACAGCGATTGCTGTTGGCTTTCTTTTATACCAGCTTCGGGAAT
Organism: Anaerolineales bacterium; assembly: GCA_004377365.1. Taxonomy (GTDB): domain Bacteria; phylum Chloroflexota; class Anaerolineae; order E26-bin7; family E26-bin7; genus E26-bin7. Next base: position 1,836 of record SOHZ01000565.1, on the reverse strand, counting down.
CGCGCAAGGATCAAAAGAGCCAGGCTTTTGCTCGCTTATTCGACGAGTTGGTCATCCCTGAGTTCCGTAAGAAGCTGCTGTTCGTGTACTCGCAGCAAGCTGAAGACCTGATTCTCCCGAACCTGACAGAATCCGAACGTGATATGGTTGAAGAGGTGTTAGCACGCTTTGATGGTCTCGGTTTTCGGGTCAAAAACGGCTTGGTCCCTAAGAAAGAAGCTTTACACTTGTTTTGGGATCTGGTTGTTCGTAGCGCTCAGCAACTTTACCCGCATCTTCAGGACCAGCGAGCGAGGCGAGGACCTCAGCACGAATATAAAGAGGACTATGAGTGGCTAGCAAAAGAGTGTAAGCGCTATCAATTGGCCAAAGCGGGGCAAAAGTGGCTGAGCAAAGAATTGGATCTGGATGATCTGCTCAAGGTGGAGCCACTACCAATCTTCAATTTGGCCTCGCAATCGGGCGTTGCGCCTGATGATGCATAGCAGGTTTCAGCCCGCGTCTCTGTACGTGTTTTCACTAGCGTTACGGCCTACCCACCAAGTTGACTAACTCCCCCATCGCTCCAACTGCCTCCGCCCTCGTCCCTAGCCTGGCCCCAATCTCCAGCGGCGTCATGTCATCCAACGTCACCTCTCCGGCGGCATCGAACATGCTCCGCGGCAAAAAGACGACGTCGCCCAGGTCACGTCCTTCCAGAGTTCGTTGTTGCATCGCCGCGATCACGTCCTGCCCTGCCAGAAGCCCCGAAACCGTCACCGTCGGGCCGAAGAACTCGTTGACAACAGAGATGACCTCGACTTCAAGCCCAATCAATTGTACCAATTCGGCCGCTATCTCTGTCAGCAACGGAGCGATCAATGTCCCACAGACCAGGGTAATTTTGCCAACCTTGATACCATAGGAACTTTTTGCTCGGCGTGGACCACAGTCCACGCCAGAAGCCGCCGGACTGTGGTCCGGCGGGAGCGATAGATTTAACGTTGAACCCCAAACTCTTGACTTGGCTTCCTCCCACTCGTCCAGGAAAACCCTGGTCAGCCCCACCCCATTCTCCAGTTGCGGAAAACCATCGTACTCATCGGCCGAGGGGACCTCGTGACCGGCCAGCAGGTACCACTCGTCGGAGGCGTAAACTAGATTGAGGCTGTGCTGGCTTTGGTACTCTCCTTGCCAGGCGGTGATTTGGTCAAGGATAGGTTCTGCCTCGTCGGGCTTGTAGGGGCGCAGGTCGCGGCGGTGGTGCTTGGTGAGGCCGATGGGCACGATGGCAATGGACTGCACGGCGGGATGAAGGGTGGCCAGGTCAGCGACGGTTTGGGCCAGGGCGGGGCCATCGTTGAGGCCGGGCACCAGGACGACCTGGGTGTGGAGTTGGATGCCCAGTTGGCCCAGCCGGCGCAGTTGGTCCATGACATTGGGGGCGGCCGGGTTGCCGAGGATGCGGCGGCGCAGCGCCGGATCGGTAGCGTGGACCGAGACGTAGAGGGGGCTCAAACGCTGCTCAGCCAATCTCTGCCAATCGTCCTCGGTCAGATTGGCCAGGGTGATAAAATTGCCGAAGAGGAAGGAGTAGCGGTAGTCGTCGTCTCGGACGTAAAGGGAAGGGCGCATTCCCTTGGGCATACCGGCGATAAAGCAAAAAGTGCATTGGCTGTTGCAGCGGCGGATGCCATCAAAGGTTGGGGCGGCGAATTCGATCCCCAGATCCTCGTCGTAGTCTCGTTGGACCTGAAAGACCTTTCGCTGCCCGTCCCGCTCGATAATGATCTCCAGCTCTTCTTCGGCCCCGTAGAAGCGGTAGTCAATGACATCGCGCAGGACGTGACCGTTGAT
>SOHZ01000666.1 GCA_004377365.1 Anaerolineales bacterium | reverse complement strand
GCATTTGGCTGATGTGATCAGTTGTTAATGTTCAGAGTGTTGTTGACCATTACAGATTCGCTCATACCCCACTAAACGCCGAAAACCCGCCGTCCACTGGCACCACCACGCCATGGACAAAGGCCGCACCGGGTGAGAGCAACCACAGCACCGTGCCAAGGAGATCCTCGGGGTCACCAAAGCGGCCCATCGGGGTGTGGTCAATGATGGTCTGGCCCCGGGGGGTCAATTCACCAGTGACCTCGTCAGTCAGCAGAAAGCGGTTCTGCTCGGTCAGGAAAAAGCCGGGGGCGATGGCGTTGACTCGGATCTTATCCGAGTGCTCCTGCGAGATATGGACCGCCAGCCACTGGGTGAAATTGCTGACCGCCGCCTTGGCCGCCGAATAGGCCGGGATTTTGGTCAGCGGCCGGAAGGCGTTCATGGAGGAGACGTTGAGAATCACCCCCTTGCCCTGCTCAGCGAGGACCCGGCCAAAGACCTGGCTGGGCAACAAGGTGCCGATAAAGTTCAGGTTGAACACCCATTGCACCGCATCCGAGGGCAAATCAAAGAAGGAAAGATCAGGGCCAGTGGTGGCCTGCTTCTTGTTGCCCCCCGCCCCATTGATGAGGATGTCCACTCGACCGAACCGCTCCAACACTGTTTCGCAAGCTGCTTCCACGCTGGCTTTGTCCAGCACGTTGCATTTCACGGCGATGGCCTGGCCTCCAGCAGCCACGACGTCGTCCACCACTTTCTGAGCCGCCTCTAGGATTAGGTCCAGCACCGCCACCTTTACCCCTACACGGCCTAGCGCCCGGCTCATCGCCCCGCACAGGACACCACCCCCGCCGGTGACGACGGCGACTTTGCCTGACAATTGGAAAAGACTCTCCAGATACTCGTTGGCCATTTTGTCTCCTCACATGAATGGCGTCAAATGCTTGCGGAAATGCGTTTCTAACGCTGCATAATGCACTTCTTCGTGTTGGGCCAGCGTCTCCTTCAACCGCTGCCCGAACCGCTCCAGCGCCGAACCAAAGGTGACGTGCAAGAGCTGTCGTCCGTCAAAGAGGTCCAGCACTCCGGCCAACTCTGAGTCTGCCAACTTGCCAGGGGCAGGCACCTTGGTCGGATCAGCAGACACGTGATAGGTAGCTTTGTCCTCATCGTAACGTTCGTGGGCAAAGGCCAGGATCTCGCGGAAGAGAGACGGGTCAATGCTGGCGATGGCTCGCAAGGCCTCCAGGTAGCTTGTGCCAGCCGTCTTGAGATGCACAAGGTCGCCCGCATGCCTGGCGATGATGGGATAGATGCTGAACTTGTCCGACCCGGAATGAAGGCTCAGTTTGTAGGGACCAAGGTGGCGGGCGATGGCTACGTGCTTGACGAACTCTGCCTCGAACTGGGCCAAATCGCCGATGTAATCCACCCCCTTCTCAAAGCGCCCGATGTAGCGAGGGGCCAGGCTCACCCATTGCACCCCCAGGCGCTTGAGCTCGCTGGCTACGAAAAAGTGCTCGTGGGGTGAGGTGGGTGTCTCTGTCTCGTCCACCGATACCTCCAGTTCAAAGTTCTGTGCCTGGCTGGCCAGATGGCGATACATGCGGGCGGTGTGGGCGACGGCCCGACCGTACTTGGCGGCCGCCCGCAGCAGCACTGTCTCGTCGAATTCCCGGGTGAGTGTCTCTACTTCAAAGCGCTGGCCCAGGTATCGTCCCCGCAGGTCGTCGGACGAGTCTTCCAACTCGGCCCATGGCAGGGCCTGGAATTTGTCCCGCAGGACGTCGAGGGGGGCAGTGTGGGCCGCGTTGTCCACGTGGTCGCCAGGGTCAATGGTAAAGAAAGTGTAACCGGCTGTCACGCAGAGGTCCACGTCGTCGGTGGTTTTCAGATGGTCGGCGTCCGCGCCCCACGGCCCGCGCCAGCCCTCCTGGAACACGCCCCAGAGGGCATCGTCTATCACCTGCTGGGGAGTTCGTCCGGTGCGGGCGTTTTCGCGCATGGACTGCTGGGCCAAGATGGGCGCGATGTTGCCCGCGTGACGCACAGCCTGGATGTGTCCCGGCGTGGCCAGCCCCAGCCGGTCGCCGCAACCGGCTGATTTCTTCAGACCCAGCGGCTGAGGCTGCAGCCAGGGAAGCTGATTCCGCAGTGCGGCAGCGTTGGCCAGTGTCAGGGGACACAGGAGTACTTCGCCCTGTTGTTCCCCCTCAAAGCCGGCCGCATCGCCCAGGATGCCCAGCACCTTGCCCTCAGAGCCACGGGCCAGGAAAAAGGTTGAGCCGTCTGCCTCAACCACCGAGCGAGGATAGACTCGCAGCCCGATCAATTGTTCTAGTCGTTCAATCATGTTATCCTCCTTGGATCTGGCGCAGGTGGGCGATGCTCCGCTGGGCCGAGGTGTCAGCGTCGGGCAGGGGCATGAATTCGCCGGAGACAAAGCCCTGGTAGCCGGTAGCAAAGAGGGCGTCCAGGATAGACTTGAAATCTAGATGCCCCGCGCCAGGGTACCAGCGGTTGGAATCGGCTACGTGGAAGTGGAAGATGCGGTCGCCGGCCGCCTGGATGCTGTCTTCAATCGTCGGTTCCTCGATGTTCATGTGAAAGGTATCGAGGAGCAGCCCAAAGTTGTCGGCGCCTACGGCCTCAATGAGCGCCAGCCCCTGGTCTACGTTATTGATCAGGGTCGTCTCGTAACGGTTAATGGGCTCCAGCACCAGGCGCACACCATGCGGGGCCGCCGTTGCTGAGCAGCGTTGCAGAGCCTCCACCAGCCAGGCATACGCTTGCTCGTGTTCCACCCCCGGCTTGACGATACCTCTCAACAGACCGATGATGATCACCGCGCCAGTCCGCGCGGCGAAGGGCACGTGGTCGCACACCCGCTGGATGGCCGCTGCCCGCACGTCTGGAGCGGGGTCGGTAAACGACAGCCCCTCCTCACCCCAAGCCTGCCCTGTGCCAATGGCTGGCACCTTGAGCCCATGCTGATTCACCATCGTCAACAGCGCGTTGGCGTCAACCAGCTTGGGGTCACGGATGGCTAACTCTACCCCATTATAACCCCAGGTGGCGATCTTGGCAACGTTGGCCTCGAAATCGCCTTTGAAGGCCACGGCGTTGAACCGGGCCGCGTGGGTGGAAAGGACGATAGCGGTTTTCATGTCAGTTTCTCCGTTAGATGAGCAGTGCTTGCACACGTGTGCAAATAATACCACATTCTACTTTCAGCGTCAAGCCAAGGAGAGAGATTCGGTGATAGCAAATCTATAAGCACTCTCTAGGCGCGATCACGCGCCGTAGCACCGATAGCGTTCGACTATCTCAAACATGGCAAAGATGTTTTCGTCGGGGGTGCCATAGTCCATATTGATGCAGCAGATTCCCGCCTGCTCCAGCGGTCCGGAAGCCAGCAGCAACTGCTCCGCGTCCTCGGCAATTTCCTGGGGGGTGCATTGCAGCATCCGCACCGGGTCGAGACGCAGGTTGAAGAAGGCGTTGGGCAGGGCCTCACGGCAGCGGGCCACAGCGGAGCCCCAGCCCACGCCGAAGAAAGCCACCGGCAATTCGGCGTACACTGGCGCGATGCGATGCATGTTGTTGCCACAGTGGTGAATGCCATAGGGCTGCAGCCGCTCGGCCATAGTGCGTTCCACGGGCAGCAGCATCTGGCGATAGGTGTCAGGTGAAATCATCTGCACCGTGCAGTTGGCGTGGAGAAAGAGACCGGGGTCTACGTGGTAGACCATCCGGTTGACTGAGATGGAACAAGTACCAGTGCGCTGGCGTACGTACCGTGCTACCTCTATAATCAGTTCCGCTATCAAATCAAACAGCCGTCGGACGCGGTCGGGTGCATCGTAAAAGTCGAGGAAGAGGTCCTGGCCCCGCAGATGGTAGGCCGTGTTCAGCAGGCCGTCGGTGTTAAAGTCACCCACCACGTAGCCGTATTCGGCCTCCAGGGCGTCCGTGTCAGCGATCAGTTGCTTCGTGGGCCAGGTTTCTTTGAAATTGGGCGTCTCCAGCGCCTCAATTTGCTCGGCCGACAGGTTAGCGCGTAGCGTCCAGGGCGCAGCATCTTTTTCGAAAGCCGTTTCGGCGCCCAGGAGCGCTGGAATAATGAACCCCCCGGCCACGTGCATGGAGCCGATAATGGGACGGGGTTGGGGGTCGGACTCGCCCGGCCCCATCTCGCCGTAACGCTCGTAGAGCACGCGCCGCATGGTCACATCGTTCTGGATGCGTGTCTCGCGGTCCAGATAGAAGGACTCATCGAACGAGACACCCGCCGTGTGATACCACCAGTTGGGATTAAAGACCAATTCAATGGGTAGAAATTGGTCGGCGGTGACGCCCACCGTTGCTTTGACCTCCTATCAATTAGCTGTCTTCCCTAGCCTGCTATAGCTTGGATGCTGAGTCTTGATCCAAGTAGAGGCGGGCGTGATCTACCCGGCGCAAAATGGATCCTGGCCGCTCTTCGCTTACGGGATCTTTTAGACAAGCACGGACTGCTTCCGCTTTTCGCGCTTCTGGAACGATACACAGCATAGCCTTGGCTGCCAAAAGAGCTGGAATAGTCAAGGTGATGGCCTGGGTTGGCACCTCTGCCAGTGAGTCGAAATGCCCTTCACCTACTTGTTGCCTGCGGCTCGCTTCTGCCAACTTGACCACCTTTACCCACACCGGGTCATCAAAGAGGGCGTAAGGCGGATCGTTGAAGGCCAGGTGTCCATTCTCACCGAAACCAAGGGCTACCAGGTCGGCTGGGTACTCTTTCAACAAGGCTTCATATTCCCGACAGGCCCTCTCAACATCTTCAGGCTGGCTGGGCACCGGATGAAAAGAGCGGGCGTTAACGGCTTCGAGAAGGTGCTGGCGTAAGAAGAGGGGAAAACTCGCCCTGTGATCTGGATCTATGCCCAGATATTCGTCCATGTGAAACACATTCACTTTTGGCCAATCAATCCCTTCCAAATCGCGCAGGGCGTGCAAAAAAGTGAGCTGCGAATTGCCAGTGGCGAGAATGATGTTTGCCCCTCCTTTTTTGGCTATCGCTTTATTGACGATTTCTCGCGCGTCCAGTGCTGCTGCCTGGCCCAATTCTTCGTTGCTCTGATAGATGGCCACAGGCAATTGATCATATTTCGCGGTTTTGATAGGTTCTACCTTTTTCATTTCTCCTCCTTTTTTGTAATGCTCACCCTGTCATTGCGAGCGACCGAAGGGAGTGAAGCAATCTCAGGGCAGCAATGAGATTGCTTCGCTGCGCTCGCAATGACATCTGCTAGGCTGCGTACACCCAGCGACCACCGATCATAGTGCGCCAGGCGGTAAAGTCATCTTCGAAGACGGCCAGGTCAGCATCTTTGCCAGCTTCAAGGCTGCCTTTGCGGCCATCGAAGCCGATGACACGCGCTGGAGTCAGGGTTGTCATCCGAACTGCCTCCACCAGCGGGATGCCAATGGTGTCTGTCAAGATAGGCACCATCTGGTTCACCAGGGTCGTACTGCCCGCAAACGCTGTGCGATCAAGCATCATCCCAACGCCATCGTGCACATCATATTCCATGCCCCCCATGTGAAAGTGAGTGCCCTCCGGCATCCCCGCGCCGCTGGTGGCGTCGGAAATGATGCACAAGCGATCGGCCCCAATGCACTTGTATGCCAGTCTCATCAAGGTGGGCGGCAGGTGCTTGTTATCTGAGATCATTTCCACGGTCAGTCCGTCAAAGACCAGCGTCGCCTCCAACAGGCCAGGCTTACGCCAGGGGCCTTCGCGCACGGTGCTGGATTGCCCGCTCCAGATATGAATGATGTGACGCAAACCGACCTTCATCGCTGCCAACACGTCTTCATCCTGGGCAGAACTGTGTCCGGCCGCCGGCACGATGCCCAGCCTTGTCAGCTTGGCTGTGAGTTCCAGCGCGCCCGGCAACTCGGGCGCATAGGTCATTATCTTCAATACATCGTGGTGCTCCAGCAAAATGTCGGACGTGCCGTCATCCGGGGTCCGGATGTTTTCCGGGTCTTGCGCGCCTTTTTGCGCCAAACTAAAGTAAGGGCCTTCCAGATGCACGCCTAACACTTGAGATCCCTCGTGTGGTTCGTGCATCCACTGGCGACTAAGCTCCAAACATTTCACCAGGTCGGGGATGGGGGCCGCCGCCATCGTCGCCAGCAACGATGTCACGCCACGCCTCACATTCTCCTTTGTGATAACAGCGAATGCCTCCTCCTTCGGCTCGTTAAAGGTATGATCGAGGGCACCGTGCGTGTGGATATCCATTAGGCCCGGCGTGACGTAGCGCCCGCCCACGTCAATCTTATCTGTCTCGGCACCCAAAGAGCCGGCATCGGCGATGCCCACGATCTTTTTCCCTTTCACAATGACCGCTTTGCCGATCACAATTTCCTGGGGCAGAATCACACGACCATTGGTCAGCGCGAACCGTCCCTTTGGCTGTTCTATTTCGTTACCTATCACGCTTTTCCCCTCCCTCGTCTTCCTATCGCTCTCGTTGGATTTGTAATCCAACGGATCCTTGGCAAACAACACGGCGCGAGCCCCAGTCGTCCAGGTGCTCAGCGCCGACGCTCGTGCTCAGATCCTACCAGGAGTTATTCAGTTTCGCCGGTTGCTGTCGGCCTGGCCAATACCGGCGAGCTCCAGTTCCTGGGCACGGTGGCAACTGACATAGTGATCTGGAGAAATTTCCTCTAAAATGGGTGTTTTTGTGTGACATTCTTCAACCACGTGGGGACAACGGGGGTGAAAGTAACAACCGGAGGGAGGATTGGCGGGGCTGGGGACTTCGCCACTCAGGGGAATCTGCTTTGAGCGCACGCGGGGGTCCGCCACGGGCACAGCCGACATGAGAGCAGCCGTGTAGGGATGTTTTGGTTGATAGAAAAGCTCTTCGGTTGGAGCGGTCTCCACAAGTTTGCCGACATACATCACCACCACCCGGTCGGTGATGTGCTTGACCACACTTAAATCATGAGCTACAAACAGGTAAGTCAGGTAAAGTTCTTGCTGCAATCCCAGCAGCAGATTAAGCACCTGAGCTTGAACCGAGACATCCAGAGCCGAGACCGGCTCATCGGCCACCACCAGCCGGGGATGCAGCGCCAGGGCGCGGGCGATGACGATGCGCTGGCGCTGACCACCGCTAAAAGCATGGGGGAAACGCTGCATATATTCGGGTCGGAGACCTACCAAATGAAGTAACTCTGCCACCCGTTCAGTGCGTTCCTGCCGACTCTTGACCCCATTGACCAATAACGGCTCGCCTACAATGTCAAGCAGGTTCATGCGAGGATTGAGCGAGGCAAACGGGTCCTGAAAGATCATTTGCATCTCACGCCGCAGAGGACGCATTTCATCATTGGGCAACGTGGCTACATCAACAACCTGACCGGCTTGCGTACGGAAAAAGATTTGGCCTCCAGTCGGCTTGAGTGCTCGCAAAATGCAGCGGGCTGTTGTCGTTTTGCCGCATCCACTTTCACCCACCAGGCCCAACGTTTCACCTTCATTGATGTAAAAGCTCACATCATCAACCGCCCGGACCTGTCCGACGATTTTTTTAAAGAAGCCTTTTCTGATGGGAAAAAACTTTTGCAGATTCTTGATTTCCAGCAGTACCCGGTTGTTGTTTTTGGTCGTATCCACTACAAGTTACCTCAACCTTCTTCCGCTGCTTCGTGATAGAGAAAACAGCTTGCGGATTGTTTATCATTGACCGGCTGAAGGCTCGGCGTCCGCCGATTGCAGACCTTGGGCATGAATTCTGTGCAGCGTGGGTAGAAGGGACAGCCTGACGGACGACTAAACGGGTGCGGGATAGAACCTTCAATAGTTGGTAAGAACGTTCGGGACTGCGATTGAACGGAGGGGATTGATTTGAGCAGGGCTTTGGTGTAGGGATGCTGTGGGTTGTGAAAGATATCATCCACCGGGCCTGTCTCCATCACACCGCCCAGGTACATCACGATCACATAGCCGGCCATTTGAGCGATGACTCCCAGGTCGTGGGTGATGAAAATGATAGCCGTTCTATGTTGCTGCTGCAACGAGCGTAGCAGGTTCAGGACCTGAGCTTGCGTGGTGACATCAATGGCCGTTGTGGGTTCATCGGCAATCAACAATCTAGGATTACACGACAAAGCCATGGCAATCATCGCCCGCTGGCGCAGCCCGCCACTCAGCTCCCAGGAATAAGCGTTTATGCACTGCTCCGGGCTGGGGATTCCCACTTTGTGGAGGCGTTCAATAGCAATCTGACGGGCCTCTTGCTTGCTGACATCCTGGTGTAGTAGGATCGCTTCAATAAGTTGGTTGCCGATGGTGTAAACTGGACTGAAGGCCGCCATCGGTTCCTGGGGGATGAGCGCAATTTCCGCTCCCCGGATTGAGCGCATCTGTTTGCCGTGGGCATTGAGCTTGACCAGGTCAACGAACTTGTTCTCTCCACTTCCATTTCGCCCGTTTTTCTTTTGGGGCCGGAAAAGTATTTCTCCATCTACAATCTGACCAGGCTTTTCCACGATGCGCAAGATGGATTTGATGGTGACACTCTTGCCACAGCCACTTTCGCCCACAATACCGACAACCTGACCCGGATACACGTCAAAACTGACACCGTCAACAGCCTTTACAGTGCCTTCGTCCAGGTAAAAGTAGGTCTTTAGGTTTCGTACCGACAGGAGCGGTGTTGTTTGGGTATCCATTGATAGACTCCCTGCCCCCTGGGTTATTGACTGTAGGGGTCGGCTGCATCTCGCAGGCCATCGCCCAAAATATTCAGGACCAGCACGGTAATAATGACAGCCAAGCCCGGGAGAAGCAACCAGGGGGCTAAGGCGATAGATTGAAGATTCTGAGCTTCTTGTAGCAGCACGCCCCAACTGATGGCGGGAGGGCGCAGACCCAGCCCGAGAAAGCTAAGGAAGGTCTCGTTGATAATCATCACCGGGATAGCCAGGGTGCTGGTGGCAATAATATGGCTGGTAAAGGTCGGAACCATGTGGCGGAAGATAACTCTCATCTGGCTACACCCGGCCAGTTGGGCCGCCACTACAAAATCCTCCTCCCGCAGCGCCAAGAAGCGCCCTCGTACTTCTCGCCCCAGCGTGGTCCAGCCGATGAGTGAAAGAATGATGGTGATGGCAAAATAGACTCGTTCAACTGACCAATCACGCGGCATCGCTGCGGTCAGGGCCATCCATATTGGAATCGGCGGGAGCGATTGCAATATCTCAATGAGCCGTTGAATGATCAAGTCGCTAATGCCGCCAAAGTAGCCCGAAATCCCGCCCAGCAAGATACCAAAGAATATGCTTAAAAAAACGGCAACCAGCCCGATAGATAGTGAAACTCTAGAGCCATGCATCAACCGAGACCACTGGTCTCGCCCCAGCCGATCAGTCCCCAATAAATGAATCTGGGTTTGCCCCGCTGAATCAGCCACCCCCAACAGGTGGATATCCGTCTCAGAAACGCCTAATACTTCATAAGAATATGCCCGGACAAAGAAACGAACCGGAATTTTCATGGTCTCATCGATCTGCCATTCCATAGCCAACGTTTCAGGGTTACGCTTACCCTCCACATTATACATAAAAGGACTCAACCCGCCTTCATCAAAGAACTTGATGCCTTGGGGGGGAATAAAAGCCTTTGTGGCGCTGGTTTCTTGGGGATCCTGGGTACTAAAGAAGTCAGGAAATAAGGCCACGATGGTGATCAAAATGACAACCAGGCCACTAAAGACAGCCAGGCGGTGCTTCTTAAAGCGCCACCAAACCAGTTTCCAATTTGAGGCAACGTAGATGGCTTCTGCATCCTTGGCCAAGCCAGCCATCGTACCCGCCACTTCACTATCGACTGGCAACGGCTGCTTGTCATCGGGTATAGGAGCCATAGCTTTAGGGTCGTGACTGACGGACATATTCTAAGACTCCTCCATTCGGATGCGGGGGTCTAGCCAGGCCAGCAGAATATCCGATAAAAGCGTGCCGATGATGGCCAGGCCACAGTAAATGAGGATGATACTCCCGGCCAGATACATATCCTGGGTGATCAGCGCTCTGAGCAGCATGGGGCCAATGGTGGGCAAGTTCATAACCGTGGCCACAATCACACTGCCCGAAAAGAGGAGGGGCAAATACCAACCGATGGTGCTGACCAAGGGGTTGATGGCCAACCGCACCGGGTACTTTAGCACCAGCCGCCACTCAGGCAGGCCTTTGGCCCGGGCCATTTCCATATAAGGCTTTTTGAGTTCGTCCAGCAAATTGGCGCGCATCACCCGGGCCAGCCGGGCAGTACCATCAGCCCCCAAGATGACCATAGGCAGCCACATATGCTTGAGCAGGTCCACCACCCGGCCCCCACTCCAGGGCGCGTCCACGTACTCGGGCGAGAACAGGCCGGTAACACTGATGCCAAAGTGAGAAAAGGCCAGCCACATCAGCACCAAGGCCGTCATAAAAGTAGGGGTGGCCACGCCGACGTAGTTGAAAACGGTAAAGAAATAATCAAAGAATGAGTACTGGCGGGTGGCGGAGAGAATACCGATGGGGATAGCCATGACCCAAGTAAAACCAAAGGTGAAAAGTCCCAGCGCGACCGTCAGCAACAGGCGTTCCCCGATCAGCTCAGTGATGGGACGCCTCCAATCCAGCGATACACCCAAATCTCCTGTCAGTATCCTCCCCATCCATTTGAGATATTGGATGTGCATGGGTTGGTCCAGGCCGTACAGTCTCCGCAGCCCGTCTATCTGGGCCTGGTCCATAGCCGATCCTGAAGCAGCTAGCTCGGCGATGTAGGCGGTCACAAAGTCACCGGGTGGAGCCTGGATGATAATGAAAGCAAAGACTGAAAAAATAAAAAGCAGTAGCGGCAAAAGCAGCAGTCGCTTGATGATATATTGGAGCATACGGCTCACCTCAGTCCATCATTCACAATCCACAATTGTTAAGAACTGCCCACGTGGGCTGAAGCTTGGGTCGCTGGCCCACGTGGGCAAATTCTTAGATACAGGTGTTACCCGCTTGAGAAACCCGGTTTCTCCAAGAAACCGGGTTTCTAGCATCTATTGCGCGAAGAAGTATTGCTCTGGGCGGGTGTCACCCGGCGTTCGTAGGGGCCAATCGTTACCCGCTACCTCAGGCACGTTGCGGAGATCTTTGTTAAAGACCACCACCCCCTGGATCATCGGGGTCAGCCCCACGGTCCCAATTTGCCAGACGTTGTCGGCCCACAGTTTGTAGAGCTCCTGAGCCAATTCGGCCTGTCGTTCCGTCCCAACCGTCTTGGCCTCGTCAGTAATCTCGACGAGTCTCTTGATCTCAGCGGGCGGCTCCATGCCTTCTGCCCCACCAGTTTCATACCATTTCCTATGGAGGGTAGCAAAGCATGTGGCAATCGCGCTGCGGGGGTCCGTTTGGGGTTCACCGCTGAAGGGAAAGCCAGTCGTATCGTTGTTCCAAAGCTCTGTTATCAGATCGTTGGTTTCACGCATCGTGAAATGGAGCGAGCGCTCCCTGACCTGCACGATAGTCTTAACCCCCACGGCCTCCCAGTCCTGACCGATGAGTTGAGCCACATCTGGCCAGGGGCCAAAGGCTGGCACCACCGAGATTTCAAGGGTGGCCCGACTGCCATCGGGCAACAAGCGATAACCTTCGCCATCCTTTTGATCCAGGCCAATGCCGTCCAAAAGTTCGTTGGCCTTGTCCGGATCGTACTCGGTGTACTTGAAGGCCCACTCATCTCCCGGGTAGTAAGGGTGCCATGGCGCCGCTACCGGCTGGCGCGCTTCTCCCAGCCCCAGGAAGGCCGACTCTTTGATCTCGTCCCGGTTAATGGCATAGGAGAGGGCGACGCGGAAATCCTTGTTTCGCAACAGTTCACCAATGGCGGGATCCTTTTCATAGGTCTGATTGAACATGATGGCCGCATCAGAACCACCAAAGGTGGGCCAGGTGATGACGCGGTAGCCACCCTTCTCCTGATTCTCGACGAGAACCGGGTAGTTGGGCATGTTAATGTGCCGGGATTGAAAGTCAAACTCGCCGGCCACTGCCGCCAGGTTCAGCGCTTCTTTTTCGGCAAAGAAGGTGAAGCGGACCTCATCAATGTAGGGCAGTTGGTTGCCGGCCGGGTCCACGCCGACGTAGTAGGGGTTGCGCTTGATGGTGAAAACCGGGTCAGCCACGGTAGAGTTGTCCGGAACCCAGGCGGCCATGGAAGGTATATCAGCGTTATCGTGCGGGAATACCTTGCTGGTGAAAAGCTCCGCCCAGGTTTCAAACCCCGCCTCTGCAACCTTGGCTTGCAATTCAGCCGCATCAACGTACGAGGCGTGGAACTGCTTCAGATAGTGAGCCGGCAGGAAGGCAAAGACGCTGATAGCGCGGTCGGCCCCGTCCTTATTGGCCAGTTCCAGCAAAAAGGCGGTGTTCGGCTGCTTGTAGGTCCACTGCACTGTGTAGTCATCCAGTTTCTCGACCGTGGCCACCGAGCCGTCTTCGTTTTGCATCCAGACGGGGGTGCTGGGTATCAGGTCTTCATTTAAGAGGACATCATTGTACCAGAACACGATGTCATCGGCGGTGAAGGGTTGGCCATCGGACCACTTGGCCCCCGGCCGCAGCCGAACCGTCCACTCGGTGAAGTCTGCACTAGACTCCCAGCCTGAGGCGATGTGAGGGATAACCTCGCTGCCATCGGGTGCGTAGCGGACCAGCGCATTGTATACGACCCGGGTGTGGTTGTTCATATCGGCTGGCCCCAGGAAGCCCCGCCGCCAGACGCCGCCGTACTGGCCAATCTCATCGACCACGGGGTTCCTCAGTGGTTCGTCAGGCAGTCGTTCTTCGACGGGTGGCAGTTCACCCGCAGCGACCATTTCTGCCAGCATCGGCGCTTCGCTGTAGGCCTTGTAGGTCCCCACAAAGGCCGCAGCCTCATCGGCGCTGGGGATCCACAGCTTCCAGCCGGGCCGGATCAGACCGGCATCAACGATGGTGGCAAAGGTAGCATCCTCGGCGGCCTTTTTGTTGGTGGCGTCCATGATGGCCGGATAGGCCGCACCGTTGCCCAGATACTTCTCAGCAATACCCCAGAGGCTGTCGTCCTTCTGCACCGTGTAGCTCTCACCCTGGGCCAGGGGGGCTGCACCAGCCACCGAGGCCATAGGCAACAGACAGACCAGCAAGATCACGACCATAAGCAACGACAGCACAGACGATTTTCTTGAGCGAAACATTGTTTCTTCCTCCTTCAGAGTTAAGTGTGCCATGTTCACGGAAGTTACATGGCAAGAGATGTAACGTGCCTAAACGAAGAAAAAAATCTTGTGGCCTGGCTCCTCACCTCCTTCCCTTCTCGTATGTGGGAGTGCCGGTAGGTTGATAAGCGCTTACAGGGCCTGGCCCCCCCGTCGGATTGAACGTCATCAGTCGCCGGTCTTCCTCCGCAAAGAGGGCCACCGGGTCAAAGCGGCACTGTTGCGCCACAAGCGGCACTGTTGCGCCACAGGGCGTCCAGCGGTTGACCGCCGCACGATTCACGCACTGTCAACGAAGCTGGCAGGATGACCTTGGTTTCAGGGAGCGGTTCATCGTTGATTTGAGCCAACAGCATCTCGGCTGCCCGGCGTCCTGCCTCGGCCGTTGGCAGTAAAATGGTCGTCAGGGTGGGTGTGGTGTATCGGCTGAAAATCTCATCGCCGACACCGATGATGGCTATGTCGTCGGGAACGCGCCGCCCGGAGCGTTGGACGGCGGCCAGGCAGGCCACGGCCATCACGTCGTTGGCCACGAAAATTGCAGTGGGGGGTGGGTCAATTCTAAGGAGGGACAAAGTGGCGTTGTAACCGCTAGGGTAAAGGTAATCGCCGTGGATGATGTATTTGTTCTGGCAGAGCAACCCCGCCTGCTCCAGACCTCGCTTGTAGCCGCGCAGGCGACAGTGAGAAGAGTGGCGGTCCATGGGACCGCCAATGTGGGCGATGCGCCGATGGCCCAGACGCACTAAATGCAAAACCGCTTCGGTGCTGGACGTCTCGTCGTCCCAGATGATCTGGCCAACGCTGTCGTCCAACCCGTAGCGGTTGACTGCTACCAGAGGGATACCCGTGCGGCAGAAATCGAGGATGTGGCTGTTGTCCTGTTGGAGAGAAATGGAATTCAGGATAACGCCGTCCACCCGCTGCTGTCGCATCACCTCTAAACCCTTTGCCTCATCGGCGGTATCCGACACGCTGAAAAGGATAACGTTATAGTTATGTTCCCGAGCCACGGGCTCGATGCCCCTTTGCACGCGCAACAGGAAGGGAGTTTCGATTTCAGCCACGAGAAGAGCGATAGTATTCGTCTTGCCAGTGATCAGGCTTCGGGCGACGAAATTGGGCTTATAGCCCAAGTCCTCGATAGCCCGCTGCACACGCTGGCGAGTTTCATCTGAAACTTCACTCTGATTGTTGACCACACGGGAGACAGTCTTGATGGAAACACCGGCCCGTGCAGCCACGTCTTTCATCGTGACCGCCATCGCCTCTCCCCATCCAGCCTCAGAAAACGTTGACGCTAACGCTGACGACAGCGTTGTCTGGGATATTATAACACGATTTCTAGCACATGTCAATAGATTGTGAACATAATAAGTGGAATTCGTCACAATTACCCACTTGCTTGGCATCTTGTTCAAAGTTGGTGTATAATACCAAGATTGAGTAAAGAGAGGATCGGACCTGTATGAACAGTGTATTGGTTGATGAATCCAGGGGGGAACGGTATAAAGCCATAGGTTTCCTGATTGTGACGGCCGTCCTATGGAGCTCAGGCGGGTTACTAATAAAATGGATTTCCTGGAACCCGCTTGCTATTGCCGGCACGCGCAGCGCTATTGCAGCGCTCGTCCTGTTGGTCGTTCTCCGTCGTCCTCATTTAACCTGGTCTTCTGCCCAAATTGGCGGAGCAATTGCCTATGCTGTAACCGTGATCTTGTTCGTTTTAGCTAACAAATTGACCACTGCTGCCAATGCCATCTTGTTGCAGTATACCTCACCAATTTATATAGCACTTTTCGGGGCATGGTTTTTGGGAGAACGAGCTACACGGCTCGACTGGATCACAATTTTTGTGGTAATAGGCGGGATGGTGCTATTTTTCCTCGATGACCTTACGACCGGAGGCTTTTGGGGAAATGTGTGTGCTATCTCAAGCGGTGTCACCTTTGCCTGCCTTGTCCTCTTTATGCGTAAACAGAAAGACGGCTCACCTTTAGAATCCATATTTCTCGGAAACATCCTCACCGCGTTGGTCGGCTTGCCGTTTATGTTCGAGGCGATGCCCAGCGCTTCCAGTTGGGTAGGATTACTCCTTTCAGGGGTACTCCAATTGGGACTTTCCCACGTCCTATATGCCGCGGCGATCAAGCACATCGCTGCACTTGAAGCGATATTGATCGCAGTCATTGAGCCCATTCTCAACCCACTATGGGTACTCCTTATCATGGGAGAAACGCCTGGCCCCTGGGCTTTACTGGGTGGGTTTATCGTATTGGTTTCTGTAACGATTCGTTATGTAGCCACGGCTTTTTGAAAACTAATCGTCATGCAGTCAGATTTCGACCCTAAACCGTATTTGGAATGCCTGGAGAATTTAGTGGACGTGGATCACGTGCTGGCTGCCGAAGCCTGCCAGGCAGCGGCCTGGGAATACAGGCCAGTTGACCGTCGCACGACTATCGTCACCTGCCGCGATGACTGGCGCCACGTTCAGCACGATTGGCCGCCCGGCTGGCCCCAGATCCCTTACGGCGAAGCCTTCCGTGATCCGGCCAGGATGCTGGTGGCCGAATTGTGGCGTGCCTACGAGGGCGCTCTGCTCAAAGACGATCGCGCTTACACCATCCGGCCCAACTACGGCCTGGTCATCATCCCCTCGATCCTGGGCTGCGAGTACGACCAGAGAGGAGACGAAATGCCCTGGACCGTGCCCCTGCCCGATTGTGATACGGTGCAGGCCATGATCCAGCAGGGTATGCCTGACCTGAACCACGGCCTTGGCCGCCAGGTCTGGGAGACCGAGTCCTATTTCGTGGAGACGCTGGCCCGCTATCCCAGGCTGAAGCAGGTGGTGCGCGTCGGCTGCCCCGACCCACAGGGGCCCTTTAGCCTGGCCTCCAGCATCGTCGGCACCGATCTGTTCCTGGCGGTTATTGAGTGCCCCGACCTGGTCCACCAATTGCTGGGCTTCCTCACCGAGGTCTACATCGCTTTCATGGGGCGTCACAAAGAGATGACCGGGGAGCCCCAAGGCGTTGGCTACACCTTCTCCTATCGCTACAAAGGGAGCGCTCGCATCGTGGACGACTCGGCGGTGATGCTCTCGAGAGCGATGTACCGGGAATTTTGCATGCCTTACAACGCTCAAATAGCCCAGGCTCTCGACGGGGCCCTGGGTCATTTCTGTGGCAAAGGGGACCAGTTGTTCGAGGCCTTTGCCTCAACGCCGGGCATCTACGCTATCAACTTTGGCAACCCCGAAATGCAAGACCTGGCAGCGCGCTACGAGGTGGCTGCCAGGCATAAGGTCTGTCTGCTATGGGACGGCGACCTGCCTCAGGGATGCGATCACATCACTACCGGTATCATCCACAAGTGCATCGTCAAGAGCTGGGCCGAGGCTGTGGCCGTGGCTCGCGAACTACACACTGAATGAGAGAGAACAGATGACAACGCCCTGGGAACGCTTCAAGCAAGCTGCTCGTCTGGAAGAGCCAGATCAAGTGCCGGTTGGGCTCATCGTGGACAGCCCCTGGCTGCCCGGCTACGCCGGGATGGACACCCGTGATTACTTCCTTTTCCCCGACCAGTGGATGGAAATTAACCTGGGATTGCTGGATCGGTTTCCCGGGGCGATCTGGCTCCCTGGCTTCTGGGTCGAATACGGCATGGCTGCTGAACCCTCCGCCTTCGGCGCAAAGGTGTTATTTCACCCTAACCAGCCTCCCTCCATCGAGCCGGTAGTCACCGACCTGTCTTTCTGGGCCGAGGCGAAACCAGCCAACCCGCAGGAAGCTGGTCTGATGCCCTTGGTCTTACGTCTGTACGAAGTGATGGAGGAACGCCTGCAAGCCGAGGGCTTGGGCATCAAGATGGTCTGCGCTCGCGGCCCAATGACAACGGCTGGCTGGGTCGTGGGCATTTCCAATTTGCTGATGGAGCTCATCACCAACCCTGAGCAAGTGACCCGCTTCCTCGACACCATCACTACCACCCTCATCCACTGGCTGCACGCTCAACTCGATACCCTGCGCCAGCCGGAAGGCATCATGCTGTTGGACGACATTGTCGGTATGGTCTCGAAGCGGCACTACGAGGAGCTCGTTCACCCTCACCTGCGGCGTATCTTCGACGAGTTCGATGGCCTGATCCGCATCTACCACAACGACACCCCCTGCATGCACCTGGTCGAGAGCCTGGCCGAGGCTAACTTTGACGTCTTTAACTTTAGCCATGAAATGGACATCGCTGAAGTAAAGGCCAAAATGGGACATCGAGTGGCAGTGATGGGCAACGTGCCGCCGCTGGACGTGGGGGTACGCGAACCGCCCGAGGTCGTGGAACGGTCGGCGCTGGAGTGCCTGGACAAGGGAGCACCAGGCGGCGGAATGATTCTCTCCTTTGGAGGAGGTGTCTCACCGGGTACACCACCGGAGAATATTGACGCTCTGCTGAGAGCCGCCCGCGAGTGGTCGAAAAGCTAAAACTGGAGGTAGGTAAATACCAGTCAAGAGAAGATGCAAAACACTGCCCACGTGGGCCGCAGTTCAAGACGCTGCCCACGTGGGCATGATTCAAAGTGCTCCGTTACCTGGCGTTCGAAGCGGCCATTCGCTCCTTGAGGTTGGCCGCTGTTTTCATGTCAGTAACCAGGGGCTCCCATCTCCTGGCAGAGCTCGATCAGCTCTGGATGGACGTACCGCCCTTCTTCTTCCAACTGTACGTCGTCGGCCCAGACCGAGGGATTGAGAACCACGCCATCGGTGTGGCTAGGAGCCCCCTTGCTGGAGGGGCCGATGCCGAACTGCATGCAGCCGAAGACGCGCTCATCCTCCAGGATGCGTCCCGTGGGCCGGCTCACGCCGGGGTTAAAGCCGTAGCAGGCGTGGTCCACCATGTACATGATTGGGTCCTCAAAGCCCGCCAGCCAGCGCTCGAAAAGCCTGGCCTCGTGGCTTCCCTCAATGTGCCGGATGGTGCCTTCCTCGACGTGCAACACCACCGGGGAGCTAAGCAGCCCCAGGTCGGCTGGAGGCCAGAGACATCCGTCGAACACCAGGGTCCCCTGAAAGCTCTCATGGTGGGCCATGAAACCCGACTGCCCACCCAGCATCACCGGGTAGCCTCCCTCGGCTGGCGGCGGCTCCCAGAAAGGATCGCCAGCCTTGTCAATTCTCATCGTCAGGTCGGTGCCAGCCAGGCTGGTGACGCGGATGGTCTCGGCTGCCTGGGACAACTCGTAGAGCCGGGTCTTCATCTTGTCCAGGGCAGGATAGTTGACGCGGCCGATGGTGCGTACCATCATATCCACGTCCATACCCGTCAGGCAGAGATAGGGACAGCCAGCGGCAAGGGCTGCCTCATAGGCCGGGCTGTAAAGCTGGTAAGCAGTGGCAAACTCGATCCACAGGTCAGCCTTGAGAAGAGCGTTGGCTACCGGACCAGGTGGATCCATGCAGGGCTCGGGCAGAGTAGGGTACCAGATCACGGTGGGTACCCCGCCCACAGCAAAGGTGGCCTGAGCGGTGGCCTGCACGGCCCGGGGGTCGCTGGCTGTGTCGGCGGTGATGACCACCTGCTGCTCGGGTTGGACCGGCATTACCTCAGTCACCACCTTGTGAGCAGCCAATGCTAGTTCATAGGCATAGTAGTCGGATTGGCCTTCCGTGCCTAGTGTAAAGGGCATGGTTCATCTCCTCCCATCAACTTTTCGATTCGTACCACAGGTTCTGCAAATCGGCCCCTGCCGGTGGTGCCTCAGCCAAAGGACCCGCCTCTAGCTGGCCAACAGGTACAACGCCGTTGATCTCCAAGAAGAACTCGGCCGGCACAACGAAGGCTCCCACCTCTGTCATACGCTCGTTGACCGCCCGCACGTAAGCCCTCGGTGGACCAAAATCCCGAAATGAAAGGGTGAAGGTCGTGCCATCCACAGCTTGCATGGACTCGACGATGCTATTAGGCAAGTCGTCCTGGCTCTCAAAGGTGGCTTCTACAATAGGAGCCGGTGGGGTCTGGTCAGGAGCGCCAGCAAAGACGGTGTAGCTAAAGATGTCATCCCGCAGATGTTCCGCCATAGCCAGGTTGTCGCTGAACACAGCGAAGACATCGTCGCGTCCATTGCCTTGCAGGTCGCTGCGGGCGAAGAGCACGGTACCACCGCCCTGGGCAGTGTAGCAAACTTTGACAAACCAGGCCAAAGTGGTGACTTCTCCACCCATGGTCAGCACAACCCACCGCATCGGGCCAGCCATGACTAGCTTCTTGTACTCGATGTTTGTCATATCCCCTCTCAGATAAGACATCGGAAGTCTTCTGAGACTTCCGATGTCTGGTTTGTCCTCAGCTGGACCACATTGGGCTTAGCCTCGCTCTTTCGTGACTCCGGTGACCTCAAAGGTGTCAGGATCTATAAGCACACCATAGTCCCTCTTCGCCATCTCCACGGTGATGTAGCCGTCCTTGACGTCCTTCTGCACCTCCTCGACGGGCCGCTCGCAGGGGTTGCACCAGCCCCCGCCGCTGGCGGTGATCAGCCGGGCTACGTCTCCTTTCTTGAGGTGAACGCGCGCTGACTTGCCGACGATGACGGGCTCGCGGCCGTCGGCAAAGATGAACTTGGTATAGTGGGGTGTTGTGCGCTTCGTCGTTAAAGACCGCTATCTTCTCTTCGGCACTCATCAGCACGGCGAGATTGCGCTGGCCGCTTATGTTGGACTGGTACAGTTGGTGAATGTTGCCCAGAACGACGCCGCTGTCGCGGATGCCCTGCGGCCCCTCACCGGGCTGCATGACGTGCAGGCCAAGCTGGTTGGTGTAGTGCTCGGTGCCAGGCGGGAAGAAGCCAAAGTCGCGGAACACTTGGGCGTCTCTAAAGTCGTCTTCCAGCCGGTCGCGGACGATGGTGTTGGGGCAAAGGAGGAGAAACTTGTGCAGGTCGTGGCAGACCTTGAGCCAGGCGACCACCGCACCGATGATGGCCGTCTTGCCGCCGCCCGTGACGATGTTGAGCAAAAGCTCGTTCC
>SOHZ01000014.1 GCA_004377365.1 Anaerolineales bacterium | reverse complement strand
GTATAGGCGAAATGCCTGCAAATATCAAGCCGAAAGCCAAAACGGGAATTGCTGCATAGGATGTGAGCTTCAAATCTGGTTAGTTGGTGCCAACAAACAGGGGAATTTGGAAGCGTTCATTCTAGACGAATCAGGGCATCGGACTTGTGAAGCTAAACCCAGCACTGCCACTTTCAATACTACTATCAAGCTGGAATGTAGAAGAATCGGGGTTCAACCAGAGCAGATATTTCAAACCCTCAAAGGAGCAATGGATGGACAGATTAAGTTTTCAGGTGCAAATGCGTTAATCGAAATAAGCAGGCAGTTGATTGGCTTTTGTGAAACTTGCAATAGTCCGTATATTGGCGGGCCACTTCAATGCTACATGATTTTACGATAGAGTTTTATACAAAACATGCAACGGCAGCCAACTCGGTGTGGGCGGCTGACGCCCCAACTTGCCGCTCGTTTTGGGACAAAAGCCATTTGGTAGCGAGGGCTATCAGTAGGCGGAAGTTGACTTTAGCCAGAGCGCGGCAAACTGCGCCCACGCCGGGAACGTTAGCTGAAATGCCCCATCGCTATAGCAGGAGTAGACCGTAGCCGTCCTGTAATCAAGGCGGCTTTTGCTTTTGGCCCCCACTCAACTAGCGTTGGACATGCGAACGCCGGTTGCTCAGGGAGAGTCGGTAATGCACGATAGCGCAGGCGTCGAATCCTTGAACGCGGTCAAAAGCCCACAGTTCAGACAACGCACCCGGCAATCCAGCGTGGTCTCGCCCTTTAGGCTGCTTTCACATTCGGAGGCCAGGAACTCCATCCTGACCCCCGTGTCAATGTGCGCCCAAGGCAGCACCTCATCCAGGGGACGCTCCCGTCGGGCGTAAAAGTCGGGGGCCAGGCCCACCTCGGCGAAAGCTTGTTCCCAAATCTCCACATCAAAGATTTCGTTCCAGGCATCGAAGCGAGCTCCCAACTGCCAGGCACGATAGATGACCCGTCCCAGCCGCCGGTCGCCCCGGGAGATGGCTGCCTCCAGAAGGCTGGTCTGGGGGTCGTGCCAACTGAAGCGGAACCCCTTGCTTCGCAAACTTTTTCGCAGCAGGCCCAGGCGCTCCTCCAGGCTCGCCTCACCGAGCAAAGGCATCCACTGGAAAGGGGTGTGCGGCTTGGGGATGAAAGTGGCCACACTGACACTCACTCGGGCCTTGCGGCCCTGATGCTGGCGGCCCACTGCCCGCACCTTCTTGACCAGGTCAACGATGGCGGCCACGTCTTCCATCGTCTCTGTGGGCAGACCGACCATGAAATAAAGCTTGATGCGGTACCAGCCGCTACTATAGGCCGCCTCGGCTGTGTCCAGGAGGTCTTCTTCGGTCACCTTCTTGTTGATCGCGTCTCGCAGACGCTGGCTGCCCGCCTCTGGCGCAAAGGTGAGGCTCGTCTTGCGCCGCTCCTGGAGCATCTTGGCCAGCTCCACGGAGAAGGAGTCGGTGCGCAGGGAGGGCAGGGAGATGGCAATTGGCTGGTCACGGTAGCGGGAGGTGATCTCCCGCATCAGGGGCTCGATCTGGCTATAGTCGGTGCTGCTCAGGGAAAGCAGAGCGATTTCATCGTAGCCGGTGCTTGCCAGGATCTCATCAACGGTGTCCAGCACTTCCTCTGGAGGGCGCTCGCGTACGGGACGATAAATGACCCCGGCCTGACAGAAACGGCAACTCTGGGTGCAGCCCCGTTGTATCTCGATCATGCCCCGATCGTGCACGGCCTCGATATAAGGCACAATGAGCCGGGTGGGAGCGGGAGGCAGCGTGGCCACGACGCGCTTCATGATGGTGGACCTGGCTTCGGGGACCAGGGGCTCGATGCCTGCCATTGTGCCGTCGGGGTGATAGGTCACATCGTAAAAGGAGGGCACATAAATACCGTCAATGAGAGCAGCCCGGCGTAGAAACTCTCTCCTCTCCCCTCCCCCCTCTTTTTTCCACTCCCCGTAAGCTCTCACCAATTCCAGCAGCACCTCCTCCCCCTCGCCGATGACAAAGAGGTCAAAGAAATCAGCCAAAGGCTCAGGGTTGTAGGTGCCGCTGCCGCCACCGATGATGAGGGGATATTCGGAAGGTTCGTTGTTGTCGTCGCCGCGCTCTGCGGCCAGAGGCGGGATACCGGCCAGGTCCAGCATGTTCAGGACGTTGGTATAGTTCAACTCGTAGGGCAGGGAAAAGCCGACGATGTCGAAATCAGCCAGGGGGCGGCGCGATTCCAGGCTGAAGAGGGGGATGCCCGCCTGGCGCATGGCCTCTTCCATGTCCACCCAGGGAGCGTAGACCCGCTCGGCCAGGATGTCGTCCTCGCGGTTCAGAATGTCATAGAGGATCATCAGGCCCAGGTTGGACAGGCCCACCTCATAGATATCGGGGTAGGCCAAAGCCACTTTCACCCCAACTTGATCCCAATCCTTGACGATGCTATTCCATTCGCGGCCCGTGTAGCGAGCAGGCCGCGTTACTTGCGGCAATATCCGCTCCAAAGCGGCGGCAATGTCCACTACTGTCTCCTAATTTCAAGCATTCGGCTATCAGCGGTCAGCTTTAAGCTTCAGTCCTTGTCACTGGGGGAGGCCCGAGGCTGAAGCCATGGGGCTAAAAGAGCAAAGCCCTTCGGGCTTGGTGATCCGCAGCCCCGTAGGGGCTTCGCTCTCTCAGCGCGGGGCTAAATCCCTGCGCTTTCTCACCATTATACTACAGGCACCACAAAAAAGAAACCTTGGGACTACGGGGCGGCATCGGGCACCACTTTGACTAGAACCCGTCGTCGGCGTGGACCGTCGAATTCGGTCAGAAAGATACCCTGCCAGGAACCGAAGACCAGGCGCCCGCCCTCTACCAACACGGTCTGCGAGGAACCCATCAGGCTGGCTTTGATGTGGGCTGGCGCATTGCCCTCGGCGTGACGGTAGCAACCGCTCGCCGGGGCTAGGTGATCAAGCACGCTGAGCATGTCAGTCCTCACAGAAGGATCCCAGTTCTCATTGATGGTCACACCGGCCGTGGTGTGCGGGACAAAGACATGGCAAAGGCCGTTCTGCACCCCACTCTCCCTCATCACTCTCTCCACTTCAGAGGTGATGTCAACGAACTCTGTCTTCTTCGACGTGCTGACCTGTAGTTGAACGCTCATCTCTACCCTCCTTTGCGATCTTGTTCGGTCCAGATGGGACACCTGGTATTTTAGCATTCATTAGTGGTAAAAGCAAAGCCGCCTTGATCACAGGCGGCTCTTTCAACAGGACTGACATCTTGTCTTCACTTTTCCGCCTTGGCTGGCCCCGTCGTCCCGCCGCGCTGAACCAACTGACCGCTCCCGGGCTGGGCCGTAATTCGCCCATTTTTGTAAACCACCTGACCACGACGGATGGTGATCCGGGGCCAGCCGGTCACCTCCGCGCCCTCGTAGATGGAAAAGCCGGCACGCGAAAAGAGTCCGCTACCGCGCACCACGCGACTTTCGGTAGGGTCCCAGAGAACCAGGTCGGCGTCAGAGCCGACGGCGATGGTCCCTTTGCGCGGGTAGAGACCGAAAAGCTGGGCCGCGTTGGTTGAGGTGAGGGCCACAAATTGCGCCAGCGAAATCTTCCCCTTCCGCACCCCTTCCGAGTAAAGCATGGGTAACATGACCTGCAGCTCATTGGTACCAGGACGCAAGTTGGCGACGTTCAGGGCTGGGTCCAGCTTTTGTTCGCGGGTCCAGGGGGCATGGTCGGTGGCCACCGTGTGGATGGTGCCTCTGGCCAGTCCTTCCCAGAGAGCCGCCACGTCGTGGGCCTCACGCAGGGGTGGCTGCCCTACATACACGGCACCGCCTGGATCGAGGTATCGCTCCTGGGTGAGGTGCAGGTAAAGGGGGCGCGTCTCGACATAGACGGGCAGAGCTCGCGCCTGTGCCTCCTCGCAGACCCGCAGCGCACGCTCGGAAGACAGGTGAACGACGTAGATGGGTACCCCGGTCGCCTCACACATCGCCACCGCGCGCTGGGTTGCGACGACCTCAGAGACCACTGGCCTGCTCTCTGCATAGTAGCGCAGAGAGCCACGCCCTTCGGCCAGCAGGGCTTGAGATGTAGCCGAGATGATGGCCCAGTCCTCGCAATGGATCATCGTCAGGATGCCCATTTCTCCGGCCGCCTGCAACGCTGCCAGGTAGGCCAAAACATGCTGATCGAACTCTTCCATCGGCATGAACACCTTGATGGTGGTATGACCTGCGGCGACCATCTGGGGAAGCTCGCGTATCGCAGCCTCAATGGGAGGGAGGAGAACCGGATGAAACATGACGTCGGCGATGGCCTGCTGCTGCACGAGCTTGATCTCGCGTTTCAGCGTGGCCAGAGGCGTCTCGCCGGGCTGGGGAAAGGATATATTTCCTACCGTGGTGATGCCGCCGGCAAGAGCCGCTTTAGAACCACTGGTCAGATCGTCCACCCAGCGATCGGTGGCCGGAACGGATTCGGGCAAGGTCAGATGCACATGGGGGTCAATGCCCCCAGGCAAGATCAGTAACCCTTGGGCATCGAGCTCACGCTCGTCGCCTTCACGCCTGGGGAGGTCGCGGCCGATTTCTACAATCTTGTCACCACGAATACGAATATCCCCCTCAAATTGTCGCTCAGCGGTCACAATCAGGCCATTGCGGATAATGAGGTTTTGCAACGATTCTGCCCTCCTTTCATTGGTAATGTTTTCATCGTGGCCATACAGAATGGGCAAAAACGACAAAAGCCGACCCTCTCCTGACCTGCAGAGAAGGTTGGCCCTCAATGTCTCATACTCTCGCCTCCTACATGGGCTACCCGCTATGTATGGAGCAACGATGTCAAAGTGTTGGTTAATGCTTACAATGACCAGTTTTTGTTTGAATCACCTCACCGCAGCCAATTCCTCACGAATTACGCGGCGTAGGATGGCTTCCAAGTCATGCTCACGGATGTTGGCCTTCAACACTTCGTTGATTAGTGTTTGATAATCCCGCTCACCAGCCTGGGCCTTGAAATATGCAACAACGGCAGCATCTAGGAACATGCTGACGCGCACCTTGCCTTTAGGAATTGGTTGGCCGCCGACGCGCAATTGGGCTCGTGCCATCTGCTCCGCCGTGACCTCGGGAATATCAGACAGATCAATATCCTCGTCCTGCAGCGCATCAACATATTCCCAGTCAGTTTGTGAACCCCTGGAAGTAGAGTTTTTGTTCATATTTAGTAGCCTTTCGCATTGAAATGATGCGTACTCTATCATCCCGCTCGGTATGGGCAATGACTACGACTTTGCCTGCCAACATTCCTAGCGTGATAAACCGCTGTTCTTCGTAGTCAAAACGGTCATCCTCAAAAGTAAACGTTACACCAGCAAACACAGCCGGCGCATCGGCAAAATCAAAGCCGTGCTTGCGAATGTTGATCTGGTTCTTCTGTTCATCCCATTCAAAGTGCATGATAGCAGTATGCCCTCACAGGATAGAATGATGGCAAGAGGCAACGGGACAAGCAAACACTACCTCAATGGATGAAACCTGCCTAGTCCTTCATTATGCAGAATTTTTTTCCATAAATTCTTTGAGGGCAAAGTGTTGGTCAATGCCTAGCAATGACTATACCACACAACGAGTCAGATGTCAACACCCGACATAAGTGTCACGGAGTAATCGCATTTGGATTCACGCTCACGCATCAGTTCATTACCGGTGAAAGGATACCCGACGATGAAACGCCCCCATATCTGGGGAGCGTTACGCATTTGGGACAAGCTCCCGGAGGGTTTCAGGTGGCCAGCCCA
>SOHZ01000277.1 GCA_004377365.1 Anaerolineales bacterium | reverse complement strand
TCGCTCCGCTCGCTCAGAATGACACATTTTCACTCGTCGGTTTTAGGCGAAGCTTCGCCCCGCCGGTCGTTCCCGGCGCTTTCTCTTCGCTGCTTCCATCTCTGCTTCGTCGAGGTAGAGGACCACCTTGCCGCACTCGCCAGCGGCCATCAATTCGATCCCCTTCTTGAAATTTTCCTCTTCGAACAGAAAATGGTGGGTGATCAAGGGGTCAACCTGCACCGCCCCCGAATTCAGCAGGGCCCGGCTCTGGTACCAGGTTTGGTACATGCGCCGGCCGGAGATGCCCTGCACGGTGGCCCCTTTGAAAACAATGTCGTTGGCCAGGTCGAACTCTATCGGCCGACCGGGTATCCCCAACAGGGCCGCGTAGCCGCCATTTTTCAAGAGGGCAAAGCCCTGCTTGATGGCCTGGGGGTGGCCAGACATCTCCAGCAGGACGTCCACTCCCTGCCCCTGGGTGGCTTCCATGATCTCCCACACCACGTCCACTTCCTGTGGATTAAAGACGGCGGTGGCTCCCGCCTGGCGGGCCTTTTCGATGCGGAAGGGTTTGACCTCGGTGGCGTAGATAGCCGCTGCCCCCGCTGCCCGGGCGATGCTGATGGCCAGCAGGCCGATCACCCCGCAGCCGGTGACCAGCACCGTCTTGGCCGTCAGGTCAGTGGACAGAGTCGTGTGCACGGCGTTGCCAAAGGGGTCCTGGATGGAGGCCCATTCGACGGGCATGTCCGGCGGGTTCAGCCAGGCGTTCTCGGCTGGGAAGGCCAGGTATTCGGCGAAACAGCCGTCGCGGTCCACCCCGATGATGGAGACGTTTTGGCAGATGTGGGACTGGCCGGTGCGGCACTGGTAGCAGGTGCCGCACACGATGTGACATTCGGCCGAGACGAAATCGCCAGGTACCACCGTCGTGACCTGCTCTCCTACCTTGACCACCTCGCCGCCGAACTCGTGGCCGGTGATGACCGGCGGCTTGATGCGGCTTTGCGACCAGGCGTCCCAGTTCCAGATATGCAGGTCGGTGCCGCAGATGGAGGCGGCCCTGACCTTGACCAACACGTCGCGCGGCCCGATGGAGGGGATGTCAACCCGTTGTATCTCCAGTCCAGGGGCGGCCTTGGCTTTGACCATGGCTCGCATTTTCTCTGCCATTCTAATCGTTCTCCCTTTGGAGCAAATACTTTGTAATAGCCTCCACTATTCTCTCTGCTATTTGAATATCCTCCCGGGCGTCTTGCTCGCCTATGGACAAACCAGATCCATAATCGCCGGTCTGCCTCTCCCGGAACAACATTTCCAGGTCGTTATTCTCACTCATAGCATGATTCCCTCTTTATGAACATTTCTCAGGAAGGGGTCATACACTCGCCGTTTATGCTCTTCTTCCGAGAGAGGGAAGATAGAGAATAGAGCGTTGTACTGAAAAAGGAGCTCACCTGCTACTTCATCAATAATGTCTTTCGTCCGCGGCGAGACCTCATCCAACACCGCTAAACAGTCATAGTCGGAGCCCGGCACGTTATCCCCTCTGGCCCTGGAGCCGAAGAGGATGACCTCTTTGAGATGCTCGCCTAACCGATTCCTGATCTCTCGCAGAAAATGTTCTAGAACCTTATCGTCTCTGAACGATGTCATTTCTCGCCTCCTGGAATTGAGATGCCCGGATGGTGATAGCCCGTGTGACGGATTGGTGTTTTAACCTCACAACGGCGGCATAAATTCGGTTGATCCCTCAGATTCGCTGTTCTATGTAATGCCGGCGTGGACAGAACGTGGAGGTACTCCCACAGAACCTGCCGCTTTGAGTATAGCACAGCCTGGCTTGTCAGTCAAGAGGCTTTAAGGGGAGAGGTAGCCCAGCGGAGGGTAATGAGAAATGGCAATTGGTCGGAGAATGTGATATAATCTTGGTGGGAATGTTGAGAGGTAAAATCCCTGTGAGCGAGGACTGAAGATCAGGATGGAGGAATCACAGTTGGATGTTGATAAAGTTGTCCATTACTGGCTTACGACCGCAGCCGACGATTTGACAGCCGCCGAGCACCTCTTTCAGAGTGGCGATTATACCCACGCGCTCTTCTTCGCTCATCTCTATCTGGAGAAGGTGCTGAAGGCACAAGTGGTGCAGGTGACCGGCGAACACGCGCCCATCAGTCACAACCTGCGCTACCTGGCGCAGAAGGGCGGTCTCGAACTGAGCGCCGAACAGCTTGCCTTTCTCGCTCGCGTGACCGAGTGCGCCATCAAGACGCGCTACCCGGACATGGAGCTGCAGTTCAAACGCCAGTGTACCCAGGAGTTCTGCGCGACGGAGCTGAAGGAGATCAAGGAGTTTGGGACATGGACCGAGAAGATGGTGACGTCCTGAAAGTGGTTGCTCACTTTTTGGAGCAGGTTGAAGGCTCAGGCATTCGTCTGATGTCGGCCTATCTGTATGGTTCCCATGCTGAGGGAACGGCTCGTCCTGACAGCGACATTGACGTGGCTCTGATCTCGGAAGACTTTACCGGCGACTGGCTGGAGGACCATCGGAAGATCGTGGATGCCCTGCTGTGCAGCGATGCCCGGATTGAGCCAGTGCGTTTCCGTCCTGAGCAGTTCCGCGACGAGCATCCGTTGGCCTGGGAGATTAAGAGCAGGGGGGTGAAGCTGCAATGACCCACTACCGCTTCATCGAAGCCGACTTCCTCATCGGCGAGGTCAGCGAGGCCTTAGGGTCTTTCCCTCCGACCAGGCTGCCCTCGCCCGACGAAAGCCAGAATCCGTTCAATCGCTCGACTGAGGCTCACAAACGCCCGTTCCATTAATCCGCTGACAGCCTTCCTACAGTCGCCGTAATTCCTGCGCCGCCCGTTGCGCGTTCTGCGCATCCCCCACCATCTCGAACAACGCCCTAGCCTTCTCGTAATGGGCACGGGCCTGCGCCATGTCCCCCTGCTCGTGGTAGAGGTTGCCCAGGTTGAAATAGGAGATGGCCGCACCGTGCCGGTCTCCGATGCGTTCTGTAATTGCCAAATCTTTGTGATAATACGCCAGTGCCTGCCCCACATCACCCAGCGCGTGGTACACACGGGCTAAATTGCCATAGCTGTGGGCTATGCTGGGTTCATCGCCAATCCGTTCATAAATTTCCAACGCTTTTTGGAACATCCGAATGGCCTGTTCATAGTTTCCGAGTTCAAGATGAACATTGCCGAGGTTGCCGTAGGTGTTGGCAGTCTGTTCCTGATCGTCAATACGTAATGTGATTTCCAGGCTCTGCTGGTACATCTCAATGGCCAGGTGGTATTGGCCCTGTTTGTAATAGATAATGCCGAGGTTGCCGTGAGTTCGAGCAGAATATTGGTCCATTCCTAATTTCGTACTGTATTCCAAACTCTTTTTATACGCTTGGATCGCTCGCTCAAAACCACCTTGTTGACTGTAAACAATGCCCAGATTGCCGTATTCGACGGCCATAACTTGCTCATTCCCCATATCTAAGTGTATTTCCAGGCTTTTCTTGTAATACTCAATGGCCTGTGAGTAATCGCCTCGCATACGGTAGGTGGTGCCCATCTGGTCGTAAATCACGCCCAGCAGGAACCGGTCGCTGATTCGTTTGGCCAAGGTCAACGCCTGTTGGTTCAGAGCCATCGCCTGGGGCAAGTCACCACGACTGTAGCACAGGCGCCCCAACAGCAATAAACTATCAATTTGGTTTCTTGAATTGCTCTCTTTTTCAGCGTTTTCGAGGCCCTGTAATAGATATTTCTCAGCTAGATCCCATTGACCTCTATTTATCAAAGGTTCGGCCTTGTCTAACAAATCATCAGAAGACATACCCTCTAAGCTTTCGTCACCAGCTGATGGCTCTACTTGCAACGCCTGCAGTATCATCAAAGCCACGACCTCGTCAGGCAAGTAGGACAGTTGGGGGTATTGCTGCCGTACTGGGGGATCAGTTGTTGGATTTCAGGAGGGATTGCCATAGCGTGCCCCCTTTCGAGTTCATGCTTCGTGTGTGGCTAAAACCAATTGGCGGTGAGAGAACCGCTGTCAGCGGGTTTCCAAATCGGCTAGACCCTTCGGGTTTTCGCGGGGAAAAGAGGCTTTGTGATGTCCTCTCAAATCGTTTAGGCATTCGTACCTTCTCCTGGAAAGAAACCCGAAGGGTCTTTCCTTCCGGCCAGGCCGCCTCCGCCCGGAACAGCCTTCCTACAACGCCCTCAACCCCTGCGCTACCCGTTGCACCCACTGCGTGTCCCCTACCATCTCAAACAAAGCTTTGGCTTTCTCATAATAGCTATGAGCTTGCTCTATCTCCCCCAGGTCGCGGTAGAGAGTGCCCAGATTCATATAGAACTTGGCTGCATTGTGCCGATCTCCGATTCGTTCCAGGATTTTCAGCGCTTTGTGATAATATTCCAGCGCCTGCCCGACATCGTCTATGTGTTGATACACAAGGGCTAGATTGCCATAGTCCTGGGCTGCGCTGAGTTCACTGCCAATCCGTTCATTGATTTCCAGCGCTTTTTGGTGCATCTGGATAGCCTGTTCATAGTCTTCGAGTTCGCGGTGGACATCGCCGAGGTTGCTGTACACACTGGCAACACTCTGCTGGTCGCCAATGAGTAGCAGGATTTCCAGACTTCTCTGGTACATCTCTATGGCTAGGTCGTACCTTCCCTGTTCCTGGTAGACACCGCCAAGGTTAGCGTAAGCTTGAGCGGACTCTCGGTGCATCCCTAGTTTTATTCCATGCTTTAAGCTCTTTCTATACGCGCGGATCGCCCGCTTGTAGTCACCTTGTTGCACGTAAACACTGCCCAAATTGCCGTAGACAACGGCTAATTGGTGTTCATCGCCTATCTGCTTGCTATTCTCCCGGCCTCTCGCGTAATACTCAATGGCCTGCGGGTAGCTGCCTTGCATAAGGTAGGTGGTGCCTATCATGTCGCAAATTATGCCCATCAAGCGCCGGTCACCGATCCGTTCGGCTAGAGCCAGGGCCTGCTGAAGAAGAGCCGTGGCTTGGGACAAATCACCACGATCACGGCAGAGGCGGCCTAGCATGCTTGTCGCCTTTGCCTGCTGTTCAATATCGTTCATCATTTCAGCGTTTTCCAAGGCTTGGAAGAAGCATTTTTCTGCTTCCTCCCAGCGACCCATGTTCATCATTTGCTCGCCAATCGTCCCCAGTTGTTCCGGGTGCATGTTTTTCAATTCTTCATCACTGATCGGAATCCCCGACTGGTTCACCATTACCTGCAGGATCATTTGGGCCACGACCTCGTCGGGCAGGTGGGCCAGTTGGGGCATCTGTTGCTTGGCCTGGGCTACCATTTGCTGGACTTCGGGAGGGATGGCCATGGTCTGTCTCCTTTCGAGTTCATGCTTCGTGTGTGGCTAAAACCAGTTGGCGGTGAGAGAACCACTGTCAGCGGGTTTCCAGATCGGCTAGACCCTTCGGGTTTTCGCGGGGAAAAGAGGCTTTGTGATGTCCTTTCAAATCGTTTGGGCGTTCGTACCTTCTCCCGGAAAGAAACCCGAAGGGTCTTCCCCTCCGGCCAGGCCGCCCTCGCCCGACGACAGTCGAAATCCGTTCCATCGCTCGACTGAGGCCCACGAACGTCCGCTCCCCCAATCCGCTGACAGCCCTCCTACAACCGCCGCAACGCCTGCGCCGCCCGTTGCGCATTACGCGCATCCCCCACCATCTCGAACAACGCTTTGGCCTTTTCGTAATGGGCGCGGGCCTGCGCCACGTCCCCCTGCTCGCGGTAGAGATTGCCCAGGTTGAAATACACGATAGCTGCACTGTGCCGGTCGCC
>SOHZ01000301.1 GCA_004377365.1 Anaerolineales bacterium | reverse complement strand
TCCAACGAGGAGTTGGAGAAGACCATCGGGTATGCCCTGGAAGCTGGCTGTCGCCGCTTTGATCTCTTTTTCATGATCGGCCTGCCCCGGCAGACCTACCAATCTGTCATGGAAACCGTTGCCTATTGCGAACACCTGATGCAACGCTTCAATTCCGGCGAAGACAAGCGGCTCTTTCCCTTCATTTCGCCTATGGCCCCCTTCCTTGATCCTGGCAGCCGGGTGTGGGAGGATCCCGAAGCCTACGGGTACAGGCTGTTTTACCGTACTGTCGAGGAGCATCGTCAGGCCCTGGTGCAGCCCAGTTGGAAGTACGTTCTGAATTATGAGACAAAGTGGATGAGCCGCGACGAAATTGTGGATAGCACTTATGAAGCTGGCCTGCGCTTGAACCAGCTCAAGGCCAGGTACGGTCTGGTGGACCCCCACCAGGCTGAGATAACGGAGCGGCGCATTCTTAAAGCCAGGCGGCTCATCGAGCAAATTGATGACGTCATGAGCATCGCCGACAGAGGGCGGCGGCACAAGCTGCTACAGGCCCTTAAGCCGCAAGTGGATGGGGCTAATCTTTCCACTGTCTGTGAGAAGAGCGAGTTAGAGCTGCCCCTGGGTTGGCTGAAGCTGAACTTTCATAAAGCGGCTTTGCTTCTGGCTGGTGATTTATGGGATAGGTTGTGGAGACGGAAAGGCTCAGTTGAGGTACAATCGTGAAACGAAGCTGGGTGGTCTTTCTGTTGTTGGCCGTGGTTCTGATAGCAGCTTTGAACACCGGCCGGGACCTTTATTATCATTTGACGTATGTGCTTTTGGCCACCATTGTTTTCTCCTTCCTCTGGACGTGGGGGAGCATCCATTGGTTAAAGTTGGAGCGCCAGACCAGAAGCCGGAGGTCCCAGGTGGGCAAGGTGGCTGAGGAACGCTTTATGGTGCGCAACACAGGCTTCTTCCCCAAGTTGTGGCTAGAAGTGCGCGACCATTCTGACTTTCCAGGCCACTATGCCAGCCGAGTGGTGAGCACGCTGGGACCTTTCCGCCAGCGCGGCTGGGCAGTCAAAACCATCTGTCGTCGGCGGGGACGCTTCACCCTGGGTCCTATCACCTTGACCAGCGGTGACCCCTTCGGCCTATTCAAAATGCGACGTCACCTCTCACCCACCTCGACCGTGATCGTCTACCCCGCTACGATTGAGTTGCCTGCCTTCGCTCAACCCCAGGGGCAATTGCCTGGAGGGGAGGCCATGCGTCGCCGCACCCATTACGTGACCACCAACGTGGCCGGAGTGCGGGAGTACGCACCAGGCGATAGTTTCAACCGCATCCATTGGCCCTCAACCGCCCGCACCGGCCGGTTGATCGTCAAGGAGTTCGAATTAGACCCCACAGCCGACATCTGGCTCTTCCTTGACATGCAGCGGGAGGTTCAAGCTGGCTCTGCCTGGGAGACCGTACCCACCAGGGAGGGGCCCGCTCTCCTCTGGAAGGAGCGGCCCAGATTGGAACTCGATCCCACCACTGAAGAGTATGGAGTGACCATTGCCGCCTCTTTGGCCAGGCATTTCATCCGCCTCGACCGGGCCATAGGGTTGATAGCCTACGGTCAGCACCGCGAGATGGCTCAGGCTGATCGTGGAGACCGTCAATTGACCAAATTCCTGGAAATCCTGGCTGTCATCAAAGCCAGGGGCAGGATACCCATTGGAGATGTGGTAGCCGTCGAGGCCTCCCATTTCAGCCGCGATACCACGGCCGTGGTCGTCACTCCCTCAACCGACGAGGGGCTAGCTGAGGCCTTGCGCAGCCTGGGACGTCGTGGTATCAGGGCCATTGTCGTGCTCATCGAGGCCAGTACCTTCGGTCCAGCAAAGAGTTCGCTGACCCTGTTGGCAGAGTTGATAGCCAGTGACATACCCGCTTACCTGGTCAAATGTGGTCAGCCGCTGGAGGAAGCCCTGAGTCAAACGAGGCAAGCCCTGAGCTAGATTTCCCTCGAGAGCCCCGTCATGGTACAATAGACAGCCGTCTCGCCTGCCTTTGGGAACTAGCACAGCCGGACAGAAATGCCCCATCGGTTGCTCGCTTGAGCTCAGTGGCTTTCCTTTATCTCCTGCAACCTTCTATCAGGCAGTTTCGTTACCCGACATCTTGCTATCAGGCAACTTCAAAGGGTGTCATTCTGAGCGCGAAGCGCGAAGAATCTCGTTTTCACAAGGGCAAATAGCAATCTGGCTACGAGATTCCCTTCGACTGCGCTCAGGACAGGCTTCGCTCCCTTTGGTCGCTCAGAATGACATGTCGGGTAGTGAGTCAGGCAGTCGGTGAGGTGGTCATTTTCTGGCGGGGACCAGCACGCATCAGGAATGACTTGTTGATCTCGGCAGCAATGGACGGTATCAGCATAAGGGGCAACATCACTAGCCACTCGTTTAGCCCCAGAGGGACTGTGTCAAAGATGGGGTCGAGGAAAGGCACGTAGATGATGCTCAGCAGGATGACCAGCGAAGCCAGCACGGCCCACTGCATGTACTTGTTGGACAGGACACCGATACCAAAGAGAGGGTAGCGTTCCGAGCGCGAGGTGTAAGCCCGGAAAAGCTCTGAAATGGAAAGGGTGGCAAAGGCCATGGTCTGGGCGGCAGCCAGATTATCTGGAAAGCGGCGCAGGCCAACGATAAAGGCTATCATGGTGGCTGCGGTGATAGCGATGGTCTGGACAACGATGCCCCATACCATCTGGCGATTGATGATCGGCTCTTTCATGGGACGCGGAGGTTGGTCCATGATGTCTGGCTCGCCTTTTTCCAGGCCCAGGGCCAGAGCCGGAGCCCCGTCGGTGATCAGATTCAAAACCAGCAGTTGGATGGCCGTCAAGGGCAAGGGCAGTCCGGCCAGCATGGCCAGGAAAATAATCATGATCTCGCCCATGTTGCAGGAGATGAGATAATAGACGAACTTGCGGATGTTGGAGTAGATGATGCGTCCCTCTTCCACAGCCGAGACGATGGAGGCATAGTTGTCGTTGGTTAGCACCATGTCTGCCGTCTCCTTGGAGACATCGGTGCCGGTGATGCCCATGGCCACGCCGATGTTAGCTCGCTTCAGGGCCGGGGCGTCGTTGACCCCGTCGCCAGTCATGGCCACCACGTGGCCACACCTTTTGAGAGCCTCGACGATCTTGACCTTGTGTTGGGGTGAGACGCGGGCATAGACGTCCACCTCCTCTGCTATCTCGGCCAGGGCTACCTCGTCCATCTCGTCGAGTTCGGCGCCGGTCAGCACCCGTCCCTCGTGCTCGTGGGTGATGAGGTCCAACTCATGGGCGATGGCCACGGCGGTGTTTTTGTAATCACCGGTGACCATCGCCGTTTTGATCCCTGCCTTTCGGGCCACTGCGATGGCCTCTTTGACCTCGGGGCGGGCTGGGTCAATCATGCCCACGAGCCCCATGAAAACCAGGTCGCGTTCCACCGCTTCGGGAGTCGGGTTTTCGGGCACCTCGTTCAGTGAGCGGTAGGCTACCCCGAGGACGCGTAGGGCGTTGGAAGCCAGCGCGGCGTTGATTTCCAGGATGCGCTGGCGCCGGCCCTCGTCCAAGGGAAACTCGCGGCCATCCTCCAGGACACGGTTACATAGCTCCAGGATGATGTCGGGAGCGCCTTTGACGTAGGCGACGTAGGGACCCAGGCCCTCGGCCCAAGATTTCAGCGCCCCTTCACCAGCATCCTCAGGCACCGGATGGATGGTGCTCATGCGCTTCCGTTCAGAGTCAAAGGGCACCTCGGCCAGGCGAGGATAGACTGTTTCCACCTTGTCCTTCCACAGGTCGGCTTTGGCCGCAGCCACCACCAGCGCCCCCTCGGTCGGGTCGCCCACCATGCGCCAGTTGTCGGTGGAAGAGCCGTCGTCTGCCGGCTCTCGCTCCAGTTGGGCGTCGTTGCAGAGGAGCGCGGCCTGCAGGAGGGGCCGGGCGCTGGGATAGTGGCGCAACTCGGCGCGCCGTCCAGCCTCTTGCACTTCCCCCATGGGTCTGTAACCCTCACCGCTGATGCTCAGCAGGGTCTGATCAACGTACATTTGCACGACCATCATCTCGTTCTGGGTCAAGGTGCCAGTCTTGTCGGAGCAGATGACCGAGGCGCTACCCAGGGTCTCCACGGCTGGCAGCTTGCGGATGAGAGCGTGGCGACTGATCATGCGCTGCATACCCAGGGCCAGGCCAATGGTGACCACGGCTGGCAATCCCTCAGGCACGGCGGCGATGGCCAGGCTGACGGCGGTCATGAACAGTTCTACGATCTTGTGCTGGTAAGCTTGCCAGTAGGTTGACAGGCCATCGGTGAGGATCACCCCGGTCCGGGTATCGCGCAGCAGGCCGATGACCAGGATGACGGCGCAGATAGCCAGGCAGGCTGCGCCCAGCCATTTGCCCAACTGGTCCAGCTTGACCTGGAGGGGGGTGGGTTCCTCCTCGTAAGTCTGGATCATCTCGGCGATGAGGCCGATCTCAGTGTCCATGCCGGTAGCCACCACCGCTCCCCGCCCCCGTCCGTAAGTGACCAGGGTGCTCATGTGGGCCACGGTGTGGCGGTCGCCCAGGGGTATATTCCGGCTCAGCACGGCGTCAGCCTTTTTCTGGACGGGCACCGATTCTCCTGTCAGAGAAGCCTCGTCAATTTTGAGGTTAAAGCTTTCAATGAGACGCACGTCGGCCGGCACATAGTTACCGGCCCCCAGGGTCACGAGGTCGCCAGGCACCAACTCCTGGGCCGCTACGGTGATCAGATGGTCGTCGCGGACAACTTGGGCTTCGGGGGCGGCCAGCTTCTTCAAGGCAGCCAGGGCCTCCTCCGCTTTGGACTCCTGGACCACGCCCAGGATGGCATTGAGGATGACGATGGCCATGATAGCTCCAGCATCAACGTATTCGCCCAACAGGAAGGAAACCACGCTGGCCGAGATGAGGATCAGGACCAAAAAATTGTCGAACTGACCGAGGAGCATACGCCAGAAGGTGGGACGGGGTCGTTCCTGGAGCTGGTTGGGGCCGTATTGAGCCAGGCGAGCCTGGGCCTCCATTGTGCTCAGGCCCCGGCCGGGATGGGTGTTCAGGGCCTCAATGACTTTCTCCACGCTCTGGCTATGCCAGTCTTCGTTCTCTTTCATGCCGTGCTGTCTTCCTCTCTTACAGCTTCTTATGGTAGTGTTCGCAATAGTACTACAACGTCATTTTGGCATAACAAAGAAACCAGGTTTTTCAGGTCAAAGAAAGCTTTTATCCTCCAGATAGGGTCTCTAGCCAATCCAATCTTGTCTGTAGAACATCAAAAACCTGGTTTCTGAAACGAAGTCACGTTGTAGTAATAGGCAAAGACCATTTATCTCGCAGACTCAGTAGATCACAAATTGCTCCTGCTGGACCACAGTCCAGCGGCCTAAACGCGGACTGTGGTCCGCTTTGGGCCTCAAATCGTGATCTACTGAGTCTGTATTGTACTCGATTAGCCGCAATCTGGCAAGAAAAGTAGTGGCCTATATCCTGAGAAAGTGCAATAAGATCAAAGGAACCAAGGAAGGCAATCGCATTTGGATTCGAGCCCCCCTTCCGGTTGTCATTCTGAGGAGCAAGGCGAGCCTGTCCTGAGCGAAGCCGAAGGAAAGAATCTCGTTCTCTCAGTGCAACGTAGATTCTTCGCTCCCTGCGGTCGCTCAGAATGACAGACTTGACAGGGTGCATTTCGTTACCCGACATCTTGCTATCAGGCAACTTTAAAGGGTGTCATTCTGAGCGCGAAGCGCGAAGAATCTCGTTTTCACAAGGGCAAA
>SOHZ01000385.1 GCA_004377365.1 Anaerolineales bacterium | reverse complement strand
GGGGCCGGGGCCCCGTTGGGGCCAAAAGGCCGGGCGCAAACACGGGGGGTCGGGGGCGGGGGGGCTTGGCCCCGCGCCGCTGACCCCGAGCGTTAGCTGAATTCTCCATCACTACAGAAGAAACCATAGCTGTCCTGATCACAGGACGGCTTTTGCTTTCGGCCCACCGCCCAACTGTCGTGACCTGTACGCCCTCCTGGCCGAGGCCGGGGGCTCTGGACGGGTGCAGTGGAAGAGATTTCCCTTTTGGCTCTTTTGTGATATACTGAATGGAAATGAGCCATTCTATCGAGGAGACAATCCATGCCCACTATTGTCATTCTGACTACCGGCGGCACCATCGCCATGAAGCGCGACGAGGCAGCAGGCGGGGCGGTGCCCACTTTGGACGGCAGCGATTTCCTGGCCGCTCTGCCACCGGGCCTACCTGAACTCCGGGTCGAGGAGTATTGTAACCTGCCCAGCGCCCATTTCGCCCTGGACACCTTGTGGGGGCTGCGCAGCCGGGTGGCAGAGCTGCTGGATAAGCCGGAGGTAGATGGCGTGGTCGTCACCCACGGCACCGACGTCATGGAAGAGTCGGCCTACCTCCTGGATTTGACCGTGCCAGGCGAAAAGCCTATGGTTCTGACCGGAGCCATGCGCACCGCTTCGCAGATCGGCTACGAGGGCTTAGCCAACCTGGTCGCTGCGGTGCGGGTTGCGGCCTCACCCCAGGCCAGAAGGCTGGGGGCCATGATCGTCATGAACGACGAGATCCACGCCGCCCGCTTTGTGACCAAGGCCCACACCCAGAGCGTGGACACGTTCAAGTCCCTCTCCTTCGGTCCCCTGGGCCGGGTGGACGGCGACGAGGTGGTCATCGGCCAACGAGTGACGAGGCAATGGATCCCCGGCGGCGGACTCGAGTCCAACGTGGTTCTCATCAAGCTGGCTGTGGGCCTGGACGAAAGCTTCTTGAAATACGCTATAGAGAAAGGGGTCAAAGGGGTAGTCATTGAGGCTCTGGGTGGGGGTAGGGTGCCGCCCTGGTGGATGCCCACCATCCGCCAGGCCGTCGAGGCGGGGGTGGCGGTGGTCATCGCTTCCCGCTGCCCCAGCGGCCGTGTGTGGGATGGCTACGGCTACGAAGGCGCTTACAATGACTTGCGCGGGGCCGGTGTCCTCTTTGCCAACGGGCTCAATGGTCAGAAGGCACGCCTCAAGCTGATGGTGGTCTTGGAAGCAGCCGAGGATAGAAGCGCAATCCCCCAACTTTGGGCCAGTTGAATTGAAATCTTGAGTGGATAAAACAAGAGACCCGCTTCTTGCGTAGCGGGTCTCTTATATTACCGCCATCTAAACTATGGTTAGTGTGATGTAGGCGACGATGAAAAGATAGAAGATGGCGGACTAGACTAGTTCTTGTCTGGAAACCCTACTCTGGCAAGGCTCCCGGCTGCTTTGGCATCCGCTTACAAGGCCGGAAGCCTCTATAGAGCCGATTTTGCCTGTTTTTAGGCGAGTAGGGCCTTGCAACTCACGCTCAGAGCGTTAACACTTCGGTTGGGCAGCAGCCAGAGATAGTTTCCAGACAGAAACTAGACTAGGGAGACCTGATCGGGAGGGCTGATGGTACGCTGGAATGAGAGGTTATCCGATCAAGTTCGCTCCCTTTAACTATTATATCACAAATCTCCTCTGTGGTGCGTAAAGATTGCATGAATATAGTGTGGAGGATGCATGAATGAAGGTTGGATAGACAAGGTGTCACACTCTCACCTCAGTGCTCCTGTCTCCGGCAGGTATGAGGGCAGTTGCAGGAGATCGGACGGGTAGCGCGGCAAAAGACGATACCCGCCCTCATAAGGCTTCTCTTTTGCATATTGGCTGACGATGCCAATGACGCTAAATGTCTGGCCCTCTTCCACCCACGGTTTCTTGATATCCGTCCCTTGTTTGATATAGACCCGCACCGACCCTGTGCCATCGTCGAGATGGATGGCATACCGCTCGTAGCCAACCACCCAGCCAGCGATCATGACCAAAAGGCCCTCGTGTTCTTCGTCCACCTGACCTGTCTTGAGCACTGTGGGTTTCAGGGGTTCCCCGGCACCCTGATGCAGGAGAAGGTCACTGTCCGAGTAGATTCTGATCTCTCGCTCGCCGTGGTAATCATAAGCCTCACCTCTGAGCACCACCCAATCGCCCTCGGCCAGGGGAAGATGGTCGTTTTTGCTTGTGTAGATCATGATGCCCCCTGTAGAATCTTGGATGTAGAGGGTCTTCTCGCCAAAGAGGGGCGGGGGCACGGTGACCTGGCCACGGACGGTCACTGTGGTTCCGGAGGGCTGCCCTCTGGCTTCGGCGATGGTGAATAAAGGGAAGGGGGTTGGCGTAGGCTCCGGCGGGAATGGGCGATTGGGCTCTCCCGGAGTGATATCGAAGAACTGGGTCCATCCCCCGATGCCATCAACAACGCGACTCCAGGAGCGGTCGTCGCCAGGGCTGCTGGCGTAATGAAAAACGTCGGCTTCGCTGCCATCAGGGTAGAGGAGGCGCACCCAATCCCCATCGTTGTTCAAAGCAATACCCGTCTCTCGCTTGAAGAAGACCAAGAAACCCTTGGGCTGAATAACGGTGCCGAAAGGGATGACGTAAGGCGAACTGCCGCCATTTCTCACATCATCCAGTTGCCATCCACCCAGACCCACGGCCCTCTCGCCGGGATTGTACAGCTCGATCCACTCGTCGTCAGAGTCAACGACGCCGTCGCCGTTCCAATCCTCGTATCTGGGCTCGGGCAGGACTTCGTTGAGAGCGATGGGTTCAGGAACCGCCGTTCCCTCTGTCCAGAGGGGGCTGGTGTAAGCCTGGTCGCCGTCGGCCTGGGTGGCTCTGGCGAAGTAAAAGTGTCCCGCTGCGCTAGGGACGGCAACCATCCAGGTGTCAGATATAGCCCCATTGACGGCAGGCTGTGGTAGATCAACTGCGGCAGGGTGACAGCACGTGACCGTCCAGGTGTCAGAGATGACCCCACTGATGGAGGTGGCGGCGACGAGGATCGAGCGGTCGAATAATTCCAAGGTGATGGCCTCACTGTCGGGGTCGTAGAAGTCAATGCTGAAGGCGATGGTCGCTGTGGAGGAAATAGTGGAACCCATCCAGGACTCTCCAGAGCGCAACGTCAGGGCCAAGTTGCTGTCCTCGGTAGCAAAGGTGCGCCGCGCCCGCAAAGCAGCCATGAGGTCGCCTCGGGTCAGGGCCGGGGCCACGATGCCTGTGCGATGGGGGGCGTTGAGACCCCAGTCTGGCGTCTCGGTGTCGCCGTTATTGGTTGCTCCCACCCGCCAGCCGATAGCCAAAGCGCGGAGATAAGCCTCCTCGAAAGTGCGATACTCTTCCCTGCTGCCGTTGCCCACTTCCAGCAGGGCCATCTTCTGCGCGGCCGCCGCGTCGTAGGCGAAATTGTCAAAGCCTGTGTCGTAGGGAGGGCCCCACGGGTGATTGAACTGGGCGATGGCCTCCGGTTGAGTAGCCAACCAGGCGTAGAAACCAGCCAGGGTGTCGTAAGGGGGATTCTCGCGGGAGATGTAGGTGTCAGTGGCAAAGACGTCGCTGTGACCCTGTTCGTGGGAGTTCCATTCAAAGCCCCGCAGGCCCACAAAGGCCCCGTCTACAGTGGCGACCTGGGCCTGGGTCAAGATGTCGGACCACTGGAGGTGATTGAACCAGTGGGAATGGTCGGTGAGGGCCAGGAAGTGCAGATTGTTAGCCCGGGCCACGGCGAAGGCGTAGCGAGGGGGACCAGAACCACCAGAATAAGTAGAGTGGGAGTGTAAACAGCCGAAATAACCTTGCATCCCACCGGGCAGAGAAGCGGGTGGAGGAGGTGGGTTGGGTGGCTCGGGCACGAGGAGGGGGTAGCCAGGGCCCGGCTGGTCAATGACAAAGTCGGCCTGCATGTCGTTGCTGTCCCAGTTTTCCACCCTTTGAAATGACTTTGGTTCCGGGGCCGAGACCGTGCCCGTCACGCCAATAGTGACGTATGCGCCATTGCGAAAGGCCACAGCATCCACTATCACATCGGAGGGACCCAGAAGCAGGACCTCGTCGCCGTCATTGGCCAGAGCCCAACTGCCGGTTCCCCAGGCGGTGTACCGGGTCATGTCCGGCACGCCAGGGGTATCGGTGTAGCCAGAGCCGGAGGTGCGCATTTCGAAATCGGGGTAGAAGCCAAAGTGGGCCTGAAACTGGGCAGCGTTGCGGGCCACCACCAGGCAGGTGCCTGGGGCGATGACCGTGCCCGGCGGGAAGCGGTACATCCCCTCACCACCGCCTTGGGTTTCCTCATCGCCGACTTTATAGTCCTCCAGGCTGACCATGATGGTCAAGGGATTGTAGATCTCCACAAACTCGTCGCCTTCGGTGGAGGGTGTGATGCCATCGTAGACCACCTCGCTGATGACTACTGCCAGGGGAGGAGC
Organism: Anaerolineales bacterium; assembly: GCA_004377365.1. Classification (GTDB taxonomy): domain Bacteria; phylum Chloroflexota; class Anaerolineae; order E26-bin7; family E26-bin7; genus E26-bin7. The sequence goes on along the minus strand of SOHZ01000385.1, from coordinate 1,354 downwards.
TGGCGATGGAACCGAATTGGCCGCTTTCGGCGTTCCATTCAAGGGATTGCCGTCGGTGTCGAGCCCATTGCGGGTCAGGCCGTCGTTGGTGTGCCAGTTGGCGTCAGTGTCGGCGGCGGTGGGATCCAGACGCTCCATGCTGGCGTAGGGTGGGCTGCCGGCGCCTGTCGTCCCGCCGGGCCAGCCGCCACCGTCAGCGTTGGCCGTGTCTATCACATTCAAGCTCTCATCTCTCAGGGTCAGGGATTCACCCGCATTGCCCAGCGCGCCAGTGTAGATTTGGTCAGCAGGGATGTCACTGACGGTGTTATCGTCGGTTCGCTCCAGCAGGAAATAGCCATCCGCCGGTATGGTTCCGGTGAGGGCTATATTGGGCGTCCCATCGGCGGCCACCAGGGTCCAGCCGGTGAGAGTGATGGAGCTACTGGTGTTGTTCTTAAGCTCGATCCACTCGTCGGCGGTATTGGCCTCGGTCCCAGCCCAGGCCACCTCGTTGATGACTACACTTAGCGGAGCCAGTGTGGGAGACGGAGTGGGCGTCGGCGTGGAGGTGGCTGTCGGCGTCGGCGTGGACGTGGCTGTCGGCGTCGGTGTGGACGTAGCTGTCGGCGTCGGCGTGGACGTGGGAGACGAAGTGGGTGTGGGCGTCGGGGTGGAGGCAGAGTTGGCCGCCTTGGGAGTGCCGTTGATGGGGTAGCCGTCGGCATCCAGTCCGTCGCGCGTCAGCCCATCGTTGGTGCCCCAGTTAGCGTCGCCGGCGGCGGCGGTCGGGTCCAGGCGTTCCATGCTGGCGCAGGGTGGGCTGCCGGCGCTTGTCGTCCCACCAGGCCAGCCGCCGCCATCGGCGTTGGCCGTGTCTATCACGTTCAGGCTCTCATCTCGTAAGGTGAGGGACTCGCCAGCGTTGTTCAGGACGCCGGTGTAGATTTGGTCAGCAGGGATGTCACTGACAGCATTGTCGGCGCTTCGCTCCAGCAGGAAATAGCCATCCGCCGGTATGGTTCCGGTGAGGGCTATATTGGGCGTCCCATCGGCGGCCACCAGGGTCCAGCCGATGAGAGTGACAGGGCTGCTAGTGTTGTTCTTGAGCTCGATCCACTCGTCGGCTGAGCTGGCCCCACTCCCGGCCCAGGCCACCTCATTGATGACTACACTTAGCGGAGCCAGTGTGGGAGATGGGGTGGTCATCGGCGTGGACGTGGCTGTCGGCGTCGGCGTGGACGTGGACGTCGGGGTGGAGGCAGAACTGGCCGCCTTGGGGGTGCCGTTGATGGGGTAGCCGTCGGCATCCAGTCCGTTGCGCGTCAGCCCATCGTTGGTGCCCCAGTTAGCGTCGCCGGCGGCGGCGGTCGGG
>SOHZ01000438.1 GCA_004377365.1 Anaerolineales bacterium | reverse complement strand
ACTTTGTTATTCAGTTTGCTGTTGATGAAGAGGGATTGTCTGGCAGATGCCCTGTGTATGGGCCTGTCAATGGGTTTGTGAATGTTATCCAAGCTTCCAGGAGCGTTTTTTCTGTCAGTACCTTTGATGACTTCCCTTCTAATCCCAAAAGCCCATAAAGGCGGATTGGTAAAGAGATTGCTATTATCCTATTGTTTTCCTGTCTTAATGGTCTTGCCTGTATTGTTTCATCCATCGTTGATGGAATTCACCGGAAAAGTGAAAGATTTCTCTGTTGCAACCTCAGGACTTACCGTCTCTGCCTGGATGGAGCTGACAAAGAAAAACGCAATAGTGGCATTAAGTGACCTTGAGCCTTACCTGATCCTTCCCATTTTGTTAATTTGTGGGATTTCGCTTGTCATAGCAATGTACAGAAAGGATAAAAGGGGCCTATTGCTTTCGGTGCTTTGCCTTATGCCCTTTCTGGGACTCGTTGGCTCTTCAAAAGGCTGGCTTCCCCCTCGTTTCTTCCTGTTCGTCGTCAGTCCATTATTAGTGCTTGCGGCCTGGGGGATTGTGGAAATAGCTGATGGGGTTGCATCCTTGCTTGATAAGCGAAGCAATCTCTCCCCCCATACATTAGGCGTTACTCGGGATGTCTTCCTGGCCGGCTTCCTTATCCCCCTTTCTATTCCGTCTATCGGTTTTGACCACGCGATTTTGAGTGATCCAACACAAGCGCCGCTGCCACGGGTAGACAGAGTGCAATATATCGAGGGGTGGCCCGCTGGATATGGCATTCCAGAGGTTGTCACTTGTATAAGAGAGCAAGCAAATGGCAAGAGAGTGAAGGTGATAGCAAATTCGTCTGGAGGAATCCCAGGGGATGCATTGTCAATGTATTTCCACGATGATCTCTGGGTTACTGTAAAGTTAGAGAATCTCTCTAAACCCTTATCTTGGGACGAGATGGGAAAGGCAGGCAATGTCTTCATGGTTTTGAATATCCCCCGAGACAACACGGGTTTCGCCGTGCTTAATCCAGGAGCACAATTGCTCGGTGTGTATCCAAAACCTGGGGGTAGCAGTTGGCTCAAGTTGTATGAGTTGAGCGCACCTCCATGTGACGTTTCAGTCTCTTTCGGCAGTGCTTTTTACGACATAGAAGCCCATAGTGACCATTGGTGGTATTGGATGCGCGATGACGGCCAGGTGAACCTGGAAAATCCATGGGAACATGATGTAAAAGTAGATGTGAATTTCACCAGTTGGTCCTTCGCCCGTGAGAGAATTCTGCAGATCTTTCACAATGGGGAATCACTGGCCGAACTGATAGTTCCGGTAGAGCCTGCAAAGTTATTCTCGCTCCCGGACGTGACTCTGAAAGCGGGGCGGAATACATTCACGTTCAACACGTACCCAGGAGCGGAAGTGATAGACTCTGTCCTTCATAATGGTGATTCGCGGGACGTCAGTATTGCTCTGAGCGATGTTACACTGAGTAGGCGTCGCCATACAAGACTCCCATCCACTGCGCAGCCTCTAGAGGCTAGTTTTGGCGATCAGGTTGAACTTCTGGGTTATGCGAGGAGCCCTGAGAATGGGAGGATAGCCCCGCGTAGAAGGCTACATGTGACCTTATATTGGCAATCCCTAGCCGAAATGGATCAAGATTACACCGTCTTTGTTCATCTGGTAGACCAGGCCGGTCGCATTTACTCCCAGCATGATAGACAGCCTGCAGCCGGGTTGTATCCGACTTCAAAGTGGAAAGAGGGAGAGGTAATCGAAGATGTGCATTTGATTGATGTCCCGGCAGACATCCCAACAGGCCGCTATTCGCTCCAAGTGGGTCTGTATCTGTTCTCGACAATGGAACGGCTTCAGATCAGCAGCGGAACGGTACAGGCAGATCACCTTGTGCTGGGCTCGGTGGAGGTACTGCCTGGTGCGACAGAGGGGTGAGACTCAGTTCGGATGCAGGGAACAGGAATAAGGAATTCCTCTCATTGTTCAGGGGTAGATTTTCTTGCCTTTAAGGGAAAGGATGTCCTAAACCTATGGAGAATTTGATTGAGGCTATCCGCCGTAGGGAAGCTCGAATTGTCGTTGTCGGTCTGGGCTACATAGGCTTGCCTGTGGCTTGCATGTTTGCCAAAGCTGGTTTTCAAGTGGCGGGAATACGGCGCGACTCTGGGAAGATAGCACAGATCAACCAGGGAATTTGTCCCATTGAAGGCAAAGAACCCAGGTTGCCGGAACTCTTGGCCGAGGTCATTCGGCAGGGTAGATTGAAGGCGACTACAGACTACAAAGTGTGCCGGAAGGCGCGAGTAGCCCTGATCGCTGTAGAGACACCAGTAGATAAGACTACCAAGAAGCCGGGCTATGAAGCGTTGCGGGCCACTTTGCAAGGATTGGGGCAGAATTTGCAGGCTGGGACTTTGGTCATCATCGAATCAACCATTGCTCCTCGGACAATGGAGACAGTGGTTAAGCCCATTCTGGAGGAAGCATCTGGTCTGAAAGTGAACGAGGATTTCTATCTGTCCAATTGCCCGGAGCGGGTCATGCCCGGCAGGTTGCTGGCCAACATAGAGAACTGTAGCCGAGTGGTCGGCGGTATGAGTCCTGAGACTGCCCAGGCGGCGGTGGAGCTCTACCGCTGCATCGTTAAGGCCGATTTAGACCCCACTGACTGCCTCACCGCCGAATTGGTCAAGACCGTTGAGAACACGTATCGAGATGTACAGATTGCTTTTGCCAACGAGGTAGCCTTCCTGTGCGAGAGTGTAGGTGCCGATGTGTGGGAGGTGCGGCAACTGGTGAACAAGTCTCCTCAGCGGGACATGCACCTGCCGGGGCCGGGGGTAGGAGGGCATTGCATACCCAAGGACCCATGGCTGCTGATCCACGGGACCGGTGATGACTTTAAAGCTAGGCTGATCCCCACAGCCCGAGCCATCAACGACAGCATGCCCCTGCACATGGTCGAACTGGTGGAAGGGGCCTTGCGTGAGGTCGGTAAAAAAGTGCAAGGAGCGCGTATAGCGGTCCTGGGTTATGCCTACAAGGAGAACACGGATGACACCCGTAATTCGCCCACCATCCCCTTTGTCACGCGGTTGGAGGAACTCGGCGCTGAGGTGGCAGTGCACGATCCTTACGTCAAGGGCTACAACGATGAGTTGGAAAAAGTGGTAACCGGCAGCGATTGCGTGGTGGTCATGGCAGCCCATGACCAATACCGTGAACTGAACTTGAGAGACCTGAAAACACAGCTTCGGATACCGGTTCTGGTTGACGGACGTAATATCTTTGAAAAGGAAAAGGCACAGGTAGCAGGGTTCATTTACAAAGGGGTGGGCAACGTTCACTTCTTTTAATTGCGAATTTGGAAATTGATGGGGAGTAGTCGAATGTCGTTCTGGACGAACAAAAAGGTTCTGGTCACCGGCTGTGCCGGTTTTCTCGGTTCTTATGTTTCGAGAGTGGTAGCTCATAATACCGCGATCAGAGCACAATGGAGATGAAAGTGTCATCAGGAAGACGTGTGATTGAATTTACGACGGGCACTTCAGTGCGTAGTCGCAAACACTTTATCATCATATTGCTGTTGTTTCTGGCCGGGGCAGCCTTCCGTCTCTACTTCATTCACGCACACTCCGCTTTTATGCAGTCTGACGAGGCAGTCTTTGGATTAATGGCCAAGCACATCATCACTCGTCGTCAATTTCCTATCTTTATGTGGGGACAAGAGCGGGCCGGAGCCCTTATCACATATCTCGTTGCACCGGTTTTCTATCTGTTTGGGGTATCAAACCTGGTTTTCAAGACCGTTACCATGGGGGTGTCGCTGATCTTTGCCTATCTGGTCTACCTACAGGCCAAACGTATAGGTGGTGAGAGAATCGGGCTGATCACTTTGGCTCTCTCGGTTTTTTGCCCACCTTTTTTTGCGATGCGGTTGGTCCACGCCTGCGCTGAATATCTTCTCATGATGGTATTTGGCGTTGTCACCATACTCTTGTGTGATGACATTCTTTTCGCCAGGCAACTCAACACTGCGAAGGGAACGGTACTCCGCGAGCATGTGTCCTATGGGCTCCTGGGATTGGCTATGGGAATTGGTTTTTGGGTATTCCCTTTAATCATCTCATTCATAGGAGCGGTTTGGATTATTCTGTTCTTGCGTGATAGGATATGCTTTTTCCGGACCACTTTCCTGGTCTTTTTTCTTTGCTTCGTGGTCGGCAGCGTACCTGCAATTCTCTTCAATACATTTCCCGAACTGCGGGCTGCTGGAGGAATGGCCGGTGCTTCCAACTGGATTTCTTACGCCTCTCTTTTCGTTGGCTCGAGCGAGCCGTTATGGTCGAGAGTCCTGCAGATTCCCGGGACACTTCTTCAGGTGGCCAAAGAGTCTGTGCCTGTTTTGGTGGGCGGATCTCTTTGGGAGTATGAAACGAGTCTGTGGCGACGATCTATAGTCGTGATCCTGGTGAGCTTTTGGCTGTTCGCTGTGCTCTATACAATTGGGGCGCGTGTGCGTCTTTGGTTAGGACAGAAAGGTAGACGGCGATGGGCACTCACACGTATTGACGTTGTGTTCCTTCAGTTTCTCTTGACGCTTATAATTTTTGCCACCAGCAAATATCGCGGGTTAGTTCGCGAACCGCGGTACCTGACACCGATTTTTGTCTTTCTCCCAATTGCTGGAGCATGTTTTCTGAACTGGCTCTATTCTAACAAAAAGGTTTTGAGTTACTCTGTTTTGGTCGTGGTGCTGGCCTTGAACATGGCCTCAAGCATTTGGTTTTCAGAAAGTCTCGATCCAGACCACGGCCTCTGGCCTAAGGATAAGCAACTGATCCAGTATCTGATTGACAATGAAATTCACCATCCGATCGCTAACTATTGGATTGCGCATTCGATAACCTTTGAAAGTAACGAGCAGGTGATTTCTGTGCCTATTGGCTGCTACAGATTCAATGTGTACAAGGATGTTCTTGATAAAGTCTTGCCCACGCACTATATTTTCCGAAAGCGCGAAAAAGATGATCGCTATTTTGCCTTTTTCAGTTATGGTCTTTTTGGCACGCAGTGGACGGCCCATGAATTTGCTGACCTTTTGCACGACATGGGTGTTCCTGAGGGAGCCTATAGCGCCTATGAATTTGACCATTACGTTCTGTACCATGTTCCGCGCCAATATCTGGATCCAGCAGTCATTATCTACGAACGCCTTATGCTCCGGTGATGTCTTGATCCTCAATGTTAGCTAATTTGACAAGAACCAGTAGATGTGATATGATAATTACGTAGGACGCAGTAAGTTCTTGTTTCGGAGATCGCCTGTACCACAACGGTGGTAAATGCACGATGAACCGCCCAAGCTTCTTACGCCCCTGGGCGGTTTCTTTGTAGGGTCAGGCTGGAAGCGGCCCTGGCGGGCAGGACAAGGGACAGACTCACTCCGCCCTACAGCATCATGGGGAAGGAGGTGTACTAATAGTGAGTGAAAGAACCGTCGGCACGGTCAAGTGGTTCAGCCGCGCCAAGGGCTATGGCTTCATCGAGCGCGAAGACGGCGATGATGTCTTCGTCCACTACTCGGCTCTCCAGGGTGAGGGTTTCCGCAACCTGGAAGAGGGCGAGCGAGTGGAGTTTACCATCGAAAACAGCCCCAAGGGCCCTCAGGCATCTGATGTGAAAAAGCTCTATGGTTGGTAGAGATGGAAGCCACAAGCAAATCCCGGCGGGGTCAATCTCCGCCGGGATTTCTATTTGAAGAGCGCTCATAGGTAGCAAGGTGTTAAGTGGCTTTGTAGAGAGAATGCGAGTATAATA
>SOHZ01000658.1 GCA_004377365.1 Anaerolineales bacterium | reverse complement strand
CCGGCGCCAAGACCGCCGAATGGAATTCGCCGCCTGAAGCTGAAAAAGGCCCCTCAGGGCCTAATTCAGCGCCTGAGCTAGGGATTTCCAATCTTTGGCCTACCGAAGGAGGATCCATATGGCCTACTGGCGTCTGTTCTATCATTTCGTCTGGACAACCAAGAACCATGAGCCTCTGCTGATACCAGACATTGAGCCCAACGTCTATCGCTTCCTACACGCCGAAGCCAAGAAGATGTACGTGCCCTTGTTTGTCATCAATGGCACGATGGACCATGTACATGTGCTGGCAGCGGTGCGACCTGCCGTTTCACCGGCGGACTTTATGAAACAACTCAAGGGGAGTAGCTCCCGTTTCATTTCCTTGGAGTTCAAACGCCCATTTGAATGGCAAGAAGGTTATGGTGTCTTCTCGGTTTCGGAGCAGGACGTGCCACGTGTCATCGCCTATATCGAACACCAAAAGCAGCATCATGCCGAAGGCAATCTTGTTGACGAATGGGGACAGACACACCACTGGAACGTTGGACCGCAGGCAGCCGAATAGTTGCCGAATAACCAGCCGCTGAATGGAATTCGCCGTCTGAACCTGAAAAGGCCCCTCAGGGCCTTGGTCTAGTGCCTGAGGGCACTTCTCAGTTTCAGCCAGGAATTTCCAATTCCTGGCAACTGGCAACTGGCAAACCAACACCATCACAAGGAGACCCATGAGAAAATCCGAACTGTCATCGGCCATCAAAACGGCCCGCGACATCATGCGCAAGGACGCCGGACTCAGCACCGACGTGGACCGCATCCCGCAATTGTCGTGGATCCTGTTCCTCAAGTGTTTTGACGACCTGGAGCAACGCCGCCTGCTGTTGGGGGGCAAGTACCGCGACGTGATCGAGGCTCCCTATCGCTGGCGCGACTGGGCTGCCGACGAGGACCGGGGCCGCACCGGCGACGATTTGTTGGATTTTGTGAACAGCGACCTCTTTCCTTACCTGCGCGGGCTGGTGGGCACCGCAGAGAACGATCAGCGCGACGTCATGGCTGCCATCTTTCGCGAGACCTACAACCGCATGCTCAGCGGCTACCTGCTGCGCGACGTGGTCAACCTGGTCAACCGCATCAACTTTAACGTCAGCGACGACATCCACACCTTGTCGCACCTGTACGAGAGTATGTTGCGCGAGATGCGCGACGCGGCCGGCACCAACGGCGAGTTCTACACCCCCCGCCCCGTGGTGCGCTTTATGGTCGAACGGATGGCTCCCCAGATTAGCGAGACGGTCTACGATCCCGCCGCTGGCACCTGCGGCTTCCTGGTGGAAACCTACGAGCACATGAAGAAACAGCAGCGGACCATCGAGGACCGGGAGACGCTCCAGACCGGCACCCTGTACGGCACCGAGAAAAAGCCCATGCCCTACTTGCTGGGCATGATGAACCTGCTGCTGCACGGCATCGAGTATCCCAACCTGGTGCGCGACAACAGCCTGGCCCGGCCCCTGCACGAGATCACCGACCGCCAGCGCTACGACGTCATCGTGACCAACCCGCCCTTTGGCGGCGAGGAAGAGGCCGGCATCCAGGCCAGCTTTCCCGAAGGCACCCGCACCTCGGAGACGGCCCTGCTCTTTCTCCAGTTCATCATGCGCAGCCTGAGACGGCCTAAGGGCGACAGGCCAGGCGGGCGGTGCGCGATGGTGTTGCCCAACGGCCCGCTTTTTGCCGACGGCGTGGCTGCCCGCATCAAGCAGGATTTGCTGGAGAGTTTCAACCTGCACACCATCGTCCGCTTGCCCAACGGCGTCTTTGCCCCCTACACCAGCATCCCCACTAACCTTCTTTTCTTCCAGCGCGACGGTCCCACGAAGGAGATCTGGTACTACGAGCTGCCCCTGCCCGAGGGGCGCAAGAACTACACCAAGACCA
>SOHZ01000619.1 GCA_004377365.1 Anaerolineales bacterium | reverse complement strand
CCACTTTCCGCCACTTATCACCTATTATACACCACTTTTGCCTTCTTGTCTAGTACCCCCGGAAAATTTTAAGGTTTGACTTTGACACTCAAAAGGCTCCAGCCATTGCAGAGACTGGAGCTTTTTATGTAAAATACTCGCCGTCAATAACCAGCATGACGATCTTGCTGTCGCCAGCGATTTGCAGTTTCCACAAAGTCAGGCGCGATCTCTCCTTTCAATCCAAACACAAATGCACAATTCTGCTCACAATCCTATGAGTTGAGAATTGTGCATTTGCATTCCAAGTCCATGAATGGCCTAACGAATGGCTCTCTCTGTCTGGCAGTCAAAGAGGTGGACGTTGTCCATGTTCATGACCACGTCCAAATCCTGGCCAATCGCAGCCCGTGTACGAGGGTCAACCCGCGCAATAAAGCTCTTCTGCTCCATCAACAGGTAGACAAAGATCTCGTTGCCCATCAACTCCGTCACGTCCACTTTGACCCTCAAAGGCGCAGCCGTAATCCCCGGCGGCGCATACTGCCGGTCGTGGATGTCCTCGGGCCTCACCCCAAAGACCACTTCCTTGCCCAGATATTCGGCCACAGGAGCAGCCTTCCCCGGCGGCAGCTTCACCTTGAAGGTGCCAGCGTCCACGTACATCTCCTCCTTGGTCCCCACCAGGGTGGCATCGAAAAAGTTCATCGCCGGGCTGCCGATGAAACCGGCCACAAACATGTTGTCCGGCTTATCGTACAGATTCTGGGGTGTGTCCAACTGCAGCAGGATACCATCCCTCAAAACGGCGATGCGCATCCCCATGGTCATGGCCTCCACCTGGTCGTGGGTCACGTAGATAAAAGTGGTCTCCAGCCGATGGTGCAGCCTGGAGATCATGGCCCGCGCCTCCACCCGCAGCTTGGCGTCCAGGTTGGAAAGAGGCTCATCCATCAGAAAGACCCTGGGCTCCCTCACGATGGCCCGCCCCACGGCCACCCGCTGGCGCTGACCACCGGAAAGTTGCTTTGGTTTGCGGTCCAACAGCATCTCGATGCCCAGATCCTGAGCCGCCTGCTTGACCCGGCGGTCAATATCGTCCTTGGGAGTCTTGCGCAGCTTGAGGCCAAAGGCCATGTTGTCGTAGACAGACATGTGAGGGTAGAGAGCATAGCTCTGAAAGACCATGGCGATGTCGCGGTCTTTGGGAGCCACGTCGTTCACCACGCGGTCGTTGATCAAGATGGTACCCTTGGTGACCTCCTCCAGGCCGGCCAGGCAGCGCAAGGCGGTGGACTTGCCGCAGCCGGAGGGGCCGACCAGGACCAGGAACTCTTTATCGGCGATCTGGATGTCCAGGTCGTTGACAGCCACCACATCGCCGAATCGTTTGGTGACATGATCGTAGGTTACATTAGCCATAGGATGTCCTCCTTTTCGCGTAAGTATTCACTTTGCTCGTGCAGATTGTTTATATCACACTTATGATCTTTTGTCAAGGGGACATGGCAGGTCTTTAGAATGGGAGGTCGTACTGGGTGAGCCTCAGCTCTTCCTGCATGATCTTGAGGTTCTTTTGCAGATTGGGATTGACCGGCACACCATCAACCCGAATGTGCTTTTCCATCTCGCACTCTTTTTCGCCAGCAGTATAGATACGCTCCTGGCCCGGCGCTTTGTGCAAGGCTCGTAACTGACGGACGATGCCGCCGGTAATGGCCTTGAACTGGTCAAGGGAAATAAAGTGTTCGATGTCAATGGACAGGAAAAAGTGTCCCAATTTATGGAATTGTGGATTGCCGTCGGCGTCGAAGCCGCTCACTTGTTCCTCACATCGAACCACATCTCCACCGGCAGCCGCTTGCCGATGGGACAGGAGGTCAGACAACTGATGCACTGCAGGCGGGTGACCGGCGTGGGGAATTTCAACATCTGTCTCTGTCGCTCCAGCATCTCTGGGGTAGGGTTGAACTCGGCGATGCAACGGGAGCGGTCAAAGCCGTTGGGGCCCAAGGCCCAGGTGAGACAAGCCCCCCAGCAGATGGTACAACTGGAGCAGTAGTAGTCGTCCAGCGGACGGTCAGGCTCTAGTTCCAGGTCAGTGAATACGGTCCCGAAGCGGATGCGCGGGCCGTACTCTTTGTTGACCACCACGTTGTTCAGCCCCAGTGTTCCCAGCCCGGCCAGCACGGCTGCCTTCTTAAGATCTATGACAGAAATGCTGTCCTCAAAGGTCAGATGCTCGGCCCGGCAACCTTCCTGGCGCAAGGTATAGGCCAGCCGCGCCGAGAGGGCCTCCAGCAAGGTGTAGATGGCTTTGTGCCACTTGCGCTGCCCCTGGTATTGGATGTACATCTCGTAATCGTAGGCCTCGTCCAGGGTGGCACAGCCCAGCACGATGGCCGAGTGCACCCGGGCAGGAAAGTCGAAATCCTCCGCCGAGACGATGCCCACTTTATCGAAGCCGTGTGCGAGGGCCAATCTCTTGACCGATGCAGTATCTAACAGCTTGCTTATGGTATCCATTTGATGTATAACGAATTTGGTAAGGAGGCACGAAAATGAAAGAGCCTATCCCAGCCATCTACGAAGGCAACGGCATCATCCGGCTCTCCAAGGAACTGGAAGGCCTGGAAAAAGACCAGCAAATAATGGTTATGGTCGTCTCGCTGCCCATCTCCCCACGAGAAGCGGTGATAGAAGCTGAGCAAGTCGGGTTTGATGGATTGTGCCAGTATCTCGAAGAATACGAAAACAAGTATGATTTGAGTTCTGCCGACTTTTATGACCGCTTCCTACGCGGTGAGATGGGCGACAGTGGCGACTTTATCCTTTGGGCTGGGGCCTATGAAATCTACCAGCGGCTAACATCCGAAAGGGATGCTGTTGAGGCCGCTGCCTGATGTACATCCACGACTATTTTGATAGCCTCCAGCGCGGCATCTGAAAGAACCGCAAGATTGGATTTTTGGAACGACCGGTGCTCTGCAAAGCCTTTGACGACCATCATGGCCTGTTCAAAGGCAGTGTCTTTTTCTGAGACGGCTCACGGCTGACCATCGAAGAAGTTCTCAGCACAGCGCAAGGTTTCCCCGAGGTTCTTCGCTACTCCTATACATATACCAAGGGCGACCAACATATCTTCCGCTATGACAACGCCCCACACCATCCTGATCTATCCACGTTCCCTGAGCACAAACACCGTGGTCCCTCAGAAACAGCTATGCCCGCAGAGAAGCCCTCACTAGCCAAAGTCTTCGCTGAAATCGAAACCCTTCTCACAGCGGAGTAAACGGCCTCCCCCCACCTCCTCGTTCCCGAAGCGTCAGCGCCGCTGGGACTCCTGTGCTCACATCACCATATTATACCACGCTCCCCATAGCCACACAACATCGCTAGCCCTTTGCAGGGATTTGAGGTATAATTAGCCGTGACGATTCCAAAAGGGAGGCGGAAAATGGTACAGACCAGAAGGATTGAGCTGAAAACGAAAGGCAATTGCGACATCATTGACATCACCCGCCAGGTGGCCCATGAGGTGGCCCAGACGGGGATGAAGAATGGGACGGTCACTGTTTTTGTGCCCGGCTCGACGGGCGGAGTGACCACGGTGGAATACGAGAGCGGGCTGGTGTCGGATCTGCGTGGGCTCTTTGATCGCGTGGTGCCAACCAACATCCCTTACCAGCACGACCGGCGCTGGGGCGATGGCAACGGCCACGCCCATGTGCGGGCCTCGCTCCTGGGGGCTTCGCTGACGGTGCCCTTCGTGAACAAGAGACTCACCCTGGGCACGTGGCAGCAGATTGTGTTTCTTGACTTTGACAACCGCCCGCGCTCCCGCCAGCTCGTGCTGCAAATCATGGGGGAGTAAGTTGTAGTGTCTGATAATTGGAGGCCGATCGAATGACCGAGCGCACTTCTGAGGCTGCTCAAGGGAAAGTTCAAAAAGGGAAGGTCGCTTACACCATCGTCGGGGTGGCCGTCGTTGCTTTCTTCTTGCTTTTGAGCTATGGCCTGCTTTCGGGGCCGGGGAGTGCCCCCCTAAACGAAGGCCCCGCTCCGGATTTCAGCCTGCAACTGCTCGACGGCGATCAACTGTCTCTGACCAGTCTCCGTGACCAGGTGATCGTGGTCAATTTCTGGGGCAGTTGGTGTAAGCCCTGCCGTGAGGAAGCCCCGATCCTGGAGAAAGTTTGGCAGGAGTACCAGGGCCAGGACGTGATCTTCATCGGCATCGCCTACAAAGACACGGAGGGCAAAGCGCGGGCCTTCCTCGACGAGTTCGACATCACCTACCCCAATGCCCTCGACCCAGGCAACAGGGTCGCCCGGGCCTATCGCGTCCAGGGGGTGCCTGAGACTTTTTTCATCAAGGACGGGAAAGTCGCCAGCCTCTACATCGGCCCTCTGACCGAAGATCAGCTCGTGACCCGCATCGAGAGGTTGTTGGCCCAGTAAGTGCTCCTTACCCAAACCCAGTAGATCACGATTTAAGGCTCAAAGCGGACCACAGTCCGCGTTCAGGCCACTGGACCGTGGTCCAGCGGGAGCAATTCGTGATCTACTGAAACTCACTATTGCCTGGTATAGCGCCTTCCTCCCCTTGAAGGGACTTTTCATCACAGCATGATTATGTAAATATCAGCTCGCGTTCTCCTACCCCATTTCAAGAAGCACTTTCAGTGTCCCCTTCTCCTGCGCCTGCTCAAAGGCAGCCAGCCCCTCATCCAGAGGATAGGTGGCACTGATGAGCGATTCCACGTCTACCAGGCCACGTTCCAAAAGGCGCAGGGCTGGAGCGAAGGGGCCACAGCGGGAACCGATCAGGGTGATTTCGTCCACCACCAACGTGCTCAGGTTCACCTCTACGTTGCCGTGGAAAGTGCTTTTGAGGGCCAGGGTGCCCCGAGGCTTGACCCATCCACGGGCAGCGGCGAACCCACTGGGATGGCCAGTGCAATCCACCACCACGTCGGCCTTCTCCGTAGGCAACTCATCGGCCAGGCGGGCGTCAATACCTCGCCGCTGCAAGATGGCCAGCTTTTCCTCGTGACGTCCCCCCACCACCAGGTCGCAGCCCGTCAGCCCTAATACCTGAGCGACCAAAAGGCCCAGCTTGCCATCGCCAAGGACAACCACCCGATCGGTTGGCTTCACCTGTACCTGTTCCAGGATTTCCAGCGCGGCGGCTAGAGGCTCGACAAAGACAGCCGCCTCGTCGCTGACGGCCTCCGGCACGGTGTGCAGGTTAGCCACGGGCAGGCTCAGGTAATCAGCAAAGGCCCCGTCGCGCCCCCAGATGCCCAGCGTGGTGCGATTGGCACAATGGGTGGGCGCTCCGGCGCGACAGGTTGGGCACTCCCCACAATAGCAGTTGATTTCACCCACTACCCGCTGGCCGACGAGGCTCCCATCGGCACACTCCTCGACCACACCCACGAACTCGTGGCCCAGCACGCCTCGGAAGCCCATGTAACCGCGCACGATTTCCAGGTCGGTGTTGCAGATGCCAGCCAGTTTCAGTCGCACCAGGGCCTCCTCTGGCGGAGGCACGGGCCGGGGATAATCCCCGACCAACCTTAATTGTCCATCGTAAACCAGAGCACGCATAACTCTACCTCATAATTGAACGGGAGTAGCGGAACTTTTTCGCGCTCGACCGGCGCAGAACAAGTTCTGCTACTCCACTGAGTAGTTACTTTACAGGCAACTTTTATTAGTAGAAGCTGTAAGTAACGAAAAGGCTGTACCACACGCATGGTACGGCCTTTCATTTGGGTGCAATCGCTCTCATCTCCCAGCGAGAAATCTGCCCCAGTTATGCCAGATTTTGGGTGAATTTCCGCAAATTAACCAGGGCAAAACGCACTGTT
>SOHZ01000370.1 GCA_004377365.1 Anaerolineales bacterium | reverse complement strand
CTTTGCTCAGGACAAGCCCTTCGGTATCCATTGTCTGCACATCGAAAGCCACCTCTTGACCCGCCCGGGCCACTCGCCGCTCTGATCTCAAACCGATGTAGGAACTGCTCTGATGGACGGGGAAAGAAGTGGAGGCGCTCACCGGTTCCTGCCTGGGTGCAGTTACCGTCGCTTCCAGGGTGCAGAGCTGGCTGCCAGTCAATCCTTCGACAACCCTTTGAGGGGGCTCAGGACAAGGCTCAGGGCACTGCGGCTCTATGTCAGTCGGCAAGAGGACAGTGAAACGACCTGCATCATCGGTCACTCCCTGACCGCCAACGACGGTTCGTTTATGGCCATCAGACCGCCGAATGGAATTCGCCGTCTGAAGCTGAGAAGGCCCTTCAGGGCCTTGGTCTGGGGCACCTTCCTGGCCCGCGTCCCCGAAATCAAAGTCTTTGCCAGGCAGGGGGGGAAGATAACCGATAGCATAGAGGGTGTAACTCACCTCTGCCCCATCCACCGGCACCCCGAAATCGTAGCTGGCGCTGACGGTGGCGGTAATGACATCGCCCCTCACGTAACTGGGCTGATCGGTGGTCACGCTGACAGCGTAGCCCGGTCGGCGCGGCCTTTCCACCTGAAAGTGGCTCTCATGCTCCTTGCCACCGACGCTGACCACCAGGCGATACCGACCGGCAGGGATCTCCTCAGAGAGGAGGAAGGAACCGCTAATAGATCCGAAGGGAGTAAGCTGGAGGGTTTCCTGATACACAGTGCGCCCTGCTTCGTCGGTGACGACGATAGGTACCATTGTATCGGTTGGCAGCAAGAAGTAGCGCCCATCGTCATCACGGCGCACGATGGCTTTGAAATGCACCTCCTGGCCCGGATGGTAGATAGGACGGTCGGTATAGACGTAGACTCGGTCGCCAGACGCCATCGTGTCCGCTGACTCGGAGAGGCTTCCCACAGCCTCAAGTTTGGCGGCGGCTGACCACTCTTCGGCACAGACAGCCACATCGTCCTCCCGTTGAGCGATAACCAGCAGAGGACCCGTCCCCTGGGAGAGGGGGCTCTTGAAAACGCCCTCCCTATCCGTTCGGCCGGTGGCCAGAACGCGGGTTACAAACCCGCTTTGAGCTTGGGTCTTTTCGTAAATCGTCACCTCACAATCGGCGGCTGGGCTCCCATCGTCCAGCGCCACAACCCAGACCAGGACCTGCTCCGGGGCGCGCTTGAGAATCAAAGCCGAACGACTGACTGACAGCAACTGGCTGATCTGTGTCCCTTCGGGACTGCCCACTACCAGAAAGTAAAGGCCCGGCGGGAGCGGGAGAGGGTCTACTTCCACTTCCTGTGACATTTCCTGATCAGCCTTAGCCTCGGAAGATACAGACCACTCCCGGATAGGCCAAGGATTGGAAATCCCTGGCTGAAGTTGAGAAGTGCCCTCAGGCACTGAAGTTTGGATGAGGTTCCCCTCTGGGTGATACTGTTCCCAATCTTCGGCCGATAGACTTTGCAAAGCGACGAAGGTCGGCCCGTCGAGGGCATAGAGGGCCAGGTCAATGCGGCTCAGATTAAGGATCGTGAGGGGTAACTGGAACGGTGCCTCAGCCTCCACCATCCCTACACGGCCAGGCCCGGCCACAGCCAGATCAGGTCGGCGTTCCACAACCGTAAAGGCCCAGGCGAAATCTTCAGCCATGGGCAAACTGTAGGCTGCGACCTGGGCTCCTTTGGTGATGGTCACCTGGTAAGTGGTCCCTGGCTGGAAATCTCCATTGATACTCAAGGTCTCTTCCATCCAGACGACTTCCAGATCGCGGATTTGCGGCTCAACACTCAGGTGACTTTCCACCGAAGCCTCATCCATGAGATGGCTGAAGGTGATGGTAACTTGGTCCAAGTCGTGAACAAACTGCATCTGTTGGGAGGGCTCTGTATCTACCATTATGGGTGAGGCGAGGATGGTGAAATACAAGGTGAAGGGCTCTTCCATGCGTCGCAGGAGCCAACTGCGTGCTCCTCGGCTGACCTCTACCGTTATCCTGGCGCCAGCGGGCCAGGGTTGAGCGGGGGTGAAAACCAGAGTCCTCTCATCCTGCCAGGAGAATTGGCCGGGCACCTGAGGCTCAAGGGATATGTTCCGCTCGACGGTAGAGGGGTTCATAGGAGTCAGGAAGGTAAGGGTGATGGGGCTACGGGGCAGCACATCGCTCTGGCTCTGTTCGGGGGAGGAACTGATGACCAGAGGGGCGCGCCAGGGGCACAGGCGCTCCTTTAGCTGCTGCGGAGCAGCCCGCAGGACGGTACGGCGCAAGAAGGGATCAATCCCCGTTAGTTCGGTAAAGATGGTAAGAAAGCCGATAAAGCAGCCCAGGACAACGGCCAGAGCCGCCACGCGCTTTTTCATGCCGGACCCCTCACAAAAAGCAAAGCTGGCCCGTGCTGAACCAGCCTTGGCAATTCAGATTTACTTTCATCAGCCTGTTGCATAACTCAGCTTGCTGATTCGAAAGCACCTTTCTCCAGCTTTAACTCTTTGTAGAACGCATCGAAATCAAACCGCTCGTCGAGCATCCTTTCGAAGCGCCGGACCTTTTTCTCCTGATGGAAGCGGGTTTTGCCAAAGAACTGTTCGATGATCTCGACAGCAGTCAGGGTGTCCTGCTTCACCAGGATCATGGGGACCCCTACCTCCTCGGCCCGGCCCAGGATAATGGGGCTGGGGCGTAGATTGCCCGTCAGGATTAGGCACTTGGTGGAGGTCTCCAGGGCTGCCAACTGAATGTCAGGGCGGTCGCCGCCAGTAATCACCGCTTTGTTGGGCTTGCGGCGGAAATAGGTCAGGGCCGAATCAACGCTCATGGCACCCACCATCAGGTGCTCCACCAATTCGCCGACGTACTCGTGCCCGCACAGAACCTCACCGTTGAGGCACTCAGCCAACTCTGTCACGCTGATGGAGAGGAGAAGTCTCTCCTGGGGCAGGGTGGCAAAGACCGTTATCCCTCGCTTCTGGAGGGCAGGCTTGATCACATTCTCCACAAGGGGCATCCTCTGCCGGGGCACAGCGTTGAGGACAACGCCGACCATGGAATCTCCGAGCCTGGCGCGAGCTGTTAGCACATCGTCCACCACCTGGAGATTGTTGGTATACTTTACCACTACCAACTCTTGGGCTTTCAGGAGTTCGGCCACGTACGGTGTAGGTAGGTCAATGATATACCCTTCTCTCAAGCTAGCCCCGCCTTCCAGGAGAATCACATCGCGCCCCTTAGTGACTTCAGAGAAGGCCCTCTGCAACTTTGCCGCGAAATCGGTCTTTTCTTCGCCCTTCAGCACAGCTTCCACTGTCTGAGGCGTCAGTATCACCGGGGCGATAGTTTCCATAGGCTCAGGCAGATTCAAGGTCTGCTTGATGAACTCTGCGTCCTCATCAATAACCCGCCCCTCCACTTTTCTGGCAACGGTGCTCACCGGCTTCATGTAGCCAACGGTGAAGCCATCGCGCAAGAACCGTTTCCCCAGGCCGACGCAGAGGGCGCTCTTACCTGAGAAGGTGTCGGTCGAAGTGACGTATACAGTTGCCATGATTCCATTTCCTCCTTGCCTATTAACTGAGAACCAACCGCATGTCTACACCCACACTCCCCTGACCCGCCTCATGGACGATGAGGGGATTGATGTCCATTTCAACGATCTCTGGGAACTCGATCACTAACTGTGAAACTCTGAGCAGGGCATCAACAATAGCTGCTGTATCCGCTGGTGGTTCGCCCCGCACTCCTCGCAAAAGGCTGTAGGCCCGGATCTCAGTGATCATCTCCTCTGCTTCTCGTCGGGAGAAGGGGGCGACACGAAAGGTCACGTCCCTGAGAGCCTCCACATAGATTCCTCCCAGGCCAAACATCACCAGCGGGCCAAATTGAGGATCGCAATTCATGCCGATGATGACCTCGTGCCTACCTTTCACCATCTGCTGTATCTGGCAGCCCCAAATCTGAGCGTCGGGCATGTGACGGGTGGCCCGGTAGACCAGCAGATCGAAGGTGTCCCTGACCGCAGTGGCATCCCCGATGTTCAGCTTGACGCCTCCGATGTCGGATTTGTGCAAGATGTCAGGCGAGGCGACTTTCATGACCACCGGATAGCCCATCTTCTCAGCGTGGGCTACGGCTTCGTCGGGAGAACTGGCCACCACGGAGGCCGGCACAGGGATGCCGCAAGCTCTCATCACCTCGCGGGCCTCAGCGTCGCCGATGGTCAGGCGCCCATCGGCCCGCACCTGATCGAAAACCCTCCGTATCGTCTCTACATCAAAGTCGAACTCCTCAATTTCGAGGGGGGGTACCTCCAGCCACTGGCTGTAACGCATCATGGCGGCCATGGCCGCCACAGCCCGTTCCGGTACCGGGTAGTTGGGCACCCGATACTCATTCAGGACTTTGACGCCAGCCGCTACAGTGGGCTCGCCCATGAAACAGCCCAGGATGGGTTTGTCGTACTTGGTGGATAGCTCACCTATAACCCTCGCTATCTCCACAGCATTTGTCATGACCTGGGGAGCGGTGATGGCGATGACCCCACCCACGTTTGCGTCCTTGAGAACCGATTCCAAAGCCAGGCCATAGCGGTTGGGCAAGGCATCTCCCAGGACATCAACAGGGTTCAGGATGCTGGCCTCAGGTGGCAGGGCCTCCTTCAGAGCGTCCAGGGTTTCCCGCTCCAGCGAGGCCAGTTGCAGGCCGGCCCGCTCGCAGGCGTCGGTGGCCATGATGCCGGGGCCACCAGCATTGGTGACAATGGCGATACGATTGCTTGAGAGCGGTGGCTGGCGGGCGAAGGCGATGGAGTAGTCGAAGAGATCTTGTATGGAATTGGCGCGAATGATGCCCGTCTGGTTGAAGGCTGCCTCGTAGGCCCGTTCAGAGCCAGCCAGGGTGCCGGTGTGAGAGGAGACGGCCCGTGAGCCAGCGCTGGTGGTACCCGACTTGATAGCGATGATAGGTTTATGCTTGGTGACCTCCCGGCCCACACGCATGAAACGAGTCCCATCGGCGATACCTTCCAGATAGGCCATAATCACCCGAGAATGAGGGTCGTCTCTCCAGGTTTCAATAAAGTCAATCTCGTTGAGATCGGCTTTGTTGCCCAGACTGATAAAGCGGGAGAAACCTACCCCCTCGCCTATAGACATATCGAGGACAGCGGTACAAAGAGCTCCTGATTGGGACATGAAAGCGATGCTGCCTGGATAGGGCATGCCAGCAGCAAAGGAAGCATTGAGTTTGGCCACGGTATCAATGATGCCCAGACAATTGGGGCCAACCAAACGCATCCCATACCGCTGGGCGATGGCGATGAGCTTTCGCTCCATCTTCATGCCCTCGCTGCCCACCTCGCGGAAGCCAGCCGTGATGATGATCACCCCTTTGACCCCCTTCTGACCACATTCCTCCAGGCTGGCGGCCACGTACTTGCGGGGGATCACGATCACTGCCAGGTCAACGGGGTCAGGCACGTCGAGGATACTGGGATAGCACCTCAAGCCCAAGATCTCGTCGGCCTTGGGATTGATGGGATAGACCCGGCCCTGGTAGCCGTATCTTATGATGTTCGAAAGGACACCGTAGCCCAGCTTCCGCTCGTCGCGAGAAGCGCCGATCACAGCGACCGACTGAGGATCGGAAAGCATCTCCAGCATTTTGTTCCTCTGTATCTTGGAGAGTCTTCGTCGGAGAGGGATGACATTGTTGCTCAAAAGGTGTGGTGTTTGTCCTGGTCTTCCCTCTACCCCTTATCATACCCTAAAATCAATCTTAAGGCAAGCCTGTTACTCTCAGGCGTGCCAACCTTACCCCCGTACCCGCCGTATCTCAAAGACCACCGGATTGTAGGCGTCGGGGCAGGCGTGGGTGGCCATGTCCTTGTCATCCTTAAGCCAGGGGAAGTTGGCCCCGTAGCGCATGGCAAAGACCTTGGGCAAGAAGCTGTAGAGAGCACTGAGGCAAACCCTGCCCTGTACAGTCTCTCCATCAAAGACCACGGTGTCGCCTACCTTATGGCCAAACCCACAGGTCCCCTTCTGGCTGATCACCTTGGCCACGACTTTGTAACCGGTCTCTTCAAATCCCTCGTTATGTTTCTCTTCCATGGGCGTTATCTCCTTTCCAACGGCGCTTGCCCCAATCAGAGTCGAAGGGTTAGCCTTGGGTACCTTGACAATGTCACATTAGATTGTAAGTACTCTCTATCATTGAAACCCTCCTGTCATTGCGAGCGGAGCGAAGCAATCTTTGGTATGCTGCTTCCTGGGATTGCTTCGTCGCGGAGTTTATCCTGAGCCTGTCGAAGGGCTCCTCGCAATGACATGGAAATGTGACATTGCCAAGGTACTTACCCCGACGGTGACAGTTCTGCTTTCGGCTCCAGGTGCGAGTAGAGGTATTTCAGGTTGTTGAGGACATCCCAGGGATTGACCTTGCGTTCAGTGGTAGCATAGGCAAGGTTGATGATGCCCCCCTGGACATCCAGGCGCGCCGAAGGCAAATGGGTCTGGATCTCCTCCTGGGAGAAAGCGCGGATGCGGTAAAGGTCCTGGTTAACCACCAACCTGGCTTTCAATCTCTGCTCGCGAGCGGCGACGTATCCCTTCTTCACCTTGAGTTGCTCCATCAAGGTTAGGCGCAACAGGGTGCCGTCCACCAGCTTGGCCTTGGCTTGCAACCAGGGGTCACGGTAGTAGATCTTGGATTTACCGGAGCTGGTGCGCCCACGCCGGAATATTTTAGCCTTCTGCCTGGGACCGGTCAAGTCCAGCCAGCCGATGAGGCGGCCCTTCTTCCCCACGTCATCCTTGAGGGTCTCGAAGATGGTGCGGGCAGCGGAGAACTGGGGTGACTCCACCTTGGCCCGCCCGGTCATCGAGCGCAGCCCCACAATGAAAGCCGCCGCCCATAGGATGCCGCCGACCAGGGAGAAAGTCAGGCTCTTGTACCCCATGACCATGTCAAGGAAGAAAAAAGGCACACCCAAGACCAACAGGCCAAAGACCACGAGGCAACCTCTGTTCCGGCTTCCCCTGGCTACTTTGGCTTGCTGCTCCACGTTGCTCATCACATCCAGGATAACTCGCGGACTTTGGTTCAGGGTAAGGTATAGCTTGCTCATTGTTTCCTCCGTTTCTCGCGTTTTTTTCTGCCACGGCTTCTGGGTCGTGGTGGCGATTCGGGACCCAGGTCTTGCCTTACGTCATCGAGGGTCATAACGCTATCATTTAGCTTGTTGCTATCATAAGCCCGGCGAATGGCCGGCCAGGCCTGGCGGGCTTTCAGTAGGCCAGCCAGGGCATGCACCACGTAGCCATTAGCTTTTTCGTCGCCAGGCGGAGATTCTTCCAGCAATTGGATGAACTTTTCAATCACACCACGCCGGCAGGATTTATGTTTCTGTCCCATACGACTGAGGCCGATGATGACGTTGCCGCGCCTTATGGGTGGGGCAGCGCGCTGCTCCAGATAGTCCCACAAGGGCGGGGCAGCCTTTGGCCCCATAGCCGCCCAGACTGAGGGCAGCAAATCCGACAGCCAGTCGTTTTCGTCTTCCATCAGCGCCAGCAGCGGCGCGGCGGTTTGGTGGGCGCGCAATTGGCCCAGCAGTCGCAGGGCGTGAAGAGGCGCCCAGGTGGGGGCGTCGGCTGGCCAGCCGCCTCGTAGCCCCTCGTCCAAAACCATGCGCAACAGGTCGGGAGCGTGGCTGGCCTGGAGGGAGGCACGCCGGGCAAAGGCAGAGACTGCCTGTTCGTCGGCTTGCCACCCCAGGTTCAACAACCCGTCGAGGGGCGGCGAATACTGACCGGCGGGCGGAGAGATAAAGGTTGGAGGGCGCGGCGGTGGGTCTTCTGGGGTGATGTCTTCCCATATTTCGACACCTGTCAGCAGCAGGTCTTCAAGCTTTCGCTGGCGGCGGGAGGGCTTTCTGAAAATCTCTGGTTTGAGAAAATCTTTGGCTACCATTTTAGTAGCTTCAAAAGCCAGCTCTTCAAACTCTTGCTTCCCCAGCAAACGGCGCGTTCCGCCGAAGCGGGCAAAAGCGACGCGATACTTTCGATAAAGACCGGGCTCTTCACCTACCACTACAGATTGGCTGGCCCGCTCGGAGATGGTTCTCAGGATAAGCTCGACGTCGTCCGCACCATAGACCTGGGCTAGTCTGGCGATGTCCTGGTCGGCTTGAGGGTCAGACCTGACCAAGACGTAGATGATTTCTTCTCTCAGCTTCTCTCGCCGTTCGATAATGCGCTGACGCTCTTTGGGAGTGGGGTAAAATTTCGTTTGCGTGTCGTTCATTTTGGCATCTTCATAGGGCTCGGGTGATGGCCCGAAACCAGGTGCCGGATAGCGCAGGTAGATGTCTGTCTCACCATCAGCCGTGGCTATGGTGAGGGTGGCCTCAGCCGGGTGCGGGAGGCCGCGGTCGGCTTGCATATAGTCGCGCACAAAGGTCGGGATGGCCAGCATGGCCGCCTCGAACCAAAGCAGTTCTGACTTGCTGGGGATGGTATAGTCGCCTGTGCGGGTCACTTTGATTGGGATGGGGTAGGCCGAGTCGTTGACTATGGGCCAGCCGTATTTATCCATGTCGTTCAGGTCGTCGAAGGAGGCGGCTAACGCCTCCTCGAAGACGATACACACCCAGGCTATCTGGCCGATGGTCTTCTCCGGTGCGATGCCGGAGTAAAGCAGGCGAAGATCGTCGGTAGAGTTGTAAACAGACAGGCCGTAAGTCTCGCCCCCGTGGCCCATCACCACAGCGTAACGGGGTTTACCAGTGGGGGGATAACGCACCTCGATAGGGAAGGCGTCGCTGATCCAGCGCCAGGGAGCCTGACGGTAGTAGAAAGCGGCTGCCTTGTACAACCCGCCAACCAGGTGAGGCGTGACGCCGGGAATCTTGAGCAGGCCCGGGATGGGCTCGCGCTTGTTCAGGTAGGCTTCCATTTCGAGCATCGCATTGTTCATCAGCGACAGTGTGTGGCGGTATTCGCAGCGAATCTCCAGCTCGGCGAGACGGGGCGCCAGCGCTTCCACCAGCTCGGCGTCGTCCAACAGCAGGCGCGCCGGACGGCGGGGCCGGCCAGCACCCAAAAGCGGGCGAGTCATGGCCTTGAGCAGAGTCTCGAAGACATCCTCTGGCGTCGGCTGGGTATCGAAAAGCTTTGTCCTGATGATACGGTCTCCATCCTGCTCGATGACTGCTATCACGTAGGGACGGTAGGGAGCCTGGTTGCGGGGCGTGATCCAGGTCCGTGCCAGGCGCGCCGTGCCCTGCCAGGTCTCATTGGTCTTGCGCAGGCGGCGTGCCTTTTTCAAAGGGTCTTTGGCCATAGTTTACTCCTTATTTCCTTCTCTGTCAACCTCTCGAATCGCAGAACTCGCTGAAATGGCGAGACCGATGAAACACGAAACCCGCGAAAGTATGCGAAACTTGAGAAATTCCCCTTTCGTCTCCTTTCGCGTCATTCGTGTTTCAAGTGTCTTAGCCCCTTCCCTCATCCGCTTATCCGCTCCCATCCGCTGCCCTCCACCACCCTTACCAGTCTCAGATGAGGCTAGTTATTTTACCCCCAACGCTTTCAACTGCTCCTCCGCCTGCTGCCGCCAAAAGGGGTCGTCGCTCAACTCCAGAACCTTCCTAAAGTCAGCAATGGCCTTCTCTTTCTTCCCCATCAGTTGGTAGAAAAACCCGCGGTTGTGGTAGGCCACGACAAAGTCGGGCTGGAGTTGGATAGCCTGGCCGTAGTCGGCGATGGCGCGGTCGTAGTCATGTTTGAACATATACGCGTCCCCGCGGTTACTGTAGGCCTCTGCAAAGTCGGGCTGGAGTTGGATGGCTTGGTCGTAGTCAGCGATGCCTCGGTCGTACTCGCCTTTGGCGGCGTAGGCAAACCCGCGTGAGAAGTAGATTATGCCCGGGTCCAACGCTGGCACACGCTCTGCGGTCTGGCTCAGCGCATCACTGAAACGAGTAATGGCCCCGTCCCAGTCCTCGGCCGCGTAGCGAGCCATGCCCACGGTGAAGAGGCTGAGATAGGCCATCTCTGCCGAGAGCTGGGTTTGCAGGGTGAAACTCTCCAATTCGGCTACAGCCATCGTTTGCACCAAACCTTTGGCCTCCGGCCTCAGTTCAGGCATGTATTTCGGTGGGCGCAGCACCTCAAAGTGCACGCTCATCGGCACGATCGCTCCTGGCGTCCGGTACCAACCCCAGATGACGATGGCCGCTTTGCGCTCCTCCCCCGCGGCGCGGGCGGCGGCGCTCCCTTCCGCTTCGGTGATGGCCCGTCCCAGGGCCTCAACCTGCACGTCGTCGTACCGCGCCAGCGCCTGGCACAATTTGTTCAGCACCGCATCTGTCACGCCGTACTTTTGCGGCTCCGGCCCGTCAAAGTCGGCGATGAGGAGGATGACCTGGGTGGGAGGCTGGGCCTGTTGGTAGCGGTGGTAGCCCACCCCGCCCGCTGTCAGCAGGGGGATGATGACCAGGCCAGCCAAGGCCCAGGGACGCCAGCGGGGGTATTGCCAGGTCCCTTTGCCACCCGACACCAGTGGCGGAGTGCGCTTGAAAGCCAGGTAGGCGCAGCCCAGGATTCCGCCACCCGCACCTATCGCCAGCAGCACGATGGTCACCAGGCCCGTGTCGCCCTGCCACAGTTTGGCAAATCCCACCACCGCCGTGACAAAGGCAATGAACCCCGTGATCCAGCCAGGAAGATTTTTGATAAAGTCGGGCCAGTTACGATTGTTGTGAGCCATCTGTAATACCTCACGTAGGGCGGAGAAGGTGTGCTGACCTAGCTCATGCACCAGCGCCTCAATCTGCGCGTCCGCTGAACCACTGACCCCACTGAAGCCTTGAGAACACTGAAGCCCCTTTCAGTGTGTTCATTCCCCTCAATGTCTCAGTGATTCCGCCCTTCCACTATGCCAATCTTGCCCTCCCAATCTATACAACTCGTACGCCAGCGCGTCAACCTGCCGGTCCACGGCCTCGAGCGTTCGACAAGCTCACGCCAGGTTCGCCGCTGGTAGGAGCGGGCCGTCGGTTCGTCCCTACTTGTCGGAGGGGGCAGGCAACCCTTCGGCAAGCTCAGGACACTGCCTCTAGACTGCTACCTGGTATATAACTGGCCGATACCTGGGCTCTGGGATCGGTTTGCCCTCAACACGGGCTGCCTCAAGCCAGGCTTCCTTGGCAATCTCGACCTGCCTGAGTGCCTCCTCAGTCGTGCTGCCGAAAGCAGAACAAGCTTCTAGATCGGGGATGTCCGCAATATACCCACCGTCTTCTTCACTATAGAAGATATTGATGTGGTAATCCTTCATGAGTCGTCTCCCATTGTGAGATTATGCCGTTCGACCAGACGCAGGAACTGACGAACCTGGTACGGCTTGGCCTTTCCACCCACATTTTGCAGGTTGACCAGTTCCCGCACTTGTGGATGGACAAAGATGTGATGACTGCCTTTGACCCTCGACAGGTGAAAACCAAAAGCCTCCGCAAGTGCGACCATCTCATTGAACTGGATGCTCTTTGGGCTAGACAAGGCTTTTTGGAGCAGTTTCCGTTTTTTCATCGGCAAGTCCGTTGTCCCCCCTTCACCAATCGCAATCTCCTCTTCCATCAATCCATACAACTCATACACCAGCGCGTCAATCTGCGCGTCTGCTGAACCACTGATCTCACTGAAATCCTGAGATCACTGAAGCCCCTTTCAGTGTGATCACTCCCCTCAGTGCATTCAGTGATTCCCTACCCCCATCACCGCAATCTCCTCCTCCGTCAACCTATACAACTCGTACACCAGTGCATCAATCTGCCGGTGAGTGGCCTCGATTTGCCGCTGATAGGACTCCTTATCGCTGGGGATGGTGGTAGCAGGCGCATAGCGCGATTTGGCCTTTACCAGACAGCTGCAGCCAATTCGGCCCCCAACGTCGCCAACCGGCTCCGATCCTCCTCGGAAAGTTCAACGCGCTCACCCAGGCCGTATAACCGCAGCTTCATCCCATCGGGCGTCTCGAATGTGACCGAGCTGTACGTTTGTACGAACGAATGCAACGTTTCCATCACTTGGGCATCCAATTGCAACTGAGACGCATAGGTCCGGTCAAAGTCCGCGCCGGAGAGATGCCACGTATCGTCTGGGTAATGATCTACACGGAAAAAACGATTGCCCTGCGTGCCGTACAGGTAGAGCAGTTGCCGGCTGGCTAACGCATCCGATGGTTCGACGGCTACAAATCTGTAATCCTGTGAGACGCGATATGTCACAACCATGTCCTGGTATTGCACCTGCACACGCCAGCCCTCGCGGGTGCCGCTACAGCCATCGCGTGGGAAGGCCTGGCAATCGTCAAAGGTGGTCGTCTCCATCGAGGTGATCGGCGTGTAGGGGTAGAAGCGCTGCACCAGGCCGAGACGTGCCTGGAGATCGCCAGACGTCAGTTGCTCTAGAGGGGTGGGCGGATGACCCGTCCACGGGAACGGCGTCGGCAGTGGTGTGGGTGTGATAACAACGCGTTCCGGCGAACGATACACGAATCGAAACGTATCCGCCACGACGTTGCCGTCCAGATAGCTATTGATGCTCAGGAAGCCATTTCGTTCCAGGTAGTACGTCCCCAGGCTATTCCACTGGCCCGCATTTTCCTGCAAATTCACATAGACGTGATAGGGGGCGACTCGCCCCGCCGTTGGATAAATCTGAATGAGTGCACGCTGGGACTGGTCGTGGTTGGGATCGCCACACCACCAGGCGAGAATCTCATACGTGCCAGCTACTGGCAGTTCCGGCCGCACGTAGGCGATGTTCCCGATACCCCGTGGCGCCCAGGCGCAATCGCCGTTGTAGCTCTGTCCGCCGTCGCCAATGAACCACCAACCCGTCGTCGAAAAGGCCGGGTCCTGGTTGTCCACGATGATGTCAATGTCCGGCACGGCCGCTATTGTCGGCGTAACTAACGTTTCTGGAGGCGGCGGCAGATGAGGTGTAGGGGTTGGCATAGATGCTGTCGGCGTTGACGTTGGAGTGGGAGTGACCGTGCTCGTCGGCGAGGCCAATGGTGCCGTTGGACTAGCTGGCACCTCCGCAAGTTTCAGGGGCACCGGCGTCGGCGGTGCCTCAGTGGGGGCTGCTGTTGCCGTGACTGCCATCGTCGGCGTAGCCGATGCACTCATTGTTGGCGAGGACACTGCATATGCCACTGTCGGCGGCGGGGTGGATGCCTGTTCCCCGGCTCCTGTGCATCCTGTGAGCATGATGACAACCAGAAGCCAGCAGAGAAAAGCCAGCCTGTAGAGACTCGGCATTAAAAGACAACCTCCAACTAATGAGTAGCTACCCTGATGGGTGGGGAGAATGACCCCAACGACCGTCGTATCTCTTTCAACTCTGCCTCTCACCTATGCCAATCTCCCCCGTCAACCTATACAACTCATACACCAGCGCGTCAATCTCCCGGTCCGTGGCCTTGATCTGCCGCTGATAGAGTGCCTTGTCGGCGGGGATGGTGGAACACTATCGACGCGAGTGATGATTGGCATTAGTGGTTTGAGGTACACACCTACCCCACAATGTTTCTGTACGCCGCTTCAAACAATGGCGCCAATTCCCCCAGTGGGACGTCCACACTATCTACCTTGTAGAGCACCTGTTTCCACTCGTCTTCATAGCGATGTGGTTCCCAATCAGATGGCTGGTACTGGTCGGCGATTTCTTTAGGCACTTTGAAGAACAGGGCGAAGGACTTGCTGCCTAACCAGGTAAGTCCGAAGACATTGAAGAAGCCATGCTTGTAGCCGATATATCCTTTGTTGAATTTCTTTTCCAGAGGCCAGCTTCGATCAGAAACCAACTTGTCTATCCGCTCGGATACTGCAAAGAACATCTCCACGCTTTGGTTGTTGCGATGTTCCTTGTAGAATTCCTTGTCATACTCGGGTGTCCCCTTGGTGATCTTGCGCCTAGCAGGTGTTTCTGGCTCTCGCTTGTTCACCAGGATGAATTCGTGCCCCTCGGCAGCAAAACGCTGCACCTCCAGCAAATCCACCTCGTAGTTGATCTTGTTGACCAGACGCAACACCGTCACGGGGATAACAGGGGCCATAATGATAATACGCACGCTCAGATTGTCCCAATTGATACTCACATCGTCGGGCACGTCTCTTGCCTCAAGCCACAGAGCGCGTATGCTGTCGGGGTTCGTTTCAGCCCAAATCGCGTAACGGAGCACTTGGGGGATGATGTCCTCATCAACGGGTTGATTCTTGAACTCGATGATGACTACGTTGTTTTCTTTATCAACCCCTACAATGTCGGGGACGTCTTTGCGAGAAGGCGTCTTGACTTGCCGGGATAGGATGAATATCTCGCTAAGAATTTCTCCAACGTCGTAGACGTAACGCTCAAATTCATCCTCGCTCTTGAATGGTGTTTCTGCTAGGTTGATCGTCCGACCATCTTTGGAGCGCCAGAATAGATTAGGCATCGTTGTCTCCTTTCGACTAGATTTTGTGCCCCCGCCCCTCCACCACCGCAATCTCCTCCTCCGCCAACCCATACAACTCGGACACCAGCGCGTCAATCTGCCAGTCCATGGCCTCGGCCTGCCACTGATAGGGTCCCCTGCCGGCGGTGGACTCTGAAACACGAAAACCACGAAAAGGGGCGAAGGGCACGAAACACGAGACACCCTTTTCGTGCCCTTCGCTTTCATTCGGGTCATTCGTGTTTCAAACGCCCCTCCACAATCGCATCCTCCTCCGTCAACCCATGCAACTCATACACCAACGTGAACGTAGTCAGCGATAGGCCTTTCGTTGGTGCTTTACGCGATAGACAGTGACACATCTATCCCCTCGCTACGCAACTCGGCCTTGGCCTGTTCCCAAGGAACCGCTTCTTCCCCGGCTTTGCGGAGACGACGAATTTCCTCGGCGTCTTCCAGGTCTTCTAGTAGAGTCAACAGTTCTTCCCAGATTGCAAAATCTAACATCACGGCTTTCTTGTTGCCGTTGGCATCCACCAGAAATTGAGCCGCTTGCAACAGTTCAGTAACACTCATTTCAACCTTCCTTTCGTCATTTCGAGTCCCAAACGCACGGTTCGGGCTAAGGATACAGCTTTGGCACTTTGACAAGACATCTTGTGTAACCAGAGGTTTTACAGTATAATTTGGGTCATGTGCCAGAAGTCAGTGCTCTACACCGCTTTCGACGTGGTGCCCAGCCCCAAGGGGGCCAGCACCCACATCACCTATTTTGTCAAAGGTCTGGTCGAGGCCGGGTACGACGTGCAACTGATCACCGCTGGCGATCCGAGCCTGCCTGTGGAGGACACGTACCACGGGGCCTACTTGAAACGGGTGATCTCCCAGGAGACCAATTTCCTGCGGCGAGCCACGAGCTTTTCCGAGGCGGTGACCGGGCACCTGGCCGATGAGCATGGCTACACGGTGGCCCATTTCCGCTCCATCTGGAGCGGCTACCCTCTGGTCCAGGCCGGGGAGCAGCATGGCTACCAAACCCTGTTCGAGGTCAACGGCCTGCCCAGCATCGAATTGAAATACCACTACCCGGCCCTGAAAGGGGCCCCCGTCCTGAACAAGATCAAACGTCAGGAGGTGGCCACCCTGCACCTGGCCGACCACGTTATCTGCCCCTCGCGGGTGACCAGGGAGTACATCACCAGCCTGGGCATCCCTCCCGAACGGGTGACGGTCATTCCCAATGGGGTGGACACGGCCCGCTTCTCGCCTTATCCCGCTCCCCCTGACGAGGTGCCCCTTCTCTGCTACATCGGCACCCTGGCCGGCTGGCAGGGTCTGGATACCCTTCTGGAAGCCATGCCCCTCGTTCTGGAACAGCACCCCGCTCGACTCAACATCGTGGGCAAGGGGCGCAAGGAACAGCGCAAATCCCTTCAAAAGCGCATCCGCAAGATGGGTTTGGCCGAGTGGGTCAGCTTAGAAGGTTCTGTATCCCATAATACCATACCTCAGATGATAAATCAAGCCCATCTTTGCCTGGCCCCTCTCTCCTTTAACGACCGCAACGTCACCCAGGGCTGCTGTCCCATCAAGGTGCTGGAATACCTGGCCTGTGGCAAGCCCTTGGTGGCAGCCAACTTGCCGGTGGTGCGGGAATTGGTCTGCGACGGCGAAGAAGCCCTGCTCTTCACCCCCGATGACCCGACCGACCTGGCCCGCTGCGTCTTGACTTTGCTGAACGATCCGCCCCTGGCCGAGCGACTGGCCGAGGCTGGCTGCCAGCGGATGCGCCGCGAGTTCACCTGGGAGATAGCCCAGCAGAAGCTGCTGGGCGTCTACGAAAGGCTGCTGGAGGATGAGGGACAGGGGGATAAGAGAAGGGGGTAAGGATTATGACACTGCGGCAAAAATGGCACGTTGCCGATTGGTTGCCTATGGTCTGTCATTCTGAGGAGCGAAGCGACGAAGAATCCCGTTCCTGGCGAACAGGTGACCTGCTGTGTGAAGAACGAGACCCTTCGCGGAGTTTATCCTGAGCGTAGTCGAAGGGCTCAGGGTGACAAATGCAACTCCGACTCTTGCCTCAATCTCGATTACGGGAGGCTGTCCCCTGCCAGCAATTGATGGTAGATGCGCAGGTTGTTGTTCAGTTCATGCTGGGGTGTGTAATCGCGCAGGATGGTTGCCCTGGCCGCCTGGCCCAGCATCCGACGTTGGTCGGCATCAGCCAGGGCGGATAGGGTGCGATCAACGAGAGCCTGCTTGTCGCGGGGAGGGATGAGGAAGCCGTTCTGGCCGTCCTCGATTACATCGGAGAGGCCGCCTACGTCTGAAGCCACCACGGTTCGCTCGCAGGCCATGGCCTCCAGCAGGGCATTGGGCAGACCGTCACGCAGAGAGGGCATCAAGACCAGGTCCATGAGGTTGTAGTAGTCTATCAATTCTGATTGAGGGACGTAAGGGACGAGGTGGAGGGAGAGTTGCGGATTGCGCCTGCGGAACAGTTGGTAGACCTCTTCATCCTTGGGCCGTAGCCCGCCGATCAGGAGCAAATGGGCGTCTACCTTTGTGGCCACCTTGGCAAAAGCCTTGAGCAAAAGGGAAAGGCCCTTCTTGGCCCGCGCCTCGCCCACAAAGCCCAGGACGTAGCCCTGGTCCAATCCCAACTTGTGGCGCAGAGTGACGTTGGGGGTGCTGGGGTAGAACAGTTCGGCGTCCACCGAATTAGGGACGTGAACCACTCCCTGGCGGTTCACCAGGGCCAGCACCTTGCGCCGCAGATCCCGGGTGACAGCCGTCACAGCGTCGGCCTGTTCCAAGGCGTACAGGATGAAAGGAGCTCGGGCCGGGTCAAAGACAAGCCTGTCCAGGTCGTTGCCGCGCACGCTGACCACAGACCGAGCGCCCAGATAGCGGGCGGCGTAGGCGGCCAGGTAACCGGCGTAGGCGGCGAAGAAGCCGTGCAGCAGATCGAAGGAGAGCTCACGGCCCAAGCCCGCCACTAATTCGAACCAGTCGGTCAGGGTGTCGTGCATCTTTTTCTGGGGACCGAGGCGATGCACCTCCACCCCATTTTCCACCGTCTTCTGCACCTCCCCCGGTGGCAGGGAGGCGCTCGGCACACAGACGTGCACCTCGTGGCCAGCCTGGACCAGAAGCCGGGCGTTGCGTGCAGTTGAAATGGCCAGCCCGCCCACGTCAGGCGGATAAGTATCGGAAAGAAAGCAAACCTTGTACCCTTGCATACTTGCTACCCATCACCTGTGCACTTGTATACTTTCCCCAAGGAGGCTTGCATGGCTAAAAGATGCCAGATGACCATCGGATTTCTCATCCCCCGTCCCTGTGAGAACAAGGCTCGTTCCACCTGCATCAAATGTGGCAAGGCGGTCTGCGATGAGCACGCCGTCATCCTGGATACAGGAATCGTCTGCGCGGCCTGCCACGAGGGCAGAGAGGCAGTGGCGGTCACCCCTCTGGTGCAGCAGTTGCCCCGCGCCCGGTACAGAGACGAGGACTTTGACCTCTTTGAGGGTGCTGAGGAGGTTGGCGACGTCTTTGCTGACGCGAGCTGATCGTTAGCTCGCTTGCTGTGCTCGCTCTATGGCTGAGCCATCAGCCACCAGGGAGTGAAGATAGCGATTCTGGTCGAGGAAATCGTCGCAGTGGCGGCAAATCTCCAGGGGTGGCCCGTGCATGCGGACGCGGAAGGCCCGATAGGTCTCTCCCTGCCAGATGTCGGTGAAGGGAGCTTCTAGCAGGTTCCCCAGGGGTTTGGGCATCCCCCGGGTCATGCAGCAGGCGTAGACGCGGGCGCTGGGAGTGATGAGGGCGTGGGTCCAGGGAGCGTAACAGGGCTGTTCGTCGTAGAGGCCCAGGGCGTACCAGCCTTTTTTGCTCTGTTCGATTTCCGCTTTCTTGATGCCGAAGGGGTAGGCTTCCCTCTCGGAATCCAGCAATCCGTATTCCAGGCCCTGGCTGGCGATGACGGGGGCGATGCGTTCATTGTAGTCACGGATGCGGCGTTTGTTCAGGAGCAATCTCCCCTCGGGGTCATCAACCGGGATCAGGGTCAGAGAGTTCGTTCCCACCTCTTGGCCCAAGTCAGGCAGAGCGGCCAGGCTCTCATAGTTAGTGCGCGAGATGACCGTGTTGAGACGAATTTTGGTTTTGGTCCTGGCTTTGCGGATGGCTCTCCGCAGGTTGCGCAGCCCCTTGATCGTCCTCTTCCACGCTCCCTTGGCACGGATGCGGTCGTGAATCCTGGCCTCCGGCGAGTCAATAGAGACGCTGATGCTCTTCACCCCGCTGGCGGCCAGCCGCTCGGCCTTTTCGCGGGTCAACAATGTGCCATTGGTGGTCAGGTTGACCCGCATCCCTTTGGCTGCCATGTACTCGATGAGCTCAAAGAGGTCCTCGTGCAGCAACGGCTCTCCCCCCGAAAGGTGGATCTTACCGCAACCTAGCTCTGCCAATTCGTCAACGATGGTTCTGAGAAGCTCTGGCGAGAGGGCGTTGTGCCGCTCCTGCCGCCAATAGTTGCACATCTGACAGTGCAGGTTACAGCGCCAGGTAAGCTTGATCTTTACGTAAAGCGGCTTGTATGGTTCTTTGGTCGCCACACAGGCGCGGAAGGTCGCCTGGTCGTCGGCTATGCTTTCGAGATTATACATTTATAGCCACTCTCCAAGCTCTGCGGTATTCTTCAGGATCAAGTCCGCTCCCGCCAAATCACCCCGCTCCCCGAATCCGCACAACACCCCTATGGCACAAGCTCCGGCTGCCTTGGCCGCCCGCACATCTACACCTGTATCACCCACCATGAGGCAACGCTCGATGGCCACGCCCAGTTGCTCGGCCGCGTAACGGATGGGCTCTGGATGGGGTTTGAGACGCCAGGTGTCCTCGTGAGTGACGATCACTGAGAAGCAGTCCGCCAGGGCGTGCTGCTTCAGGAATGCCTGGGCATCCCGCCGCGAGCGAGTGGTGACAATGCCCAGTGTGTAACGACCGCTCAACTCTCGCACTGCCTCGACAACGCCATCAACGGGCTGGAAGTTGGCCGGCGTGCGCAGCCCTCGGAGCGGCCGCAAGCGGTCACCGAGGGCGAAAATTTCGTCATCCAGGCCCAGGATGTCCAAAAAGGTCAGGAAGGCGTTGGTGGGGCCCTCGCTGGCCATAATGGCCCGGCGCAGCACTCGTTTGGGATTTCCCTGGGATAAAAGCCGGGCCAGCGGCTGAAGCCACCTTGCCGCTCGCTCTATCATCACATCGTCAGTGTCAATGAGCGTGCCGTCCAGGTCAAAGAGGATGGCTTCTACCTCAGTCGGCGCTATCCTCCGGTTCATCGGGTTCGTACTCTCCCCTCAACTTTCTCTCGATCTCACCTCGGACTGTACTGACGTCGGCCCGTATGGCCATCAATCGCTCCCGTGGAGTTGGTGGGGGAGGAGGCTTGGCTGGCTCCTTCACCACCACGGCTGGCTCGATATCCAACAGTTTGCGATAAACGTAGCTGCTCAAAGCCCGCAAGGTGGAGAGGGTAGGGGCAGCCAGGAAAATGCCCAGGACCCCTCCCAGGCTGGCCCCGGCGATAACGCCCATGAGGACCACCACAGGCGGAAGGTGGAGCCGCCGGCCGATGAGGTTGGGCAGGATGTAGGCTGTGTCAATCTCGTTGAAGACCAGAAAGAAGATCAATACGATCAGGGCAAACCAAAAGTTGCTGATGGGGAGATAAGAAGAGCCCGCGAAGTAGGCAAACAGGATGCCCACAATGGCGGTGATGGTGTGTCCAAACCGGGGGATGACCTCTACTACGCCGCCAATGAGACCTATGATCACGGCACTTTGGAGACCCAGAGCAGCCATCGAGACCCCCACCACCCCCCCCACCAGCAAGCATTGCAGAATTTGAGCGCGGAAGAATGTACCCCAGATGCCGTCTATTTCCCGGTACAGCAGATAGGCCTCGTCTCGATAATCGGGCGGTACCAGGCCACCGATCCACTTGCCCAGCTTGTCCGCGTCCTTGAGCAGGTAGAAGG
>SOHZ01000229.1 GCA_004377365.1 Anaerolineales bacterium | reverse complement strand
GGTTCGGCTGAGCCTTTGTCCCGAGAGCTTCGACCGAGCTCAGCCGAGGTCCTCAGGCCGAGGGGCTCACCGGAACCTTATTCTGTGCCAGCCCAACGCGAAACAAGTTTCTCTTCTCCGGAAGAAAACTCCTATGGCATCAAGTTACGGGTAAGGCATAGCTTCTCCAACTATGCTAGCTCTTTATCCAGCTTAGATGCTGGAGACCAATACTGAGAGCGGACCTCAACGTAGCCAGACTGTTTAAGCTTTTGAGAAAAGTCCAGACCGGGCCAGGACGCATGGCCCACTCCCTGAAGGCCCGTTGCGCTGCCTGCTCCAATTGCTCGGCCGAGAGACCAGGATAGTCCAACACGGTGGAACGGTCCATATCCACTTCCTCCCACCGTGTTCCAGGCCGAAACCAACCATTCTCCAGGACCTCAAAGAAGAAGGGAGTGCCTGGATAGGGAGCAGCAATGTGGAAGAGGGCCAGGTCCAAGGGAAGTTTCTTGGAGAAGTTGATGGTCTGTTGGATGGTCTCTTCCGTCTCACCAGGCAGGCCGATGATAAAGTAACCCCAGTTTTTGATGCCAGCCGCTTTGCTCCAGCGCAAGGCCCGCTCGGCTTTCTCCAAAGAGATGCCTTTGTGGGCGCGCTTGAGAACCTCTTCGCTGCCAGACTCGATTCCCCAGGAGATCATCCAGCAACCCGATTTCCCCATGAGTTGCAGCATCTCCTCATCCACAAAATCCACGCGGCTGTTACACGTCCAGCGGATTTTCAATCCCTCTTTGAGGATCAGGTTGCACAGTCCTATCACTTGCTGCCGATCCACCGTGAAGAGATCGGTGTACATGTGGATGTTGTGAATCCCCAGGCCCTTGAGCAGCCACAGTTCCTCCATGATGTTTTCGGGCGAGCGCACACGCACGGAGTATTGATAGCTGACGTGTTTGATGCAAAAGCAGCAGCCCCCTGGGCACCCCCGGCTGGTCACTACGAAAGTGTAGGGGCCCTTGAGCATGGGGATGCGATGTTTGTCCAGTGGCAACAGGTGATGCATGGGCAAAGGCAGATCGTCCAGATTGGGAATAAAGGGCCGATCGGCGTTGACCACGATTTGCCCATCCCGTCGCCAGGCCAGCCCCTGCACGTGGCTCAGGTCCACTGACCGTTCTCCCCCTGCTTCGGCCCCTTCCAGTGTGTCTATCAACTCTCGCAAGGTCAACTCTGGTTCACCGCGCAGGATAAAGTCCAAACTGGGAAACGGCCCCATGGTCTCCCGCGTCATAGGGGTGACGTGGGTGCCAAAGGCGATGGTCTTGGCTCCGAGGGACCTGGCCAGGAAAGTGCCATACATATCGTTGGTCAACGTAGGTGCCGTAACCTGGGTGACGTAGTAGCGCGGCTGTTTATTGCGGAGCAGTTGTTGGAAT
This sequence comes from Anaerolineales bacterium, assembly GCA_004377365.1. Lineage (GTDB taxonomy): Bacteria > Chloroflexota > Anaerolineae > E26-bin7 > E26-bin7 > E26-bin7. The sequence goes on along the minus strand of SOHZ01000229.1, from coordinate 4,458 downwards.
TCCTCCCACCCCATCCGCTCAGCAATAGCGTCAACGACTTCTACCGAATAGTCGGGATGCAACATGGCTGCCAACTGCGCTAACGACACTTGAGGCCAGATCATGTTCTCGCGGGAGCGACGCCCGACGCGATGCTGACTGCGGATCCAGATGCCTCCATCGGGGGCCGGGGGGTTGACTAAGAGTACATCAACGACGCTCCTGGACCTCTCCCCAGAGACGCTACGTATGGTAGCACTTACGTCGGGAAAACGGGCGTCGGGCAGCCTGGGAATCCGCCGGCTACCCAAATTCTGGCGCCAATCCATTCTCGCTCAAGCTCCTTCCAGATCCCACCGTGTCCTGATCTCCCGCTCACTCAAGTCTTCCAAAACCCGCATCACCAGCCAGGAGATCATCAACTGCATGCCCACCAGGACCAACAGGGCACTCCCCAGCAGATAGAGCCAGAGGCGGGTGACATCCCAACCTCTCAGACCCAACAAGAAGCTGACCCCACCCAAAAGCACACCACCCAGGGCAGTCAGCAAGCCCATCCAACCAAAGTGGTGATCCAGCGATGGAGTGAAGATCGGTTTCCCAAACAGGCCCTGACGCACAGGCCGCTTGTGAAACAGGGAGACCAGGTAGTTGAACATCGCTCCCAGGGAGAAGAGACTGATACCCAAGACCCCCATCACCAGGGCAGTATAGACGCTAAACACCCCCCAGTGGCCCAGGGTCGTTACTCCCTGGAGGCGCAAGGCAACCAGGCCCATACCGACGGCCACGGCCAGGAAGACAGCGAACACCCCAATCATCCCCAGGACGCGCACAGGGTTGTAGCTCATAGCTGTCCAGACGATAGAGTTGGCGAAGCGCAACCCGTCTCGGACGACACTGAGCTTGGAACGGCCTACACGCTCGCTGTAGGTAATGGGCGCTTCGACCATCTTGATACGTTCGTGGAGGGCGCGGGTGCTCATGACCGGGGTGAAATTGAGGCCATCGGGCAGCGGGTACAACTCGGCCAGCACTTCTTGTCGGAGTACCCTCATACCGCTGGCGCTGTCGCTGATGCGGTGATTGCCCAACACGCTGACCAGGGTGGCAAAGATGGTGTTGCCCACACGACGCACCAGGGGCATCTCGCTTTCGGTGCCGGTCATACGTGAGCCGATCACCAGATCGGCTCCCTCTTCCAGAATGGGCTGACAGAGCTGGGGGAAACACTCCGGCGGATAGGTGCCATCAGCGTCAAGGAAGGCTAACAGATCACCTCGGGCGTGGCGGAAGCCGGTCTTGAGGGCTGCACCATAGCCACGGTTGACATCATGTTTGATCAAACGCACCTCTGGATTGCAGGCCACAATCTCGCACGTACGGTCCTGAGAGCCATCATCCACGACGATGACCTCCAGTTCCTGGACGCCGCAAGCCCTCAGAGAGGGCCGGACTGCCAGGACCCTTTCCACGATGGCGGCGATGCCATCCTCCTCGTTGTAAGCTGGTATGACGACTGAAAGGGAAGCCATAGCTCTTTCTCCTTGAATTATGTCATAGCATGAAATGCCAGCTAAAAGTAGATCATCTGCTTAGGTTGAGTTACCCGATCGGTGGCCTCGAGGGTGATCTTCCTAACCACCTGAGCCGGTGCTCCAGCCGCCACCGTGTGGGGTGGCACGTCTCGCGTCACCACAGCACCGGCACCTATCACAGCTCCTTGGCCTATCCGCACCCCGTCGGTGATGATAGCCCCGGCCCCGATCCATACGTTGTCCTCCACTACAATCCCCTCGGCCGTGATCCCCTGTTCGATGATGGGCCGGGTCGGGTCACTGAAGACATGGTTGACAGCCAATATCTGCACCAACGGGGCCAGATAAACTTTGTCGCCGATGGTCACCCCCCCTTGTCCCCGGATAACACAGAACTCGCCGATGAGACAATCGCGGCCGATCTTTATCCCCGCGTGGGGTATCTGGCGAAAGTTGTAGACGTGCAGTTCGGCGTGATGCATTACAAAACTGTTGTCACCGATCTCAATACCACCCGGGCAGGCGTGCAGGTAGACTCCGTAGTCAATGTAAACATTGTGGCCAAGGGTGATGTTATTTGGCTGCCCTAAGCGGACGCCACTCTCAATAGCGGCAAAACCCTGGCTGTGCAAAATCAACTTGTAAACCATGCCCCGTATGCCAACCCCGATGATGCTAGGCACCCAGGCGAAACACAGGAACAAGACCTGTTCCAGAACATACCGGCTCAAGCTGGTTGAGTGAGCATTGATATAGTAACGTATTCTATCCAACATGTAGCTTTCATCCGTCGCAGGGTCAAAGGCCGGCTGCTCTGTTTCTCCTCTTCTTCGCGTTGATCAACTCTTGCAAATCTGCCTTGCTGATGCGCCATTGATGCCCAATTTTGAAAGCCGGCAGCCGACCGCTTTTGCACCACCGCCATGTGGTCCTCTTGCTAAGCTTTAGATATTCTGCCGCTTCCTCGATGGTCAACAAATCGTCTCCTTGCATTATAGCACCTTCCCTGAATTTGGACAACAATGGTCGATCTTGGACATCAATACCCCAAAATGAGCAAAAAAATAATACCCATCATTAGCGATAGAAGAATTAGCGAAAGATTTCACCACAGTCTGGGTTCTCCAGGCACTAGCGGATTGCCTACTTCAAAGCGCAACATAGGAATGACTGCTTCACACCGGGAGATGTGGCCCCATATAGCCACCCCGCCGGGCGTGATCGAATCTGTCTTCAGAGAGCACGATACGTGCCCCCTCGAAAAGGTCAGTGCCTCCCCCACCGAAACTGATCCGGACCGGCGCTCTGGCGATCAGCATTTTCTTCCACTCCTGTTTGAACTCTCGGCCATTCCCTTTCGGACTGGCTTGGGTGTGTCCCAACAAGGATGCTTGTACAAGCCTTTCATCTTCATCCCAAGGCACTCGCCAATTGTGGCATCTGGAAACGATATCCGACTCCCCATTCGGTGAGTACATACTTAGGTCGCTTAGGACATTCCTCAATCTTCTGACGGAGATAGCGTATGTATAGCTTTACATAGTGAGTCTCGTCGTCATACTCTGGTCCCCATACCCAGGTGAGAAGGGTTTTGTGTGGAACTACCTGACCAGCATTCCTGACGAGGCAAGCCAACAGGCGAAACTCGGTAGGGCTCAAGTTTACCGGCTGACCTCGCAGGTAGACCTGCTGTCGCCTAAGATCTATCGCCAGATTACCGTCGTCGTAAAACGAGGAGCGATTTGAGGATGCTTTCGCCATGTTGGCACGGCGTAAGAGAGCCTGTATTCGGGCCACCAATTCACCTGGCCGGAAAGGCTTGGCAACAAATCCATCTGCTCCCATAGCCAGGCCTCTCACAATGTTTGCTTTTTCCTTCAGCACTGTGAGAATGAGGATGGGCACATTTGGCGACATCTCCCGCAGGCTCCGGCAAATCTCCCATCCATCCATGTCTGGCATCATAATATCTAATATAACCAGATCGGGATGGTTGTCTTGAAACTTGCGCAGGCCCTCACTTCCGCTGTGGGCCGCTACGACTTTATAATCTCGCTTCTCCAAACACAGCCGAAGCATCTCGATTAGCTGGGGATTGTCATCAATGGTCAGGATTTTCTCTCCCACTTTTCACCTCCAACCATAGGCAAGCTGAAACTGAAGCGCAAGCCGCATCCCATCTGACTTTCTGCCCAAATCGCGCCCCCTGGCTGTCCATCAGCTTCTTGGCTATATAGGGCCCCAGACCCTGCCCACTCGCTGTTTGCGCTTCTCTGCCACATCGCTCGCTTCTTCCCGAATTTCTATAGTTACTCTCTCTCAAGCGGAGGAGAGGCTTATGATACTCTCAATTAGATTGTTGAGAACGACCTCAATTTTGCTTTTAGCGCCCCAAACGATGATTGCCTGCGGGGGTGCGATTACGTCAAAACGATGCCCAGCGGATACCACTGTCGAAAGCTATCAGCGAAAATGCTACTCTCAAACGGGTACTGTGGTGTCCGCCAAAGATCGAGGTCAGTATACCACATCAAGGTTAGGAAACCGTAAGAAACAGGTTAGAATTTAGTTAGAAGCGGCCAGAGAGAGATTTCGGTTATTGACTTTCTTATCAATTCGTGGTACACTGATATAGGATGTTACCGGTCAGCACCAGTTGTATCGCTTATGCCGCCACCGTAGTTTGATACGAAGACAGTAGTTAACACGTCTGCGTTGCAACTGACTGTCGCCCTCTGAGAATGGAGAGGGGGGCGGTTTTTCGGTTTTTGCTCAATTGGGCTAGCTACTGCGGGGAAAGAGTCAAGTAAACATGGCCGGACAGAGGATTTTAGTGGTTGATGACGACCCTCAAATCGTCGAAGTATCTACAAAGGCCCTCCGGGCCAGCGGCTTTGTGGTTGAGAGCAGACTCGACGGCAGAGAAGCCATCGCTCTGTTG
>SOHZ01000064.1 GCA_004377365.1 Anaerolineales bacterium | reverse complement strand
CCGGCAAATCATCCGGGAAAACGAGCAAACCGCTTTGACGGGCAGATTCCCACAACCGCCGGTCAAAGGTAGCCAGGGTAACGGGCTCGCCCATCCCCTCCTGCCAGATCAGGGCAGCGGCCAGGTGGACGGCATCGTAGCCGCGCAGCCCGTATTGCCAAGCCAGGCTATCAGCCCGCGCCACCAGTGCTTCGGTTATCTGGATGCGAAAAAAATCGGGCCACTCCACCCGGAAGGCCTCCAACGCCGCCTTGGCCTCGTCGGGCAAGAGCACGTCCATCCGCGCAGCTTTGGCCAGGGCAGCCGCAATTTCGGCCCGGCTGATGAGCCCGGTCCCCACCACCGAGGACGCTTCAATTGCCTGTTGCACCTCGGCCGCCCCTGGCTCGGTCACGTAGCGCTTTACAGCAGCGCTGGCATCCAGATAGAGAATCACTCGCGGTCCTCCAGCAGCAGATCAGCTACCATCTGCTGCCCGCGGGTTGCGGCCACCGGCGTAGTAGGAAGCAAGGGGCGACCACTCCACGAGACCAGTCCCGCTTCAACCATTGTCTGGAGCCTGTCCTCCAGTGGAAGGCCAGCCGGAACAATGCGCCCAATGGGTCGCCCCCGCTCGGTGATGAGCAAAGTCGCGCCCCCCTTAACCTGTCGTAGATAGTGACTCAGTCTGGATTTCAACTCACGGATACCCACGGTCGTTTGTGACATAGAAAATCTCCCCAATGCATTTGTAGTCACATTATACCACAAGGGGCCACAAACGTCAACGATACTTCTACGACGGAACCCCGCAAGATAAAGGGGTCGGTCTATCCTCCGATTCACCACCGGGACAGTTTTTGGCACAATCATCGAAATGGCTCTTTTACCTTTACCTCCTGCTCTGTCCCCTTGCGCATTTGGTCGTCTCGTGCTATACTAAGCCAAACTACGAAATCGCTTTGTAAGGAGGCCCCGATGTCTCATCCCGTGAGTGTTAAAGTCAGCAGCCGCTATCAGATCTCCGTGCCCCGCATCGCCCGTGAGCGCCTGAACATTCAAAGCGGCGACCGCCTGCTGGTGGACGTTCAGGATGGGCTTTTAATCCTGCTCCCACAGCCCCGAGATTATACAGCCCACCTGGCCGGCCTGCACCGGGAGGTGTGGGCGGACCTGGATACGACTGCCTATCTGCAGGAGGAACGGGATGCATGGAACACTTCAGAGAGCGGCTAACCAGCCACGCCGTCATCGGCCTGGACACGAACATCTTTATCTATCACCTGGAAGCTCATCCACGCTACCAGCCGCTGACCCAGGAACTACTGGCTGGCATCCAGGCCGGGCGACAGATGGCCATTACCTCGACTGTCACGGTGATGGAACTGACCGTCCGGCCCTGGCAAGTGGGCCGGCCGGCTGTGGCCCGCAAGTATGAAGCGTTGCTGGTTCATTTTCCGCACCTGATCCTGGCAGACGTGACCCGCGATGTGGCACGCAGGGCAGCACAACTACGAGCCCGCTACCGTCTCCGGCCGGCCGACGCGCTACAGGTGGCTACGGCCTTGGTTCACGGGGCGACGGCCTTTGTGACCAACGACCAGCAGCTGAGACGATTGACGCCAGTGCTGGACATTATCATCCTGGACGACTTTGCACTACCGTAGGAAATCCCGCGCCCTCCGCCCTTCCGCGCTCAATGCGCTCAACCCGTCCGTTCAATTCCCTCTGTCTGTTCGCCGCCTCCTCTCCGTGCAGGGACATCAAGATCGCGGAAACGTTCCGCGCTTCCGCGTTCAATTCTGCCCAACCCGTCCGTTCAATTCCCCTGTCCGTTGTACTCCCTGTGGTGCGACTCCCTACCGGACATTTTTTGTCAAACGCAAAGGACTGCAAAGCCCCCTCCGCTTTAAGCAAAGGGGGCTTTGTCAGACACAGACAACCCTCATCCTGGCGGACGAGGGCTGTTGCCTTGCAAGGGCACATCACCCCGGAGGATGTACAGAAAGTGTAGACCATCGAGGATGCACATCCCTTGGTACTCCTCATCCAAGGAGAGCAAATGGGGATTGTAGGTCACTAGATGTGTTGCGCCGCCCACCAGAGCACAGGCGATGACCACATCGTCGTCGGGATCAGCGGGAACACGGGGAAGAACCTCAACTGGAGAAAGGGGAACGCGAATGCCAAGCCGCGCAAGGCGAGCCAGGAAACGCGCGCGATGAACCGGGTTGATGTTTGCAGCCATCAGCTTCTCCCGGTACTCCAGTCGCAAATCCTCACAGTACAGCAGGTCGAACTCTCCACCATACCAACGCCGCAGGATCTCAGCCGTCGGGCTGCGCGAGTTGCGACTGAACAGTCCAGCAAACACAACATTAGTGTCGAGCACAGCCCGCAGCCGGCCGAGCTCAGTCATCAATCACTGCCTCTATCGGATCGTCAATCGCGACGCCTTTAGCGATAGCTTCGGCGCGGATGGCCTCGATCTCCTCCCCGAGCAGCCGACGAATCTCGGCTTCGGGCAGGTTCTTGTCTTGCTCGGCTAGCTTGTCCGCCAGCGCAAGTTCCTGTGCTGCTTCGTCGGAGCAAGGACGGACCAGCCGGGCCCGCACGGCAGCCACGTCCGCTTCGGTGATGATGAACTCTTCCCCATCAACAACGTAGGTGGCAACGGGACGGGAGAGCATATCGGCCACCTGGTCCAGGTCGGCCCGCAGCGCTGCCATCTCTTGCTCCAGCCGGCGGGCTCGCTCCTGCAATTGGCTTAACACAGGCCACAAGGCAACCGCTTCGTCTGCCATCTTTGCACCTCCAGAGGTATTGTACTATAAGAGAAGAACGGCGTCAAGCAAAGGTCACCATCGCGGAAGTACGGAAGCACGGAAACACGCGGAAACATTCCGCGCTCTCCGCACCTCCGCGCTTCCGCGTTCAATTCCGTCCAACCCTTCCGTTCAATTCTTCTGTTCGTCGTACTCCCTTCCGCGCTCATCTAATAATAAAAGGGAGCCGTCCACTGTTATCAGACGGCCCCTCAAACGCCTTGCTTCATAGCCTGACTCACCCTCCAGCACAGCAGTTAGCAAGACATGCTACACTCCTATAACTCTTTGGGATCAGGGCTTGTATTCCTTCAAGATCACAGGTAGATAGATACAACTGCCTACACCGTACTCGATAGCCGTTCCTTCTTCGAAATCGTTCCAGGTGTCTATCTGAACGATCGGGGGGTGATGCTCAATAGCGATAGCCCAGGTGTCCTGCCAGGTCTGCCCACAGCGTCGGGACATACAGCGGCCTGTGCCCCACGAGGCGAGGGCATCGTCGAAGCCAGGCCATACTCCACCTACCGTGATCGTGCCGTTGTAGGGGGATGATGCCATCGTGGAATAAAACCATTGCAAGTAGCTCTCACCCCATTCACTACCGTCTGGCTGCCAATCCGGTGGGTTTGTTGGTTGGACCCAGGCGTAAAAGCCGTCCACGTACGGCAAAGACTCAGCATCCGGGTCCTTGTCAAAGATCGTCGCTGTGATCGCGCTGTGTATGGCAGGCATGATCTCCGCTGGCGTTATGACGTCAGCGTAGGGAAAAACAAAGAGCACAGGATGATCGTTGTAATGCAAATAGGCTGTGCTCGTAAAATACTGGCTGGCGGCATATTGCACATCACTGATAGCCCGCGATACACGAAGGGACGGATCCACACCCCTCAACGTTCCCTGGTCATAACAAAGAGCTACTTTGAAGCTTTTCTGCTCGGCCTGGTCCAAGAGAACAGCAAAAGCCTGGTCTATGAAAGCCCTATCTTGATTTTCGGGACTGGCCGGTCCGTACCAATCAACCACGAAGCCATCTATGCCCATGTCTTGGGCGGCATGGATCTGGCTTGACAATAGCTCAGGATCTTGCGAGTGATAGCCAGGCAGGGTAATGTGGTTGGGGCTACCAAACCATGCCATATAGTGGGCCAGGATGAGAGTGCCCGTCAAGGACTGAGTGGGGACAATAGATGAAGTTATGGCCGGAATGGAATCATGGGGCAATGCGGTTGACACCGGCGAGGTGAGGGTGAAATTCCGTGCTGTTCCCAAATCATAGGTGAGTGGCGCTCCTGCTATTGGCGAGGAAAGCTCCTGCCAGACTTCGACACTTTCGGGAACAGAGCAGGTGCCTGCGTGGACGTAAGCCGCTGCAGCCAGACCGCACGGGCACCATGACCCATCCTGTCGATCAGCACCCAGGGCGTCGGCACAGGGAGCGGCTAGTACCGCCCACAAGCCGAGCAACAGGGCTAGAGTTACCAGGAGTTGAACAGTGCGAGTCATCTAGTCGGCACCTCTAATGTTCACGCATAACAGTGATGCGGGTCTTTTCCTCGACCCCATCGGGAAGTGCAAACTCATAACCAGAATAGCTTTCTGCGTCCTGTCGCAACTTCACACTCACAGTCTCATTAGCCAGCGCAACAATGATATCAAATCTGTCCCCAATTCCCTCGGTGGGAGTGCCGAGATACGCTGTCCCCCTGCGCTGGCCGCTACCGCTCCCAATAGGCCCAGGTTGAGGATAGTAATTGAAATCATGATGGGAATAGACCAGAACCCAAACATACAGGGCATCTGGAACATTAGAGCACGTGGCTCTGACCTCATTCTCGTAGCCCAAGTCATCATCCCCGTCTTTTGGCTCGGCGATCAGGCAAGTTGGTGTCGGCGTTGGCGTAGCGGTTGGGATAGGTGTGGGTGTCTCAGTTGGCGGGGGCGGCGGTGAGACGATGGGAATCCGTTCAGTAGGTAGGTTCAGAGTCACGAGGTCTGCTCGGTTGATCACCCAGCCCTCTTGCATCTGATCGGTGATGACCTGTAACCAGGTTGTATTAGCGATGCGCCCCGTTACTGTCAGTACCTGATTCGGGCGCAAAGTACTGATGATGTCATACACTGTTCCCGGGCCGCTTCGCAGGTGAACGGGGGCAACGATAACGGCATCTGGTGTGGGCGTTGGCGTCGGGGTCGGAGTATTCGTTGGAGTGGCTGTTGGTGTGTACGTCGGTGTCGGAGTATCCGTTGGAGTGGCTGTTGGTGTAGGCGTCGGCGTGTCAGTCGGTGGCTGAGGCGTAGGTGATATTGCTACTGGAGCATTTCTACTTATCCGTGATGCGATACCACCGATGCCAGGCCCGACCTTCGGTATTCCATAGTGCCCTTGCGGAACGCCGTGAAAGGTAACGACCCCTCCATCATCCGTGTATGCAACCCGCATAACACCCTGACTGTCGAGTAGCTGCACCTCTATGCCAGCCGGCCCTGTCCGCTCAAACACCTCATGTATGCCGTTCCTGTTCTCATCAATGTAGGTGGCAATCTCGACGGTGACTGGTCCGACCCACCAGGCTGCACCAAGTGAAACCAGGCCCAATACAGCGAGCAGGCCGATGATCCACATACTTCTCTGGCCCTGAGCAAGGTACCAGAACAGTCCAGCGACTACAAAGGCGAGTGCAATCCATCCGAAGAGAGGATCCACCGAAATCAGCGCCCTGAGGCTGCCAAGGATACTGGCGACAGCGCCGATAATGGCTGCAATTTTCGCCAGATCTCCTTTACTTATTCCACTCATCGTGCTTATTGCTTTCCTCCTTGGTATCCGTTCCCGCCCTGTCTCCTCTCGATGGAGATCGAGAAGAACCAACGGCGCGAGGTATTTGAGAAGCTCAGGGTCGTTTCTCTTGTAGGCACTCAAGAGTCTCTCCGCACTTCGTGTCGGAAGTTCGATGGTGATCTTGACACTGCTCTTCTCTGTAGAAATTATCCGGACAACATTCGGCGAAATGCCTAGGAAGGCTGCTAGCGCATGTTGAAGCCATCTCTGGAGCTTTTCATCGAAATGCTCTAGC
>SOHZ01000003.1 GCA_004377365.1 Anaerolineales bacterium | reverse complement strand
GATGCAGAATGACACAGACAAACTGAGACCTATCGAAAATCTCATCATTGACATGGACGGTGTCCTCTACCGAGGTGATGAGGTCATACCCGGTGCGAAGGAGTTCTTCGCCTTCCTCAGAGAGCGCTCTATTGGTTTTATCCTGGCTACCAACAACTCCACCCGCACCGCCCAGCAGTACGTGGGCAAGCTGGCCCGCATGGGAGTGGAAGTGGCCCTATCGGAGATTTTGACCTCGTCGCAGGCCACGGCCATGTACCTGGAGACCCTGGCTCCGCCAGGGACAAAGGTCTATGTAATCGGCGAAGAGGGCCTCGAAGCTGCCGTGCGTGAGAGGGGTTATATCATTAGCGAGGACGGTGCCGAGTTCGTGGTGGTGGGTATGGATAGGGGACTCACTTACGAGAAGCTCAGGGTGGCCACTCTCCTCATCCGCCGGGGAGCCCGGTTCATCGGCTCCAACCCAGACAAGACTTTGCCCACCGAGGAGGGCTTTATCCTGGGGGCTGGATCCATGCAGGCTGCTTTAGAGGCCTCCACAGACGTCGCTCCCACCATCGTAGGCAAGCCAGAGCGCACCGTCTTTGAGTTGGCCCTGGCCAAACTGGGAAGCAGCAAAGAGAACACGGCAATCGTCGGGGATCGTCTTGATACGGACATCTTGGGCGGGCACAACGCTGGTCTGACGACCATTCTGGTCCTGTCAGGAGCTACCACCCGCCAGGACGCGGATAGCGCACCGGTCAAGCCTGACCTCGTCTTCGAGGACATACGTCACCTGCACGAAGCCTGGCTGCAACTGTAGCCAAGTTGGGGGGAACCCTTGCGAAGGTTAGACAGTAGCTTTCAAGTAAAAGTGTCCTCGCCCACCGAGAATCATCCCATTGCCAAGGCTACTCACAACCTTCGCAAGGGTGGCTGAACTCAGGGAGAGCTGTCCCGGATTTGGGTTTGCAGATCGAGCAGGGCACTTTGCAGTTCTCCCAGGAAATCAGCCAACGGCGTCTCGGCAATGGGGATGTCCAGTGGCACCTCCAGATCCAGCGGCACCGTAGCAGAGACGGTCACTGTTCGACTGATCTCCACCGGCACACTGAGGTCTATGGGCACGGTCATCGCCACTGGAATTTCCACGTCCAGCGGCACCTCGACAGTGATGTCCCCCAGCAGGGTGTGGATAGGTACTTGCAGCGTCTGCTCGACCGACACCGTGGTACTGATGGGGATAGCAGCCACGATGGGCACGTCCACCTTTTCGCGGAAGGGCACCTCGGCCACAACGGGCAGTTCATCCTGGAAATGGAAAGTGTATTGGATGGTCTCCCCTTGCAAGGCCCCCAGAGCAACAGTGGCCTGTGCCGTCAAGCGCAGCGCTGCTTGCCGGGCACGATAGAGCTGCGCGACGATAAAAACGTCAAAGACCAATGAGGCCAAAACAAAGATCACCAGCAGAGCAAAAGCTATTTTGCGCATCTTCCCTCCTCGGCGGTGTGATGCAGGGATTATACCCCGCTTCGCCGAGGTCGTCAATGTAGCACGGCGCTTATGCTGTTGAATGATGGTAGATGGTAGGGCAGGTTTCCATACCTGCCTCTGGGATGGCGGCTATGGAAAGCCGCCCTACACTATTGACTTTAACAGCCAAGTTGTAGTATACTCATAGCTAGAGAATATCCGTTTGATAGGAGGTGGTGAGAATGTTTTACTTTGACCCTTTGTATTTTGTCTTTGCCCTGCCAGCGTTGTTGCTGGCCTTCTACGCGCAGTTCAAGGTCAAGTCGTCCTATCGCAAATACCTGCGGGTGCCCAACCAGCAGGGCATCAGCGGCCTGGAAGCGGCGAAACGTCTGCTTTACGACAACAGCCTGAGCCAAGTCCGCATCGAGGGCACGCGGGGCGAGTTGACCGACCACTATGATCCCCGCACGCA
>SOHZ01000192.1 GCA_004377365.1 Anaerolineales bacterium | reverse complement strand
CGAGATGAGATATTTTGATGATTCATAGATTGCAAACTTTTCTTTACATTGCCAAAAAACCATTCAACGCAAGAATAGATCAGTTACGACGAGGGGGCCATGTCGTCTGACTCCAAAGAGCCCACCGACTTGCGAAAGTATCGCCGCCAAACCGAGCGACGGCTGACCATAGCCGTAGTGCTGTTTCTTGTACTGGTCGGCGGAGGGTTGATTGGTCTAATCTACGGCCCTGGCGCAGCCCTCATGGGGATCAGTTGTCTGCTCTTAGGAGCAGGCGTCATCGGGCTCCTCTTTGTCATCCTGACCCTGATGGAACGCTGGGCCGAATCCGGGTAATCCTGGCCTGGACTCTTGCGCAGGGTGAGCTACCTTATCTCCATTGCCCCCGACGTGACTCATCCTGCACGCCGGCCCCGATTACCAAGACCACCAGGCAGCAAGCCGGCCCGAAGGCTCATCCAATACGTCAACACCGAACGCACGATGCTCAATCTGGACCGTCTCAGCCTCAACAACCACATCAGCATCCACATTCCCCAGGGATGGCAGAGACTTGACCCGGCCTCACTGACGGGCACGGTCATGGTCATAGGAAGGTCTGACACCGGAAAGACGACTTTGGCCCGCTATCTTTTTCATCAACTCTGTCGCCATCACAGCAAGGTCGGTTTCTTGGACTGCGACGTGGGGCAAAGCACCCTTGGCCTGCCCACCACCATGACCCTGGCGCTTTCGGCCACCGCTGAGGAGTCCAACTCCCCACCCCGACGGGAAGCATTTTCCTATTTCATCGGTTCCACCTCACCCCGTGGTCACATGCTGCCTACCGTGATCGGAGCCCATAAACTCCAGGTAACGGCTCAAGAGATGGGAGCAAAAGTCATCGTAGTAGACACAACAGGGCTGGTGGATCGCGCCGCTGGAGGAGGGGCTCTCAAGCACTGGAAGATAGAGCTCTTGCAGCCCTCGGTTTTGGTGAGCCTGGCCAGAGGCCCGGAACTGGAACATATCCTCTGGCCACGGCGGCGTGACCGGAGGGTACGAGTACACGAACTGCGCGTCTCCAAACACGTAAAAGAGAGGGACCGAGAAACTCGGATACGCTATCGAGAGGCGCGATTCCGCAACTACTTCGGGAAAGCCGGGACCCTGAAGATTCCCATCAGGAGCACTGTAGTATTCGGCATCGAGGAAATGAGTCGAGGGCAGGTTCTGGCCTTTCAAGATGAGGGAGGATTCGCTTTGGCTCTTGGCGTTGCCCAGGAGTATGAGAGAAGCTCACAGACCCTGGCTATCCGTACGCCTCTCACCAGCATAGAAGGAGTCAGCAGCATCCGCTTCGGCACCCTCAGACTCGATCCAGCCACGGGACAAGAGTTGTAGTAAGGATCCAGACCTCCGAGGTTTTGACTGCAGATTCGGATATATCGTGGCAAAAAGGCGGATTAGAAGCCGCAGACGAACGTGGCGAGGAAACCTCGGAGGTCTTTGGAGCGGCTCTGCCTGACCGGCAGAACCCAGGCTATCAGGGCAACAAAAAGAGGCTGAAAGACCACCTTTGATGGTTCCCCCAACCTCCATGCTCTCTTTTTCTCTTCGTATCTTCCAGGTCTACCCGGCTTCTTCTGTCGGCTACGCCTCTTCCTCCGCTCCCTCCACCTCTTTGCGCTTGGCGATGACCTCCACCTCCTCCGGAGCCATTTCTACCATCTCTTCCTCTACTTCTTCCTCCTCCTCAGGAAGGCGAAGACGCTGGATCTTGGCCACCAACTCATCGCCATAGGTCAGGATAGTGACGTTATCAGGCACCTGGAGGTCCTTCACGTAGATGGCATCATCAATCTCCAATAATGTGGAGAGGTCTACTTCGATAGAGTGGATCAGATCGCCAGGCAAGCACTCGATCTCCACCGAGTCTGCGCCCTGAAGTAACATAGCCTCAGCCTCCTGCACTGCGGGCGGTTCGCCGCTAAGAATTATACTGACTTCAGTCTTGACTGTTTCTGTCATCACCACCTGGTAAAAGTCAACGTGATAGAGCTCACCGGTGATCACGTCACGCTGCACTTCGCGGGCCAAAGCCATCTTTGGCTTACGCGCTTTACCGATCCTCACAGCAATCATACTGGTGCCTCCAGCTCTGGCCAACACGTGCTGCAGTTCCCGTTTATTGCATTGGATCGGAATCGGCTCTGTCTTGGGGCCATAGAGGACAGCAGGGATAAGCCCTTCCCCACGCAGGCCTTTGACCCTCTTCCTGATGATGGTTCTCTTCTCCGCTTTCAACTCAATTTGTTCCATTTCCCTTTCCCCGTTTCCAGTCAACTAATAATATGGACAAAAGCAGGGGCGACCCATGAATGATGGTTGCCCGCAATCCCTACAGTTGAACCCGCACAGTCCTGCGGACAAGGTATATTCTAACGCACTTTTGTGTTTTCGTCAAGCTAACTCCCCCAGCCGCTCCAGGATGGGTGCAGTGTCGCCGCCTTTCTCCAGCCTGATCTCGCTGGCGATTTGACCGTCTTTTAGGAAGACGATGCGGTCGGCAAAGCTGGCCGCCTTGGGGTCGTGGGTGACGACGACGATGGTCTGACCCAGTTCATCGCAGGAGCGGCGCAGGAGTTTCATGATCTCCTCGCCAGCCCTGGAATCCAGGTTGCCCGTGGGCTCGTCGGCCAGGACAATGTCCGGGGCGTTGACAAAGGCCCGGGCGATGGCCACCCGCTGCTGCTCGCCCCCCGACAGTTGATCGGGCTTGTGCCTACGACGATCGGTCAGGCCCACCAACTCCAGCAACTCATCAATCTTGCTCTGATATTCCTTGATCTTTTTACCGTCAATCAGCAGCGGCAAGGTAATGTTCTCCTCAGCCGTCAGGGTGGGCAGCAGGTTGTAGAATTGGAAGACAAAGCCCACGTTGCGGCGGCGGGCCAGAGTGACCTCTTTGTCAGACATGACCGACAGCTTGCGCCCCCCCAGAGTGACCTCGCCATCGGTGGATTTATCTAACCCACCCAGCAGATGCAGCAGAGTAGATTTGCCCGAACCCGAAGGCCCCATCACCGCCACGAACTCTCCCTTCTCGACGACAAAATCCACCCCAACCAGGGCGTCCACCGTCACCTCGCCCATCCGGTATTGCTTGCTGATGTCATTGGCTTCTAGAATCGCCATGATTGCCACCTCCTAGCGTATTCTCCTACTCTTTACTTCTTATCGCCTCCAACACCCCCATCCGGGCTGCTCGCCAGACAGGGTAGAGAGCCGCCACCTGGGAGACCACCAGAGCGATGATGGCTCCACTCAGGAACGAGTCACCGGGGAAGACATAGTCCATTTTCCAGCCCGTGCCCTGGCTCATCCCAACCACCATCGTCCACGAGAGAGGCAGGCCCACCAGCAAGCCAAAGATGCCGCCGATGACACCCATAGCCAGCGACTCGGCCAGCACCATGCGGCCCACCTGCCCCACGAACATACCCAGTGAACGCAGCATCCCGATCTCTCGCATCCGTTCCAGCACACCCATCGTCACAGTGTTGGTCACCCCCAGCCCAGCCACGATGATCGCGATCCAGACCACAGCCCCAAACATGGCAAAGACCTGGCTGGTGGCACGCTCCATCTCGGCCCGCGCCTCTTCACCAGACTCTACTTCCAGGTGTCGGCTCTTGGCCAGCCCCTCCTCTAACTGTTGCTTCACCTGGCTCACGTCTGCTCCAGGCTCGACCCTGGCCATGAACAAGGTGGCCTTGTCCTCCCCAAAGTAACGCTTCATATCACCCCACGAGCCATACATGGCCCGTCCCCCCTGGAAAAAGTCCTGGATCACCCCAGCCACCTCGAAATCCCGCTCACCGCGGTTGGTGCGCAGGCGGACAGTGTCGCCCCGACTCACCTTAAGCAGTTCACCCACCGTTCCACTGACCAGCACTGCGTCACCCTGGGCAAAGCGCTCCAGCATGGCCTCAGCGTCTCCCTCGTCCTCGGTGAAGCGCAACGAGGCCACGTCGCCGTAGGTCTTGGGGTCAATGAACTTGACCAGCATGATCTCCCGCGTCCCGTGAAAGCCTCCAGCGCTGATGCCACCCACCGTTCTGACGTACATGTAACGCATAGGGGTCACCGGTCCCATGCCCTCTACCTGCTGGAGGTCGCGCATCAGTTGCAAGCGCAGAGGTCGGAAGGAGCTAATGTAAAGGTCGCCGGCCAGGGCTGCCTCCGTCCACTGGTGCACTTCAGCGGTAAAGCTGGCGTTCATGCCGCCGATGGCAATGAGCATCGTCACCCCTACCATCAGCACCCCCACTGTCAGGCTGACCCGGCCTTTGGAGCGTTGTAGATTCATGCTGCCCAACCGCCCCGGCTGGCCATAAATAGCCGTCACCCCCAGGCGGATGACTCGCTCCAACAGCGCGATGGTCTGTGGCACCAGCAGGGTAGCTCCCAGGAAGAGGGTGATAAAGAACAGCTCGCCGCTCAGAAAGGACATAAAGTGATCCATCACCACCACTGCCAACAGCCCCAGGCCGATGATCCAACCCCGGCGCAGCAGGAAACCTTCTTTATGGGTACGGGCTTCTAACAATGCCTCAATGGGCGAGATGCGGCTGCCTCGCCAGGCAGGCAGCAGGGCGGCGATAAAGGTTATCATCAGGCCCACAACGAGCCCTTGCACTGCCCCCTCAGGCGGTATCACAAAGCTTTCCAGGGGGAGGAACCCACCCATCATCCTGGACATCAGTTTCATCAAGGGAAAAGCCAGGGCTGGCCCCCCGGCCAAACCCAAGGCTGTGCCCCCCAATCCCAGGAACAGGGCCTCGCTCAGCACCAGGCGGAGCAACTGTCCCCTGGCGATGCCCAGGGCGCGCAATAGACCGATCTCGCGCGTCCGTTCCACCACCGTCATAGCAAAGGTGTTGTAGATGAGCATAGCCCCCACCAACAAGGCAATGACGCTGAACATGCTCATGGCAGCGTTGAAGCCGCTCAGCGCACTGGCGACGGACTGACCGATGGCCGACGGGTAATCCACCACATAGGCTGCACCCAGCTCGGCCTGCAAACCTTCCTTCAACTGTTTCAGGGCAGCTTCATCGTCGGCCACCGCCGTCTCGGCCACCAGGTCTATCTGATCAATCTTGCGCCCCCGTTCGAACACCCTCTGGGCCACGTCCAGCGGCATAAAGGCCACCCGCCCCAGGTTCAGCCGGCCAGCCCCTTTGTCTTTCAACAGGCCCACCACCTGAAACATCTCGGTGCCGTCGGCCACCACCATCTCCACCTCGTCGCCTACCTCGATTTCGTGCTTCTCGGCCAAGGGCGAGACCAACATCACCGTGTAGCGCCGGTCCTCGGCCGACAGAAAGCGACCCTGTTCCACCTCGTAGCTGCGCACCCGCCGGTCGGCCTCGGGATCAATGCCCACCACCTGCAGGCCCACGTCGCCATTGCGACCCAGCAGCAGCGACTGATCCCCAGTGTTGGCCACAACCGTCTCCACACCGGGGAACCCTTGCACCCGGCGCAGCAATCGCTGGCGGAAGCCAGTGCTGGACTCGGCAGCACTGGTGATAGATAAATCGGCCTGACCCGACGATTGAGCGAAAAAGTCCTCCAGGGACTTGGCTGTGCTGGCGTTAGTGATACTGATGGCAAAAATGGTAGCCACGCCCAACACGATGCCGATGACGGTCAGCAGCGTGCGGGCTTTCCTGGTCCATAGATTCCTGAAAGCCAAAGTGGATAGACGTCGCATACCCGTTGCACCTCCCAATACTAACGCACATCGTAACTGCTCAGCCTACCCTCCCGCACGTTACCATTGGCAGCGTTTGCGGGAGTAATTATTCCGTCGAGACGCATTTTAGCGAATAGAAACGT
>SOHZ01000130.1 GCA_004377365.1 Anaerolineales bacterium | reverse complement strand
CTGCAAGAACATCGTGGCTGACCTTTTGAACTTTGCCCGGCAGCAAGAGGTGCTGGCCCAGGAGACCGATGTCCACGCCCTGCTAGAAAAGGTCGTCGAAGGGGTCCGTCTCCAGCCGATCTTCAAAGATGTGGAGATTGTGCGCCAGTTCAGCCCCGACCTACCGATCATCCAGGCCGATCCGGCCCAGTTGCAGCAGGTGTTCGTCAACCTGCTCAACAATGCTGCCGAAGCGATGCAAGAGGGTGGCACTATCACCCTCGCTACCCGGCCAGTGAACAGCCAGTGGGTGGAGCTCAAGGTGTCTGACACAGGCCGTGGCATCCCGGAGGAGAACCTGGGCAAGCTGTTTACCCCCTTCTTTACCACCAAGGCCCTGGGCAAAGGAACGGGGTTGGGGTTGTCTATCGTCTACGGCATCATCAAGATGCACCGGGGGCAGATTGCTGTCCGGAGCCAGGTTGGCCAGGGGACGACCTTTACCGTGACTTTGCCGGTGCAGTTACCCAAGGGGCAGTTGACCTCGACCAGCACCCTGGCCGATGTGATCGCCTGACAGCAGCGGGGGGGACATGGGAGCAAAAGGCAACATCTTGGTCATTGACGACGAGTTGGGCATTCGTGAAGGCTCTCGGCGGGCCCTGGAGCCGCAGGGATTCACAGTGGAAACGGCGGCTACCCTCCAGGAGGGGCTGCGCAAAATCCGGGAAGGCGATTTCGACCTGGTGTTGCTGGACGTGATGCTGCCCGACGGACGGGGCATTGACTTGCTGCCCCCCATCCGCGAGAAGGACCCTGACATCGTGTCCGTAATCATCACCGGCTACGCCACGGTGGAACTGGCGGTGGAGGCTATCAAACAGGGGGCGTACGACTTTATCTCCAAACCCTTCACCTCCGACCTGCTGCTGATGACGGTCAATCAGGGTTTGGAGAAGCGGCGGCTGTCGCTGGAGGCCAAGCGGCTGCAGGCCATCGAGCGGGAGGCGGCCGAACTGGCCCGGGCCAAAGAGGAACTGGAACGGCTGGATCGGTTCAAAGCCACCTTCACACTGATGGTGGCCCATGAATTGCGGGCCCCTGTCCACGCTCTGCAAAGCTTCCTGCTTTCCCTGCTCAAAGGATACATCCCTCCCGACCAACAGCAGACAATTCTCCAGCGGGCCATCGAACGGTCCCAGGAGTTGTTAGATCTGGTGGACGATCTGCTGAATCTGGCTGCCGCCAAAGAGGAACTGGCACCCCCGAAGCGTAAGGTCCTCTCGCTGGCGGACGCGCTGGAGAAGGTGGTTCCCCTGTTACAGGTCCAAGCCGAGGAGAAGGGGATGACCTTCACGGTGGAGGTTCGCCAGCGTCCGCTGGTGGAGGCCAACCCTGGTCAGATGGGGCAGTTGTGGACCAACCTGATCTCTAACGGCATCAAATACACCCCGGCGGGTGGGCGGGTGACAGTCACACTGGAGGAGAAGGATAGGTGGGCCATGGGCACAGTGGAAGACACCGGAATCGGCATCGCCTCGGAGGATCAAGCTAAAATCTTTGAGGAGTTCTACCGTACCCCCCAGGCCAAGGAGATGGAACACCGGGGTACGGGGTTGGGGCTACCCCTGGTCAAACGGATCGTGGAGGGACATGAGGGGACAATTGAGATCGAGTCAGCATTGGGGCAGGGCAGCCGTTTTAGCTTCCGCTTGCCCGTAGCCACTGGAGTCACAAGCGAGGGCACAAACCAATCCGGCCAATAACCTGATCAGCTAGAGGACGGTACCAACCCAAAAGAGGGGATAGCATCGCGCTATCCCCTCTTTTGGGTTATCTATTAACGGCGACCCGGTTAGCCCAGTGCCGCCTCGATCCGCTCCAACAGTTCGTCGGGGTCAATGGGCTTGTGGATCCAGTCCTCGACGGGGACGTACTCGTCCGAGAGCTGCTCCGCCTGCGCCCGGGCTCCGGTCAGCGAGGTGACCATGATGACCGGGATGTCCTTCAGTTCGGCGTCCTCAGCCATCTCCCGACCCACGTCCAGCCCATCGAGGATGTAGGACATCATGATGTCCAATAGCACCAGGTCGGGCTTTTCTTTGCGCATGGCCGCCAGGGCCTGTTCACCGTTGGCGGCGGTGACAACTTCGTAGTCCCGGGATTGCAAGATCGTCCGGGTAAGATTCACAAAGTCAGGGTCGTCGTCAACCACAAGGATCTTTGCCATAGTCTCACTCCTTTTCGAGTTTCGAGTTTGGAGTTTCGAATTTACGTAGAGGAGACGAGCAAGCCCATTTCCCCTAACCCGAAACTCGTAACTCGAAACCCAGTTACTGGCCTGCTTCAGAAGTGGCTTTCTTCTTTGCCTCTTCGTAGAGCTGCCTGGCCCGCTTCGGTCCGTAGTACCATCTGGCGTGGTGCTCGGCGGCATAGGCAGCCGAAGTCACGCCGAAGCGCATGCTGACCAATCCGGCCCACATCAGCGGATGAGCCATTGCCAAGAACAGATGCACCAGGAACATGCAAACAGCGGCGATCATCGCCAAGTCATGGATGAGCACCATCCAATGGAAGAGCTCTGCGGACGCGACACCTTTACCAAACCACATTAGCAGCCCTGTGACACCCAGGACAACCCAGGTCACGCACATGATCAGGCCGTTCATCTTCTCACCGGTGTTGAAACGGCCCTGGGGAGGCATGGCAGTGTGACGTCCCAACAGGTAGTAGCTGAAAGCGTTCATCACCCACCCGATGTCATCCTTGTCGAACATGAACTCCCGGATGCTCATGATGAACCGCCGTGGCTCGATGATGAAGTAAAGGATGGGCAACAGGCCGAAGAGGATGGCCGTGACGCGATGCACTAGCCGGATGAAGTGGCCAGCTTGTCCCTGAGCCAGCGATTGGAACAGGGGCACGTAGAGGATGAGCCCCGTGATAGCCAGAGGGACAAAGGTGGCCGTGTGGAGCCAGTGCCCAACCCGCTCGATGGCGATGTACCTGGGTATCCAGCGGATGGTGACCACATCTCGTTCCGTTCCCTTAAGTCTGACTGTCATTTTACTTCCTCCATCCTGATGTTGCGCCGGGTAATGAAGAAGGCCGCTATCACGCCCAGAACGGTTGCGCCGAGGGCAACTCCACCCAGCGGCTGGACGATTTTCTGCCAGACGTTGGCCAGGGCACCCGAAGGGGCCTCGGGCAGGTTGAAGCGGCCCAGGTTGTTTTCTGGTAGGATGTACATCATGGCCGTGCCACCGACGCCAGACGGATTGTAGAGCACAGCCTCGGGGAACGGCCTGGGAGCTCCGTTACGCAGATAAGCCAATCTTGCTTCGGCTTTCTCCAGCAACACCTCGCGCTCGCCGAACTGGATAGCCCCTGGCGGACAGGTTTTGGCACAGGCCGGTACCTGACCAGCCGGCACCCGGTCCTGGCAGAAGGTGCACTTGGAGGACTTGCCCTTGCCCAAGAAAGTTGTCTCCTTCAGACGCGGGATGTCGAAGGGGCAAAACTGGGTGCAATAGCCGCAACCGTTGCACAGGCTCTCATCGTAAGCGGTGAAGCCCATTTCATGCTTGTAGAGAGCTCCCGTAGGGCAGACCTTCACGCAGGGTGCGTCAAGGCAATGCATGCAGCGCACCGGGCGGAAGACCCAGTTCACCTGGCCGTCTTGCTCATACTCGTAGAACTCGACCCGGTTCCAGGTGATGGGCGACAGATCCTTAGGGTTGTCGTAGCAACCGAAGCAGGCCGTCGTCTCAGCGGGCAGGTCGTTCCACTCCTTGCAGGCTACCTGGCAACCGCGGCAGCCCATGCACTTGGTGACATCAATCAACATTCCTTTAGCCATTATGCACCTCCCTTCTTGACTCGGACAAGGAAGGCCTTGAACTCGGGGATCATGGTATTGGCATCACCGACGTGAGGCGTCAGGATGTTGGCGCTGTCGCCTTGGCAGAGGCCAGAGAAGCCCCAGTGCCAGGGGATGCCAATCTGATGCACCGTCTTGCCCATGATGGTGAACGGCTTGAAGCGCTTGGTGACGATGGCCACACCCTGGATGGACCCACGGGTGGACTCCACAGTGACCGCCTCGGCGCTTTCAATCCCCAGCTCGCTGGCCAGTTCTTCGCTCATCTCGATAAAGACCTGGGGCATCAGCTCCACCAGCCAGGGCAGGTTGCGGGTCATCTGGCCGGCCTGCCAGTGCTCTGTTACCCGGTAGGTGGTGCACACGATTGGGTACTCGTTGGGGTCGGCGATCTCTTCCGGCCGCCAGACCTTGATGGCCGGATCGTTCTGCGTGCCGGAGAGCGGGTTGGCGATGGGGCTTTCCAAGGGCTCATAGTGCTCGGGGAAAGGTCCATCGGCCCGGCCTGGCCCAAAGATGTGCGAGTGCCCTTCTGGCTTCATGATGAAGGCATAGCGGGTGCCCTCCATGTTCATCGGCGCCCAGCCGCCATCGGGCACGTCGCCTTCCCACTTGGTGTCGGGGCCCGTCCAGCGGATGACAAAGTCCTCCTCATCCCACGGGTTGCCGTCCAGGTCCACCGAGGCGCGGTTGTAGATGATGCGCCGGTTGACTGGCCAGCACCAGGACCACTTGGAGTAGAGACCAATACCAGCCGGATGGTAATCGGTGTTGTCGCGCCACTTCTGACGGTTGCCGTCCTTCTCGTTGTAGCTCTGGGTGTAGAGCCAGTTAGAGGACGAGGTGGTGCCGTCAGTTTTGAGGTGGCCAAAGGTGGCCATGAGGTCACCCTTCTTGTAAACCACCTTGCCCTCGTCGTCTAGAATATCGGCCTCGGCAAAACCGTTGATCTCCCGGGACACCAGGTCGGTCAGGTCGGCTGCGCCGTACTTGCCAGCCGGGCTGTCGTACCAACCCTTCCAGCGCAGCTTGGTGATGGCCTCGGCGTTGGGGCCGCCATCGGCCTCGTACAGCTCGACGAGCTTGAGCATCAGCTCGTTGACGATCTCCAGGTCGGGCATGGCCTCGCCGGGCGGGTCAGCGCCCTTCCAGCGCCACTGGCTCCAGCGGCCGCTGTTGACGATGCTGCCTTCCTTTTCGAAGGAGGCGGCGGCTGGCAGGACGAAGAACTCGGTCTGGATGTCAGCGGGGTTTACCCCAGGCTCCTGCCAGACGTTGCAGGTCTCTGTCTGCCACAGGTCCACCGTCACCAGCCAGTCCAGACCTTGCATGGCCTTCCGCTCCCGGCCGGCGTTGGCCCCGCCCACAGCCGGGTTCTGCCCCCAGCAGATAAGGCCCTTGACTTCGCCTCTCTCCATGGCCTCGAAAAGGGCAATGTGGGAGTAGTTGGTGCCCGGGTTGCACTTGGGCAGCCAGCCGAAACCAAAGTCATTGTCCTCGGTGGCGTTGTCACCGTACCACGACTTGAGCAAGCTGACCATGTACTTGGGGTAGTTCTGCCACCAATTGGCACTCTTGGGATCCTCCGACTTGGGCGTGGCCCGGTCCTGGTGGTCCTGCAAAGTAACATCGGTGGCGATAGGAACCTTGAGATAGCCGGGCAGGATGTGCCACAGCAAACAGTGGTCGGTGGAACCCTGCACGTTGGACTCACCGCGCAAGGCGTTGATGCCCCCACCAGCCATCCCAATGTTGGCCAGCAACAACTGCAGGATAGCGTAGGTGCGGATGTTCTGGGTGCCGTGGGTGTGCTGCGTGGTGCCCATGGCATACATGATGGTGCCGGACTTGCCCACCGGCCCGGTCAGCCGGGCGTAGGTCTCACAGATCTTCAAGAAGGTCTCTTTGTCCGCGCCGGTGATGTCGCACACCATGTCGGGGGTGTAGCGCTCGTACTGCTTCTTCAGCAGTTGGAAGACGCAGTTGGGATCCTGCAAGGTCTTGTCCTTCTTGACGATCCCGTTCTCGTCCTTCTGGAGGCTCCAGGTGG
>SOHZ01000059.1 GCA_004377365.1 Anaerolineales bacterium | reverse complement strand
CCAGGGGGGCGACCCGACAGGCACCGGTAGCGGTGGTCCCGGCTACACCGTACCGGCCGAGATTCAGTTGCCCCACGTCGAGGGCGCTATCGCCATGGCCCGCCTGGGAGACCAGGTGAACCCTAGCCGTGCCTCCAGCGGCAGCCAGTTCTACATCACCCTGGCCCCGACGCCTTTCCTGGATGAAGGGTACACCGCCTTTGGCCAGGTCATCGAAGGGATGGAAGTCGTCCAATCCATCGCCATCGGCGACGTCATCGAAAAGATCACCATCGCAGAGGAGTAGCAACCGACAGTCGTAAGTGCTCAGTACACGGCGGCGCAAATAAGCTACTGGTTATCAGGATAATGTAAGCATCCTGAGTAAGCCGAAACTGCGTCCTGAGCGTAGTCGAAGGGCGAAGTGGAGGCCGTATCGAAGGGTGCGTCTTTGCAACGAATCGATGTTTAAGCCGCACTCCCTTCGACTGGCTCAGGACTGGCTTCGATACGCTGCGCTACTCAGGATGCTATCTCGATTCCGGTTAGAAAGTAGGTCTATTATAGAGGCGCGCCATGGCTGCGCAACGTCCCTACAACACAACGGCATATCGCTATCCTCGCGAGCGACTGATTCTGGCGCTCACGCTGCTTCTGGTGCTCCTGGTCATCGCCCTGACTGCCACGGCGACCGTCTGCCTGAGTGTCGTGTTCGTCTTGGCCATGGTGGCGCTTTCCTACGCCATTACCCGCTCGCATCACAGGGCGCTGTTGGAGCGGGCCCGGCCGGTCACACCGCAGGACGCTCCCGCCCTGGCGACCCTCGTCACCGAAAGCATGGCCCGATTGCAGCCAGGCCCAGTGCAAGTCTTCCTCGCGCCCAGCAACGCACTGAACGCCTACACCTTTGGTCTCTCCTCCCCCAAAGTCGTGGTACTCCACTCGGCGCTCTTGCAAGTGATGGACGAGGACGAACTGCGCTTTGTCTTGGGCCACGAACTGGGCCACGTGCGCCTGGGGCACACCTGGCTCAACTCGCTGGTGGGAGGGATGGCTGGCATCCCCAGCCCATTTGTGGCCTCTGCCATCTTGACGGTGGCCTTTCTTTGGTGGAATCGAGCTTGCGAGTACTCGGCCGACCGGGCCGGGTTGCTGGCCTGTGGCAAGCGCCACAAGGCGATTTCGGCCTTGGTCAAACTGGCGGCGGGGGTGAGGGCTGGCACACGAGCCGACCTGGAGCAGGTGCTACGGCACATCGAGGCTGAGGACGATCACGCGCTGGCCGACCTGGGCGAGGCGCTCTCCACCCACCCGATGACGGTCCGCCGCATCGAGGAACTGCGCCGCTACGCGACCACAGCCGAGTACCGTCGCCTGCAGGAGCGGATGGAGCGGAACGTGGTGGGGAGCGAGCAACGGTGAATTGAGCTCATAACCGTAGGGCAGGTTTCCATACCTGCCGAAAGGAGATAACCGCATGAAAGACCGCCCCAAGATACTTCTGCCGGACGACCGCTATTTTGACCCTGATCCCCGGCAAAAAGAAATCGCACAACACTTATATGCCATGGTTGCGGATTTGCCCCTCGTTTGCCCGCACGGTCACGTTGACCCGCGTATGTTCGCCGACCCAGACTACTCTTTCGGCAGCCCCACCGAACTCCTTCTCATTCCTGACCACTACGTTTTTAGAATGCTCTACTCCCAGGGCATCCCATTGGAAAAACTGGGCATCCCCCGGCTGGATGGCGGCCCAGTGGAGCAGGACTATCGCAAAATATGGCAGATTTTCGCTGAGAACTTTTACCTGTTTCGGGGCACGCCCACTGGGATGTGGCTGACGCACGAACTCCAGGCGGTCTTTGGCATCGAGGACAAGTTGACCGGCCAATCGGCCCAGGGCATTTACGATCAGATTGCCGCCCAACTGGAGTCGCCCCAATTTCGACCGCGCAAGCTATTTGATCAGTTCAACATTGAGGTTCTGTGCACCACCGATGCCGCCACAGACCCCTTGGACCATCACCGCGCCATCCGCGAGTCAGGCTGGGGCGGACGGATTCTGCCCACCTTCCGACCTGACGCGGTGGTCAACATAGACACCGCAGGCTGGCGCGTAAACATCGCGGCCCTGAGCGAGATCACCGGGATCGAGGTCGCCAGCTACCGGGCTTTTATCCAGGCCCTGGAAGACCGACGCGCTTACTTCCAAAGCATGGGAGCTACGGCCACCGACCACGCCGCCCTGACCGCCTACACCGAGGAGCTTTCGGAACAGGAGGCGGAGGCCATCTTCCAACGGGCACTGAGAGGCGAGGCCACTGCCGAAGAGGCCACCCGCTTCACCGGCCACATGCTGATGGAGAGCGCCCGCATGAGCATCGAGGATGGCCTGGTGATGCAATTCCACCCTGGTTCGTACCGCAATCACAGCCCCTTGATTTTTGAGCGCTTTGGCCCCGACAAGGGATGTGACATTCCCATCCAGACCGAATTCACCCGCAGTCTGCGTCCCTTGTTGAACAAATATGGCCACGATACCCGGTTGACCCTCATCCTGTTCACGCTGGACGAAACGACCTACTCGCGTGAGCTAGCGCCCCTGGCTGGCCACTATCCGGCCGTCAAGCTGGGGCCGCCCTGGTGGTTCCACGACAGTTTGAATGGCATGATACGTTACTTCGAGCAAATCACCGAGACAGCCGGGCTTTATAACACCGTGGGGTTCAACGACGACACTCGCGCCTTTCCCTCCATTCCGGCGCGACACGATTTGTGGCGGCGTGTAGCCAGCAATTGGATCGCCGGTTTGGTGGTCCGAGGCATCGTGGATATGGAGGATTCCGAGGAGATGATCGTGGACACCGCCTATCGCTTGGCGAAGAGAGCCTACAAATTCGACTAGATGTCAGGAGTCACGCAGTTCGCCGGTCGAGTAGGCCCCCAGGGCCGTATCGAGACCAAGAGCTGCACTGGCTGGCAAACCTGGTTTCGATACGGCCTTCGGCCTACCCTTCGACAAGCTCAGGACATCGCTCAACCGACGGTTTGGCTCTCAACCGCGTAACCCCTATAGGTGTGTTAGCACCTATTTTGATTCGAAGGAGGAAAATCATGGAGTTTTCAGAGCTCATCGAAAAGCGGTACAGCGTACGGGCGTACAAATCCGATCTGGTAGAGGATGACAAGCTGCAACAGGTGCTTCAAGCGGCTCGCCTGGCACCGACCGCGGCCAATCGGCAGCCCTTTCAGCTCATTGTGATTCACACGGCGGGTCGAGAAGCAGAGTTGAAGCGCATCTACAGCAGGGATTGGTTCGTGCAAGCGCCGTTGATTATCTGCGCCTGTGGGGTTCCGGCCCAGGGCTGGGTCCGAAAAGACGGCAAGAACTATAACGACGTGGATGTGGCCATCGCCATGGACCACCTGATTTGGGCTGCCACCAACCTGGGACTGGGCACGTGCTGGATTGCCGCCTTCGACCCGCCAGCGGCGCGCGAGGTGTTAGATCTGCCCGACGACGTGGAACCGATCGCCTTCACGCCGTTGGGGTATCCGGCTGACGAGCCTGGGCCCACAAAGCGCAAAGCGTTGTCTGAGCTGGTGCGCTACGAACGCTGGTGAGACCGCATCACGTGCATCGCAGGCGCGCTTTGGGCGAGCCGATCTACAGCGCACTGGGCAAGACCCGCTAACGATATTCCAGCAGGGAGGCGTGCTCCATGATGTGGCTTGAAAGGTTGAACGGCGACCCACTGCCGTGGTTGCTGGAGCCCGAGAACCCTTCAGTCCGCTACTGGACACTGCTCGACATCCTCGGCCACTCGGAAGATGATCCAAAAGTACACGCAGCGCGGGCAGGGTTCCCCACTTTCTCACCTGTGGCCAAGTTGCTGGCGGCCCAGAAGCGGGAGGGCTATTGGGTCAAACGGGACTACTACCTGCCCAAGGCCTATGGCACCTTCTGGGTGCTGAGTGTCCTGGCTGACCTGGGGCTGACCGCCGAGAACGAACACGTCCGGCGAGGCTGCGAGTTCCTATTCGAACACCAGCGCAGGCATGGTGGATTCTGTCGCCGTCGCCGAGTGCGCGGTCGGGGGCTCGTCTGGGAGGCCGAGCCCGACCCTTGCACCCATGCCTGGATCGTGCGCTTCCTTATCCAGTTTGGTTACGCTGACGACCCACGTACCCGGGCGGCTGTGGATTGGCTCCTGGCAACCCAGCGGGACGACGCAATGTGGCTCTGCGGTCGGGCCGGCCGTCACGGCTGCCTGCGGGCCACACTGGACTACTTGCGCGCCGCAGCCCTGGACCCCGAGACCGTCACCCAGCCCGTAACCGCCCGGGCCGCTGCCGTCGCCTGCGATCTGCTGATGGAGCCTCGCATGGGCCGTTACCACGTCGGCGATCTGTGGACGATCCTGGAGTACCCCTACTTCGGCTATGGCGTCATCAGCGCCCTCGACACCCTGGCGCGGCTGGGCTACACTCTTGAACGGCCCAAAGTCGCCGTGGCCATGGAATACCTGCTGAGCCGGCAATTGCCCAATGGCACCTGGCCCCTGGATCAGAGCGCGCCCAGACCACCGTTCGAGGTCGGCCGGCCAGGCGAGCCCAATAAGTGGCTGACCTTGGACGCCCTGCGAGTGATCGGATTGCTGCACGGCCGGGACTGATACGGAGGAAAGCAATGATGTGGAAAGCACTTCTCAAAGACGATCCCATCCCATGGCTAGCGGAGTCCGACCCGGCGAACCCTGGGGTGCGCTACTTTGCCCTGCGGGAGCTGCTGGATCGGTCTGAGGACGACCCGGAGGTTGGCGAGGCCAGGGCAGCTATCATGACGACGGGGCCGGTACCGGCCATTCTGGACGCCCAATATCCCGAAGGCTACTGGGTCAAGCCTGGCAGCGGCTATGCACCCAAGTACCGGGGCACCGTCTGGCAGATCATTCTCCTGGCCGAATTGGGAACTGAGCCGAACGACGAGCGTGTGCGGCGAGGTTGCGAGTACCTCTTGAACCACGGCATCGCCGCCAACGGTGCCTTCTCGGCCTATCAAAAGCCAGTGCCCAGCGGCTCTATACACTGTTTGAATGGCAACCTGTTGTATGCTCTGCTGCGCTTGGGCTATGCTGAAGACCCACGTGTGCAAACGGCCCTGGACTGGCAAGCCCGGGCCATCACCGGCGAGGGCATCCAGTACCTCAAGTCGGGCACGGCCGGTCCATGCTTTGCTTGCAGCGTCAACCTGGGGCAGCCTTGTGCCTGGGGTGCCAACAAAGCCATGAAGGCTCTGATTGCGGTTCCACCGGACCAGCGCACCCCGGTCATGCAGCGAGCCATCGAGGTTGGCGCCGAGTTCTTGCTCAGCCGCGATCCGGCTGTGGCCGATTACCCCTACACCGAGCGGGTGAGCTCCACCTGGTTCAAGTTCGGCTTCCCGCTGAGTTATTGGAGCGACGTCCTGGAGACCACAGCCGTGCTGGTGGAACTGGGTTACGCCAACGATCCGCGACTGGCCAATGCGCTCCAGCTTATCCTGAGCAAGCAGGATGCCCAGGGTCGCTGGAAGCTGGAGAACACGCTCAACGGCAAGATGTGGGCCGACATCGAGCAGAAAGGAAAGCCCAGCAAATGGGTCACATTACGCGCGCTGCGCGTCCTGAAGCGCGTCGCATAAAGTTCTGACTTCTCTTTTGGCTGGCGGTGATGGGATGCGCACCAAGACCCTGTGGATCAAGTAGGAAGTAAAGCCGTCATCCCACCCAAACAGCCACACAGCAACAAATGTCAGGGTTAATCTCCAATGCTGTGCAAAGCCCGTTCCAGTTTCCTGTTTGCTCTTGCCAGGTTGTGCCTCTGTCGAAATTGCACTATACTCCGTGAGCGTTACACGGTTGGGACATGGGGATGAAGGGACGCTCCATGCT
>SOHZ01000447.1 GCA_004377365.1 Anaerolineales bacterium | reverse complement strand
ATCGCGCGGCAGCAACAGCCGGCACATGGCGCCAACGTTCAACCAGCGGTAGGGCGTGCTTTTGACTGCCCCATAGTATAGGTTAAAGCCATCAACGTAGACGTTTGCCTTCATCGCTTACTAACACGGAAGCCGCCCAAAGGCGGCTTCGCACCCTTTCGCCGAAGCTACTCGGGGGGATACGCTTCTATTATACTCGAAAAAATGCAGATTGTCAACAATGCCGCCTACCTGACTTTGATCACCTGTACTACCGTCCGCTCGCCGCCCTGGTCGTCCTGCACAGAGCAAGCGACGGTGTGCGTGCCTGCTTTGGGAAAAGTGTACTCTACGACGAGCACCGCCCGTTTAGTCTTTTTGTCGCGGAGGAAGGTGTAACCCTGTGTAGAGATGAACTTGCCGGCCTGGTGGTGGAAGTCCCACTGCACGTTGGCAATCGCGCCATCTTTGTTCAGGCTGACCGACTCGGACACGTCGAACTCGTAGGTGAGCGGCTTGATCCTGCGGACGGCCACGCGCACTTCCGGCGGTTGGATGAAACTGAGCAACGGCCCATAATCCTTGTGCTTGCTGACCACGTGCTCGCGGAACTCGTCCGACTCCAGCCGGATGAGATTGAGACGCACAAAGTCAATGCGCTTGTTCTCGCGGGCGGCCAGAATCTGCGCCGCCTTGCGGGCATCCGGCCCAAAGTTCCAGGCCAGCATGACGCCGTGGTTGGCGCGGCGTTCCTCGTAGACGGCTTTGGCAAAGCGGGCCACGTCGGCTTTGCCGATGCGCGAGCGGCGCGAAGGCTCGCCCACGTACAGCGGGACGCCGTGCCGGACGCCGTGAATGGCGGGCGACACGCTCTCCGGCCGGCCGCCGAACGCTTTGACCACGAACTCGCGGAACTGGGTTTCGCTGTACGTTTCCAGCCTGGGCGCTTCGTACACGCCCCAATGTTCAACCGTGAAATCGGGGACGGGAAACAGAGCGCCGATTTTCTCTCGAACAACCTTTGTCACGCGGTCGGCGGTGATGGCGACGGCGATGCGCGATTGGTCGCAGGCAATCCAACGGCGATTGAGACGCTGAGCGACGGCGGGCGTAGTGCCACCGCCACAGAAGAAGTCGGCGACTACATCTCCTTCATTAGACGAGGCTGCTATGATGCGTTCCAGCAGTGCTTCCGGTTTTTGGGTAGGGTAACCAATGGTTTCTTTCTCATGCATCCTCTGTGTGTCCCTTTGCCGAACATTCTTTATATCTGCCCAGATGTCGTCAGCGAGTATTCCCTTTGACTCATCCAGATACTGCTTAAGTCTCAATTTGCCACTCTTGGTTTCGTAGATACGTCCCTGTTTACGGAATTTATCAATGCTTTTCTTGGAGTAATCACCAACTGTCTGTAGCATATACAATCGCCCATCGCCATCGTCGTGATAGAAAAACTTTTTGACGTAATCTTCTGCGTATGGGAGGTAAACTCTATTATATGTTTGACGTTTTGATTTCCTATACCAAAGTAGAGAGTCGTAGTCTCTCGGAAACATCCTCGACCTCACTTTGCCACCGGTTGGAGTGGAACGTCTCCAAATGATTTCGTTCAGAAAGTTATCCACTCCAAAAATCTTATCCATCTCTACCTTGACGTAGTGAACGGCGTGCCAATCAAGATGAACGAATATTGAGCCTGTGACCTTGAGCAATCGCTTCATCTCGTATAGCCGCGCATTGAGCCAGACCAAGTAGCCGGGCATGCCGCCTTCCCAAATATCAGAGAAGGAGCGTACTTCGTTCTTGTCGCCAAAGATAACGTTGTAACGGCGTCCAGAGAAAAAGGGCGGGTCAATGTAGATCAGGTCAATGCTGTTACTCGGCAGTTGGCGCATGATGTGCAGGTTATCGCCAAAGAAGAGGCGGTTCGCGCCGCTGGGGAACAATTCACGCAGTTTGCGGTCTTTTTCGTTCTCGGCCAGAAAGTGGTCGGCGTGCCCGAACTCTACCCGCTGGACCTCCTGAAAAGGCAAGCGGATGGTGGGGTAGGCGTGCTGAAATTTGGTGACCTTTGTTTCGCGCCGCCGCGTTTCCACCTCCCAGCCCAACGGCGCTTCGTCCACCGGCACTGCCCCAAAGCGCGCGGGCAGTTGGTAGTGCTCTTTCTGTTCGGGGATTTCGACCTCGTCGGGCGCGGGTGGTTCGATGAAGGAGATTTCGGTCTCTACCTTCGGTAGACGTCTGGTGGGAGTGACAGACTTTTTAGGCATAGCAGGCTCCTAGAATACTAGAGGGTGCTCCGACGAAACAGCGCCGGACTGCGCAGTTACTTGTCAACCGTCACGGTCACGCGCAGGCGCTCAGGAAGATCGCCGCCGGTCAGTTTGCGAAGCGCCCACTGTTGAACGTACAGCGTACCAATGATGGGCGGGCCGTCGCTGGCCTCTTCCTGGTAACGCCTGGTGTTCTTGGTGTCCCTCTCGACTTTGAATACCAATTCTAGCTTGTCCATGCGCCTAATTCCTCCTGTGGTCTATAGTTCTCAGGTTTTTGGGCGGGCTGTTCCACTTTACATTACACATTATACCAACGCAAACCGCCCGTTGACAATGCCGTTTTCTCGTGAGCAGCATTGCCTCCAATGCAAACGCCCGGCAGCGAGCTGCCGCCGGGCGTAGGAGGCCAACCGCCCTGAGTTGCAGAGGGCGGCAGGGATGAATGGTTGGAGGCTACTTGCCCGCAATCTCGGCTGCTTCCCCTATCCATGCTGCCAGATGCTCCTTGTTTGTATACTTGTAAGCCTTAAACCCATTGGCCTCTATTTGGGGCGGTATCGCGCCAGGCTTGCCAGTTTGTTCATTTTCATCCTTCAGATGGTGGATCTGGACAGCTACCAGCCCGTTCCCCTTGGCCAAGGATTGGTCGATCTCATAGTTGATATACTTTCGAGTGCTCGTTCCATAGGTCACGCAAACAACGGTGACTGTTGTGTTCTTCAGCGCTTTGTCAATCATTGCCTTTATGGCCTTGTCACTCTTCTTCTTGGCTTCCTCCCACAAAGAGGCATCTTGGAATCCCGCAGCCGCGGTTCCAATGACATTGGGCATGTTGCGTATTTGGTTGACCTTCCAGACATACCTATAGTCAAAGCTGAAGAATACTCGTCTTGCCATGATTCACCTTCCCCTTTTTTGTTATGGATTGCTGCTCAGAGTTATGATCGTGATAACAACCACTGCGCCCAGAATCGTACCGTGATAGATCAGGAGCGTTATTGAGAACATAGTGCCAATCCACGAACTGACTTCACCTCTCACGGATGAAGTATCCATCGAGAAATCTATTTCTGACTCAGAGGCGACCCGAACCCTATCATATAGCTTTCGGAAGAGCCTTTCCTGCCACAGGAAGTACCCATCGAGTATCCAGAACATTATCGAGGGTAAGTAGGCCAAGTAGACGAAGTGCGTGTTGGAATCGCTTGCCGCCAGCGCAAACAAGGCAGATACCAGAACAACACTCCATCCCTTGAGCGAAAATGAGTTGTCCGCCATGCGGTCTATGATATTCTGCAACATCTCGAGGTGTTTCAGTTTCTTCTCCATAGCATCCTCCCTTACGAGCTGCCCTACTGACAGCCTACCCCCGCCTGATCGCCGCGACACCTACGGCGCGGCCCTCTCTGCGCCGAATCATCGCCGATGATTTGACCAATCGTCACCGATGATTGTGTCTCGCGCCGGGGTGAGGCCCGGGTCCGGCACCTGCCCAACCCGGGCCCTCCCCGCTGAGCATCCTGTTACTCGACCGGGTCGTCGGGATGCTCGACACTCTCACTTTCAGGACTTTTCGGACTTTACTGACTGCAGCCATTCCTCTAGCTCGCGGGCGGCGAGTTCTCGCCCTCCCAGGCCAAAGGCCAGGGCCACCGCCACAGCAATGGCTCCCAGCAGCAGGCCAAAGGCCAGGTTGATGATCTCGTTGGCCAGGCCCATCTGCCGCAAGGCCATGGCCCCAGCCAGCACCAGGATAGAGACCCGCGCGGCCATGGCCAGCAGCCCGGCTTGCGCCACCCCGCTGGCCTGCACTGTCCTGGCCGCCAGATTAGCCAGGTAGAGGCCGATGGCGAAGACGATCAGCCCCAAAATCACCTGACCGGCAAAGGCCGTGAACTGAGCCACCAGATCGGCCAACAACACAAAGCCGAGGAGGCGGGAGGCCTCAATGGCAGCAAAGAGCATGATCACCACCAGAACCAGGTATCCCACGATTTCTGAGGGCGTCCGCTCCCCTTCAGCGGGCTCCTTGCCCAGGCCCAGCCGGGCCAGGACAGCGTTGAAGCCGGCACCGGTCAGCAAGTTGGTGATCAACCCGGCCACCACTCGCCCCACCACGTAGGCAATCACCACCACCAGGGTGGCGGCAAAGATAGCCGGGATCGCCTCCAGAATCACGTTCAGCATATTGCTGGCCGGCCGGGTGATAGCTTCCAGTGCCAGGGCGTTGAGAGCAGCAATCAGCACCGGGATGAGGATCAAGATATAGACCACCAGGCCCAGCAGCCCGGATAGCTGCTGCTTCCCCAGCGCCGAAGCCAGTCCCACCCTCTCGCTCAGTTGGTCAGCGCCGACGGCGGCCAGCAGGTTGGTCACAATCCGCTGCACGATGCGGGCGATGAACCAGCCAATGGCCAGGATCAGACCAGCGGCAAAGATGTTGGGCAAGAAGCCGAGGATCTGGTTGATCATCCCCTGAACCGGTTGGAGAAGCCCTTCCAGGGCCAGGGCACTCAACACGGCTGGCAGAAAAAGCAGAAAGACCAGCCAGTACACGGCATTACCGATGGTTTGAGCCAATGGAACGCGCTTCTCTTCCTCGAGGCCAGCCTCGCTGCCAAGGCGCTCGTCAATCTTGGCGGCGCTCAACACCCGCGAGATAATCAGTTTCAACGCACTGGCCACGATCCAGGCGATTAGCAGCAAGAGCCCTGCCCCAAGCAGCCGTGGGGCGTACTGGAACACCTGGATCAGGAGTTGGTTGAGCGGCTCGGTGATGATCGTGAGGCCCAGGGTCTGGAAGAAGGCGATCAGCACGAAGAGCATGATCAGGTAGTACACCCCCCGCGCGATCTGCTTCTCTACTTCGACGGCTTTAGCGGCCTCTTCCCCGACGATCCAGCGAGCCAGCCGGTTGTCCAGGGTCGTGCGACGGAGCGCCCCACGCACGATGGCAGATATGATCAAGGCCACCAGCCAGCCGACAACCAGGATGGCCAGAGCCCCGACGAGGTTGGGGATATAGGCTCCAACCAATCGCGTGATTTGATCCCAAATGACTTGCATTGTTCTCCCTCCTTCTGTTAATGTCTATGAGCTAATGCTCAGGTATGAGCATCACCTCCTGCTTACCAGTGATATGGCCTATAACGTCTCTCGAATTGAAAGTTCGGCAAGCCGAAATGAAAGCCAACCCCCTCCTGAGCTACGGTAAAGATCGGCCCTCAATATCTCATACTCTCACCTCCAATCTTGACTATCGGCTGCGATGCGGCCCTGTTGCGCCACAGGCGGCACTGTTACGCCACAGGCGGCACTGTTGCGCCACAGGTAGGCAACGATGGCTAATTGGTTAATTCCATAATGCTATTATACCACACAGCCAGTCAAACGGCAAAGCTTGGTTCGGCAGGCGGTTCGGCTCGCCTCTGGAGAGCAACTGGACGCTTGCCGTTTGACAAGGGTGGGCGGAGTGTTGTATACTTGGGACTACAAGCAGCACTATTGCGCCACGGGGAGAAGATATGACCGAACGAGCGAACCTCTACGCCACCCTGGGTGATTTCGTCGTCTACCGCAACCTGGAGCCAGCCGATGAGCGGCTGCGAGGCTTGCCGGAAATCTGGCCGGAAATCGGCCTGTCCAGTTGCCGCATCCCCCGCAAGCTGGAGCCCGACTATGCCACCACCGTGGTCCACTTCCTTGGTCAAGCCCAGGCTCTACGCCTCCCGAACCACCCTCTGAAACGCCTCCTCTACATCGGCGACACCGTGATGAACGACGGCACGGCTATCGCCAACCTGGGTCAACACAAGCCCATCCTGGGCGTCATCTGCACCGAGAGGCCGGGGGAAGCGAAAAAGGTCAACGTAAACCAGGGGGTCATGACCGCCAATCGCTGGGGGGCTTTGAGGGATTTCGTGCCTTTTGTGACCGAAGAAGGTTTCCCCTTGGATGAGGAGATGGCAGCCATCATTGATCTGGACAAGACGGCCATGGGCGCGCGAGGACGCAACGACGGAGCTATTGATGCGGCACGGGTAGAGGCCGTGCGCCGTACCATGGCCGAGGTACTGGGAAGCCAGTTTGACATGAAGGGGTTCCGAACCATTTACGACGAACTGAATCAGCCCCCATACCATCCTTTCACGGCCGACAACCAGGATTACCTGGCCTACATCTGCCTGATGGTCGGCGGTGGAGTCTACGATTATGAGACTCTGCTGGCCGATTTGGCGGCCGGACGCCTGAGCATTTTCGCTCAATTCGTCGAGATTTGCGCTGAGCACTTGCAGGACAGAATCTCGTCCGAGCTTTTGCCTGTACACCAGGAGGTCTATGCCAACTTTCGGCGGGGAGACCCTACGCCCTTCAAGAGCTTTCGCTATCGAGAGTATGAGGAGACGGTGGCTCGCATGGACTCTTTGCCTGCTGAAACGGATCCGAGCAAGCTCTTGGCCGAGGAGATTGTCATCACCCGCGAGGTGGTTGACCTGGCCCGTTTCTTGCAAGAGCGGGGCGTTCTCCTTTTCGGCCTTTCTGACAAACCCGACGAGGCCTCCATCCCCAGGGCCGAACTAGTGGGAGAAGGCTACGCTCCCATACACCGGACCAGGATGAAAGTGGTGGGGGAGGCCATCTACGAAGAGTTGAGCGCCCTGACGTAGATGGGATTGGTAAAGACCCAGCCCCGTTTTCTGAAAAGATAGCGGCGATAGGCTTCGACTCTGTAAACTCCCTGCTCCTTGGCTGTATAATGCAGCTTCTTCCCCCTTGTGTGAGCCACAATTGTCCCATCCCTTAGCAGACGGATGTGAGCCTGCTGCGGCGAAGAGACCTCAAACAAAACCTGACTCTGAAGGGTGATCTCGTCGCCCATGATGGCCTCGGATGCCCTGCTCTCGCCGGATTTGCAATCCGGCCGGTATGACGTTGCCGTGAAACGAAACCCCTGCGTGTTGCCCAACAAATCGTACGCTGTGAAGCAATGTCCTTCTTTCAATGCGCCGTAGATCACTTTCTTATCGTGATCCAACTGCCCGTTAAAGTCCTCTTCAGTCAGGATGTGAAGATTGCTGGCCCGGAACAGGTGTTTGTATGAGAACACCTCTCTGCTCAAAGGACCGAGGCGGTAGGCGGTAGCGTGGGCATCGGAGCCACAGATCGCCACGACTTTTCTGGTCCGCAAGAGTTCATCCCATTGGGCCAGGGTCTCTGGAAAAGGTCCCATCATGGCTGCCTGGGGGAAATAGACTAGCAAGACAGCCCGGAGCATGTTGGGGAGATGGGCCTTGAACTCGGACATATAGTTCCAGAGCTCCAGGCCCGTATAGCCTGTCACTGTCCAGTCAACCCAAGGGAGCGCCGCTTCATTGACCAGGCGAGCACTGTGCTCGAAGGGGTGAGCGATGAAGCCGAACCCGCCCTGGGCGTTGACTGCATCAATGACGGCCTGGGGGTCTTTGGCGTAGGGGACTACATCTTCGGTGATATTGAAAGCCAGGTAGTGGTTGGCCTCGGGTACCCGTTGGGTGTCGTGAACCTCTTCGCCCACGAGGAGGAGGGTGTGCCCATACCAGCCCTCTTTTCCTTTGGCCAGGACGTTGTGATCGGTAGGGATGACAAAGTCCAGCTTCGCGCTCCGGGCGATGCGGGCGATTTCCTCGTGGGTGGCGGTGCCATCAGAACAGGTAGTATGAAGGTGGATATTGCCCACATACTCGTTGAGATTCATGGTTGTCTCCTGCTGTATGACATTCGTGGCAAATGGATCACGCGTCACATTATAGCGCCTAAGGGAGAGGGTTGTCAAATTTGGGTCAGCCTCAACCAAACCTCAACCAAACCTCTACTGAATCTTTACCCACAAGAAGTGATAGCGGTGGTATAATCATGACAGCCCACTTTGATTTAATGAAGAACATCGAAGCCAGAAGTGGAGGTTGGGGGATGACGAGCCTGGGAGAGGGCGGAGGACGCATTTTGGTGATTGATGAGGAGAGAACTACTGGCGACTCCCTGGGCCTCATCCTACAGAATAGTGGATACAGTGTCAACGTGGTCTACAATGCCGATGAAGCGCTGACAAAGACGCAGACCGGGGGCTTTGACTTGGTTATTGCCGACATAAGGGTGCCAACCGTGGACAGCCTGGAGATTCTGCGTCAGATAAAGCAGCAAGATGCTGACATCGTGCTCATCGTGACCACTGACTATCCCACACTGGAGACGGTCATAGAGGCTATCCGTTACGATGCGTACGATTATCTGATCAAACCTCTAGAGAAAGCCGACGAAGTGTTGGCCATTGTCGGAGAGGGATTACGCAAACGGCGATCCCCTTTGGCAAACCATCAGGGTCACAGAGACTCATTACCCAGTGACAAGGTGCCGCCGGCTCAGGTTCACCCAACGCTCAAGCCTCTATCCACCTAGGATCAGCTTCTCCTACCCAGGAGGAGAAACGGGGGGTTAGGACGAGCCACCTGCTTGTAGGTGGCTCTCCTTTTTTGCGCTATCGGGGTTCTTACCCGCCTCTCATCTGACATAAGGTAGAGAGAAAGCGAGGGAAGACTCTGACTCACGGTGACCTTTCGCTATTCTATCTCGATTTCGAAATCGAGGGGTACTACTTGCACCCACGTGTTGCCGGGCTTGAGGGAAAAAGGCCTCCCCTCGCCATCCACATAACGCAGCAGGTCCGGCCGCTGACGTCGTATCCACTTGACCTCGTAGGCCTGCCCATCGCGTAGGACGACAGCAGGGCCCTCTCCCCAGAGTTGGATCTCCACCGAATGAGCTCCCAATTCATCCTCAATAATATCGGTCTCAACGTGATTGACGTAGAGCACGACGATATTTCGGACGGCAATCTGTTCCCCGGTCACCTCGTCGCGGTGAGGCTCACCCACCACTGAACGCAAGTAGGCCTGGCGGTCAGGATCGTACTGGTATTCGGCCGTGGCATACTTGGCACGATAAACTATGGAAAGGTGAGTGGCCAGACTTCCTCCATCTGGTGGTTCCTCAGCAAAGACCAGCCCCGATAGATCTTGGCGGCTATTCCATCCCCTCTTTTCAATGGCCTGCCACAACGTTTCGGTGTCGGTGAAGAGAGTATTCTCATAAGCCTTGCCTTCTGCTGGAACCCGATAGATGATATCATCTGAGTCTGGGTCTCTGAACAAGGGATCAGGAGACAGCAATCGGTCGTTGAAATCAGAGTTTTGAAAGCGGGGTACCAGACCGGGGCTGACTCCGGAGAAGATGAGGACGGCTTTATACATGGCTGGGATTTCCAGGTCAATAAGGCGCGCACTGCGGATGCAACCTATCTTCTCAGCCTCCTGGCAGAGGAAAATGGCTGTGAAACGTGTCAGCTTGGCCTCCGCCAAATGCTCAAAGACAATGTCAGCCTGGTTGAGTCCGGCGTGAGGTCGGACAGCGCTAGGGAAGTTGGAAATCTTCACAGCCAGGGGCCGGCGCTCCAGGGCGTTGGGATCGCTGACCTTCTCACCTGTGAGGGGGCAGACGTCGGGAGCTAGCGTGGGCAAAGCTTCCGCGGTTGGGACCTTCGTTGGGGTTGGAACCAGGGTGGGTGTGGAGGCGGAGGTGGAGGTAAGCGCAGCCGTTGACTGCAGTTGAGCAACGGACTCGGGAGTCTTGGTAGGTGTGGGCGTTTTGGAAGAGAAACTGAGTGGAGAACAGCCGCTGGTGCCAGGCGCCAGTAGCGTTAGCCAAGTCACCAAAATGCAGAGAGAGAAAAACGGAAAGCGAGACCTGGACACGATGGTAGACACCTCCAGATAAAGGTGATACTTACGTAAGGAAAGCTAGCCTGATTTTCGGCACTATTGCGCCACAGGCTGACGACAGTAATTATAGCACATCTGGATGAATTAGGCTACTTCTGGTATGGGGAGAGTTACGGTTTGCATTTTTCGAGCATCAGTGCTATAATCACAGTAATGGGCGAGTAGCTCAGTTGGTTAGAGCGCACGGCTCACATCCGTGAGGTTCGTAGGTTCGAGTCCTATCTCGCCCACTAAATACAAGGGGTGCAAGGTTGCAGAGGGCTTTGCGCCCCTTAGTTTTGTCGGCGCACACAGATGAACAAAGCAAAAGGGAGAAGCTATGGAAGAGTTCAAGGCCTACGTCGAGGCGAACGCCGAGCGTTTCATCGAGGAATTAACAGAGTTCTGCCGCCAGCCCAGCATCGCTGCCCAGGGCATCGGACTGGAAGAGATGGGCCAGTTGGTGCGGGCCAGGTTGGAGAAATTGGGAGCCGAGGTGCGCTCGATGCCGGTGGACGATGGCCCGCCTGTCATCTACGCTGAATTGGGGGAGGGTCAGCGCACGCTGTTGCTCTATAATCACTACGACGTGCAGCCCCCCGACCCGCTGGACCTCTGGGACTCGGAGCCTTTCGACCCCCAGGTGAGAGAGGGGACATTCTACGCCCGGGGCGTGGCCGACAACAAGGGAGACCTGTTGGCTCGCTTGCAGGCCATCGAGGCCTACCAGGCCACTCTGGGAGAGTTGATCCGTCGCTTCGCCGCTGGCTAGACCGCGAAAGCCGACGGACACACCCACTCCCACGCTGCACCCCGAATACCTGAGGCAAAGAAAAGCCCCCTGAGCACACGCCACAGGGGCTTTTGGTTTCAAATGGTTGCAAAAGGGATGAGGTGTGGTATAATTGAATTGTCACCAATAAAAGCCCCCGCGTCGGGGAGGCGAGGGAAAGTCCTGCCAAGGGAGGGAGGCAAATGCTAGAAGGCATTCAATTTGTTACAAATGCGGCGGGTGAGAAAACCGCTGTCCTCATTGACTTGAAACGATACGGTGAACTCTGGGAAGATTTCTATGATGCTCTCATCGCTCGCCAGCGAGCTGACGAACCCCGTGAGTCTTTAGAGTCGGTTCGGGAAGCACTGGAGCGGCAAGGGAAACTGAATGCCTGAGTACAACATCAGAGAAGACAAAGATGGCTGATGTAGACTCATTTGGTCAGTATATACAGGTTGTTGTTGGTATAACTAGCGCATCCGACTCTCAGGTCCTTTCTATTGACCCTTGGGATAATTGCCCTTTTGAGGTTACCAAAGAAGAGAGTCTATACTGCAACGAGTGCGAATTTTGGGGCCAAAAAGTTCGCGGATTTGATTGGGCTGAGTTCAGCCTATGCTGCTTCAAGGATACACCTTGAGAATTTGGGGCCACGTGGATTTGTGTGATACTTTGACCGCATACCTGACGAGCGACGCTCGCGACGGCGTACTCGCACGACCAAATTTGAGCGCATTTTGGTGATGTACAAGAAGTAATTCGCGGCGACCTTACGGCTGGAAAAGCCCTTCCACGCTGAGGTAGCGCTGACCGGTGTCGGCAAAGATACAGACGATGACTTTGTCCTCGTAGCCAGGCCTTTGGGCCATCTCCAGCGCGGCGTGGGCCGCAGCACCCGACGAGATGCCTACCAACAAGCCTTCTTGCCGCGCGATTCGACGGCACATGGCAAAGGCCTCTGCCTCGCTCACCAAAAAGATCTCGTCTATGAGCGAGCGGTCCAGCGTTTCTGGCAAGAAGCCGGGGGCCGTCCCCATCATCCGGTGCGGTCTGAAGATCCCCTGCGAAATGTAGGGCGATTCCGTTGGCTCTACGGCGACTGTTTGCACACCCGGTTTCTTTTCCTTGAGAAACCACCCCGCTCCACAGAGCGTCCCGCCAGTGCCCAGGCCAGCCACCAGGACATCCACCCGCCCGTTCGTGTCTTCCCAGATTTCGGGGCCGGTGCTGCGGTAATGCGCTTTGGGATTCGATGGGTTGACGTGTTGGCCGACGTAAAAGTACTCTCGGTGCTCGGCGCAGATTTCTTCGAGCTTCTTGCGGGCCCCGACCGTCCCCTCGGAGGCGGGGGTCAAAATCAACTCGGCGCCAAAGGCCTGCAGCACCTTTCTCCGCTCCACGCTTTGGATCTCTGACATGACCAGGATGGCTCTGTACCCTTTGACAGCGGCGATATAGGCCACCGCCATGCCAGTGTTCCCGCTGGTACATTCGATCAAGGTGCTGCCAGGCGAGAGCCGGCCCTCGGCCTCGGCGTCCTCGATGATCTGCAAGACCGGCCGGTCTTTGAGGCTCAGGGGGTTCATAAATTCGCACTTGGCGAAGAGTTGCTGGTTCGGTGCCAGCCGTCCCAACTTGAGCAACGGGGTTCGGCCGATCATCTCTGTGATGTCTTGGTAGAATTTCATGGAGATATTCCCATTTTAATCGCAATGCCGTTAAGACCTCCGAGGTCTCCGGTCAGAGCCCCACAGGCGCAAAGTACGCTGTATTTGCTGTAAAGTTCTGTCATGTAAGGGCTATACAAGACCTCGGAGGTCTAGGCGGGACTAATTTCAAGGAGGACTTTCTAATGGCCCTGACCAGTGCAGAAGAACCGAGATTCGAGGAGGCGAGCCCGCGCAGTCCAGGGCTAGGGTGGCGCATTGGCATCATTGCGCTGGGTTTGATCCTGGCT
Organism: Anaerolineales bacterium; assembly: GCA_004377365.1. Taxonomy (GTDB): domain Bacteria; phylum Chloroflexota; class Anaerolineae; order E26-bin7; family E26-bin7; genus E26-bin7. Next base: position 7,909 of record SOHZ01000447.1, on the reverse strand, counting down.
GGAGTGGCTTGTGGCCTCATCGTCGTGGCCCTTGGGCAAAGCACGTGGGCCATTTCCAACATGGCTGATCCCGGCCTGAACCCCGAGGCTCGATCACGTCTCGAGGCGCTACGGGATAAAGTGGACGCCGATGGCACAGCGCCTGAGGCGGTGGGGTGGATGAACGACGCATTGGATCCCAACGCCGACGGCACCTCCGTGCTGGCCTATCTCCGTGCCGCGCAGAAGGCCCTGGAAGCAGCCGATGATCCGAAACTGGCCGAGGCCGTGAAAGAGTTAAAGGCAATCTTTCAGATCATGCGGCCGACTCCCATCAGGAAGACGACCACGCCGCGTCCCATGATCACCCTGGAATGGCCATCCCCACCCCCCGCGCCCACGCTGGAATGGCCATAACGAAAAGGAACACTCTTGGTTTGTTTCTTTAGCTTGTCTGCCAGACCGATTATATCATTTGCAGCCACATTCGTCAATGCCTTTGACTTTCGTATCGTCTTTTGCTACAATAAAGCACCGCTGGTCTGGCGGGCCAATCAAGCGATGATGTCATACAGAACACCTGAAAGGAACGTCACCTTCCCCGCCCCAGCCCTGGAGGGTCAACGTGTACCTGGACAAAATGTCCATCCAAAACCTGAACTTTTATTACGGTGACTTTCGGGCTTTGAGTAACATCAGCATAAGCATCAAGGAGCGGCAGATCACCGCTCTCATCGGCCCTTCTGGCTGCGGCAAGTCCACTTTCCTGCGCACCCTCAACCGCATGAACGATACCATCCCCGGCAGCCAGGTGGAAGGCCAGGTGCTTTTGGACAGGCAGAACATCTACGACCCCAAGGTAGACGTGGTGAACCTGCGCCAGCGGGTGGGGATGGTCTTCCAACGGCCCAACCCTTTTCCCCAATCGGTCTACAACAACGTGGCCTTTGGCCCCCGTGTCCTGGGGTTGACCCGCCAGCACAATCTGGATGAGTTGGTGGAGAAAAGCCTGCGGGGAGCAGCCCTCTGGGACGAGGTGAAAGACAACCTGAACCGCTCGGCTCTGGAACTGAACGGCGGGCAACAGCAGCGCCTGTGCATCGCTCGCGTCCTGGCTGTGGAGCCGGAGGTCATCCTCATGGATGAGCCTTGCTCAGCCCTGGACCCGGTGGCCACCCTCAAAATTGAGGAGTTGATGAGGGAGCTGGAGCAGAACTATACCATCGTTATCGTCACCCACAACATGCAGCAGGCAGCCCGGGCTTCAGACTGGACGGGCTTTTTCTGGCTGGGAGAACTGGTGGAGTACGGTCCCACCGAGAAGCTCTTCACCAATCCTACCCAGCAGAAAACAGAGGACTATATCACCGGACGGTTGGGATAGCCAGGTACGAGGAGGACAAAAATGAATCTCTCAACAAAGGCGCTCATGGGTGTCATGTTGCTACTCACTGGATTTTCATTCATGCTCTGTTTGGGTCTGACCGTCGTGGCGTGGAAGATTTCGCCCGTGTTCATCAGCGAGGCCCCGGATTTCTGGACCATGGTGGAAGCCTTCTCTACAATCCTGGGGGCCGCCACCGTGGTCAGTGCGGGGCTGATAGCAGTGTGGCAGTTGAGGGAGGCCTCCAGCTCACGACACATCGCCGTGGTGGATCGCCTGTTCGACGAGATGAATTCGAAAGAGAACGTTGATGCCCGGCGCTGGGTATACCAGGAGCTGCCCGATGACCCATCCCAAGGGATTCAAGGGCTGACGGAGGAAGGGCGGGGCAAGGTCAAAACGGTGCTGAACACCTTGGATCGGGTGGCTTTCCTTACCCAGCGGGGTTGGATTCCCGACGAGATGACGATGCCCTGGCTGAACCTGATGGTGTTGAAGGTGTGGCAAAAGTTGGGACCGTATGTGGATTATGAGAGCGAGCGTCGGGGCGAGAAGGACTATTATGACGGCGTGCGGGATTTGGCGGAGCGGTGTCGGCGCTGGCGGGCCAAGCACTTCCCCGGTGAGGAGATCACCTGGATGAAGGACGCCCTATAGTTAGAGCCTATCCGAGAACTAGCTGGCCGGGCATGGGAGCCCAGCCATTCGGCGGCCCTTCGGCTGCGCCCTTCGACTTCGCTCAGGACAAGCTCAGGACAGGCGTGGGAGCCGCCCCTGCTGGGTTTGGCGTGGGAGCCACCTCTGCTGGGCTTTTGGATAGGTTCTTAGAGCGTAACTACTCACCCTGTCATTGCGAGGAACGAAGTGACGAAGCAATCTCATTGTCGCTCATCTGAGATTGCTTCGCTGCGCTCGCAATGACATCGTCCAGAGCTATCCCGAGAGTGAGCCGATCACTTTTCAGACATACCCTGAGCAGTTACCTTAGAGCAATACAGGTCTTGACAACAGAGGCCAGGAAGGCTATAATACCTCACCACTGTTGCGGTACAGGCCGCTGAACCAAAAATCCAGAGTAAAATAGGAAGCTTCAATGGCTGTTCGTCCCATCGTCCAGGCTGACAATCCCATCCTACGGCAAAAGTCAAAGAAAGTCAAGCGGTTCGGCCGAGCATTGCAGAATCTGATAGATGATATGGTGGAAACCATGCACGCCGTCAATGGTTTGGGGTTGGCCGCACCGCAGATAGGCGTGTCACAGCAGGTCATCGTCGTCCAGTTGCCAGAGGATGAGGAGAACCCCCAAAGCGGCAAGCTGTACGTTTTGTGCAACCCCGAGATCGTCAGGACCGCCGGCGAAGAGGGAGAAAGCGAAGAGGGCTGTCTCTCGGTGCCAGGTTTTGTGGGCGACGCGCGGCGGGCTACCGTAGTGACCGTCAAGGGGCTCGACAGGCGTGGAAAGAAAATACGCATCAAAGCGGAGGGTCTTTTGGCGCAGGCCTTTCAACACGAGATAGATCACATCAATGGCATCCTCTACATTGACCGGGTGGACAGCCCGGAGAAGATCCGCCGCATCGTGCCGGTGGAGGAACAGGGACCCCAAGAAGCATCCCAAGAGGAACCGGCGTCGTGAGAAAACGGTCCCCTGTCTCCAGCATCTTGGCAGTCGTGGTACTGACCGTGATCGCTTGTGGCTACTTGCCCCTGGCCCGGCAAGCTCCCCCTACCCCTACACCTACCAAGACCCCACGCGCCAACGGTACACCTGATCCGACTGATACCCCAGTCCCGCCCACCCCACCGCCCCCTACGGCCACTTTCGCTGCTCCACCGACGCCCACCTCGCCCCCTCCGACCGATACCCCGGCACCGGCCACACCGACGGCTGAGCCCGTTCCCACCGACACACCGGCCCCGCCGCCCCCAACCGATACCCCTCCACCGCCTCCCACAGATACGCCTGCCCCTGCACCAACCATGCCGCTCCTGGAAGGGGAAAGTTGGGACATGGAGGAGAGCTTTGTGCCAGGCCACTCACCCCTGGGCGAAGACTGCGGCGGATGGGCGGTAGCCACAGGGTGGAGTGCTTTCGTCACCCCCGGCAACCCCGCCTCCTCGTGCCTCAACGAGAACAAGAACCCTACTAATGTTCATCGTGGGCAGCGTTCCCAGGAGTTGACCTTCGATTTCACTGCCACCACGGCGGGCATCTACCGCACCGTTTCCGTCACCCCTGGCCATCGCTACGCTATCTCGGCCTGGGGCAAACACATCAGAAGTGCTTCACCGGTGGAACTCACTTTGGGGATTGACCTCAGCGGTGGACAGGACCATCAGGCAGCCAGCGTGCAATGGTTCCCTTGGAACGAACCAGCCGAAGATGCCTGGGTACACACTGAGGAAACCATCACCGCCACTGGTCCTTCCATGACCATTTTCCTCAGAGCCCACCACCCCCAGCCCGCCCAGGGCGGAGCTACCCTCTTTGACGACGTCAGCGTACGCGACCTGGGGCCATGACGAGTTCCAAAAATTTTAAGGTTCAGGGCTTGACAAATCCCCAAAAGTGTGGTAATATATAGACGTATTCAAAATCATCTATGTATATGGCGTGAATGGGAATGGCTGACAGATGTGTTGACTTTTGCAAAGCCTTGTGTGACAGCACCAGGCAGAAAATATCGGAGATGCTCCGAGAGGGCGAAATGTGCGTGGGCGATATTGCCAACGCCTTCAACTTGTCTCAGCCTACCATCTCCCACCACTTGAACATACTGAAAGGCGCCGACGTGGTGAAAAGCCGCAAGGAAGGCAAGCAGGTATACTATTCCCTCAACCAAGACAACATCCAGGAATGTTGCGGCATGCTGATGACCAAATTCGTCTCTGAAATGCCCTATACTGTTGAGAAAGAACCCTAAATGCTGGTGAGAGAGTTTATCAGGCTTGGGGCTCTTTTTTTAGGAGTGAAAGATAGAAGTATTTAAATATTTAAGTATGTAGATAACAAGAAGAGAAAGGAGAACCCATCATGGTGAGCTACACAGATTTTCTAGTTGGTCAAGAGCATTACAAAGAACTGCTGCGAGAAGCAGAGCGTGAGCGGCTGATTCGAGCCGCCGAGCTTCGGCAGCTTGGCAACTGGAGACTGCATCAGAAAGTCGCCGACTGGATCGGTGCCCAGATGGTAAGTTGGGGTCGTAAGCTGCAGCGCTATGGCACAGCGCCATCACCCAATTGTCCGCAAGTTGCCAGGTGCCAGTAAGTAACTGAAAACAGCGAACACGCCAGGCCTTAGGGCAGAGCACGCGGATGGCCGGGCCCATCATAGAAAGTAAAGTGAGGAAAAAGGATGTCAGATGAATCTAAAGTCAAAGAGACGGTGCGTGAGCGGTATGGCGAGATAGCCGCCCAGTTCGTGGAGAGAGAGGGACCAGCCAGTTGCTGCCCATCCCAGCAGGCCAGTTGCTGCTCCCCTCAGCAGGCCAGTTGCTGCGGCCCCAGCCAGACCGATGTGACCCGGTTCACCAATGCCATGCGGCTCTACTCGGCCCAGGAACTGTCCGACCTGCCAGAGAGTGTGGCAGACATGGCAATGGGCTGCGGCAACCCCACAGCCATCGCCGAGCTCAAGCCAGGCGAGGTGGTACTGGATCTGGGCAGCGGTGGGGGCATAGATTGTTTTCTGGCCGCACGCCAGGTCGGCCCCCAGGGCCGCGCCATCGGCCTGGATATGACGCCAAAGATGATCAAACTGGCCCGCCAGAACGCCAAAAAGATAGGGGCCACCAACGTCGAGTTCCGCTACGGTGAAATGGAGGATATGCCCCTCCCCGACGAGTCGGTGGACGTCATCATCTCCAACTGCGTCATCAACCTGTCTCCCGACAAAGACAAGGTCTTCTCCGAAGCCTATCGTGTCCTCAGACCGGGTGGCCGATTGGCCGTTTCCGACATCGTGACCTACGGTCCGCTGCCAGAGGTCGTGCGCAGCAGCCTGGAGGCTTGGGCTGGCTGCGTGGCCGGGGCGTTAGATGAGACGGTCTACCTGGACAAGATGAGGCTGGCTGGCTTCACCGAAGTCGAGGTCACCACGCGCAACTTTGCCGAGATAGAGCAATGGGCCGAGTTGGGTGAGCCGCCGGAACCGGTCCAGTACCTGGATGAACTGGGAGGCAAAGTAGCCAGCATCAAAGTCACAGCACGCAAGCCATAGCTTCAGAAGACCGTCTCTCCCATAACAGGGGCAGCTACGCGAGCCTTCAACGACATAATAGCAGTGAAGGGAGTTGGTGATTCCCAACTCCCTTTGCCTTTCTTGGCAGAATAGCCACCTGGGTGTATAATAGTTCTTAACCAAACGCGGAGGTGTCCCCTCTAATGCCCGGCACGATCACCCTGATCACCGATTTCGGACTGGAAGATGGCCACGTAGGAGCGATGAAGGGTGTCATCCGAAGCATCGCTCCTGAGGCAACTATCGTGGACATCAGCCACTTTGTGCCACCTCAGGACATTGGCAAGGCAGCCTATGTTCTGTTCACTGCCTATCCCTATTACCCAGCCGGTACTGTCCACGTGGTTGTGGTTGATCCTGGCGTAGGGACAGAGCGGCAGGCCATTGCTCTTCAGACATCGGTAGCCTACTTCGTCGCTCCCGACAACGGTGTGCTGAGCTATGTCCTGGATCGCGAGGGGGTCGAGGCTGTTGTCCAGCTCGCCAACCCCAAATACTGGCACCACCCGGTAAGCGACGTCTTTCACGGGCGGGACATCTTTGGGCCTGTGGGTGCCCATCTGGCCAAAGGCGTCCCTCTGCAGAGCCTGGGAGAGCCCCTGGACCCGGCAGCCCTCGTTACATTTTCTCTCCCCCGGCCGGAAAGGCGGGTGGACGGGAGCATCATAGCCCAGGTGGTGGTGATTGACAGCTTTGGCAACCTGACCGCCAATCTGCCAGCCGACTGGTTAGCTTCGTCCCCCACCTGGGAGATCGAAGTAGCGGGGCAACGCATCCGTGGCTTACAGCGTACTTTCGGCGATGTGGCCAAGAACCAATTGATGGCCTTCATAGACAGTGAAGGGTTCCTGGCCATCGCCGTGCGCAACGGAAATGCGGCCCGCGAACTGGGGATAAAAGAGGGAGACCAGGTGCTCCTGAGACCCTATTGAAAAATTTCAGGTTTCGGGTTATAATTGCTATAGGCGGTCATGCAACTGTTGCCTGGCCACGGTGTTATCTCTAGTAGACGCGGCGTGCTGTGGAGTTAGGGAGAGGGTCACTCTTGAACGAAGAAACTGTTCCGCCCCTGGTGGTTGAGAATCTATCCTTCCGTTATCGCATCCGGCCTGACTATGCGCTGCGCAATGTCTCCCTTCAACTGGAGGCCGGAGAAATCCTGCTGGTGGCCGGGGCCAGCGGCTGTGGCAAGACTACCCTCATCCGTTGCATCAACGGACTCGTTCCCCGCAGCTACAAGGGCGAATTGGATGGCCGGGTGATCCTGAATGGTGAGGACATAACCGGCAAACCATTGGCGGCCATCTCTCAGATCGTGGGCACGGTCTTGCAGGACCCCGAGCGCCAGATCCTGGGCAGCCGTGTGGTCAACGAGGTGGCCTTTGGTCTGGAGAACTTGGCCCTGCCCCGCAAGGAGATTGCGGCCCGCGTTGATGAAACCCTGGTTTACCTGGGCATCACCCACCTCAAGCATCGTGAGACCTTTTATCTGTCAGGGGGTGAGAAGCAGAAGGTAGCCGTGGCTGGCACTCTGGCTATGCGCCCCTCCATCCTTCTCCTCGACGAACCCCTGGCCAGCCTGGACCCCGCCAGTTCTCAAGAGACCCTACGCCTCGTCCGCCGCCTGGCCGATGAAGGTAAGACGGTCATCATTATCGAGCACCGCGTCGAAGATGTGCTCAAGATAGCACCCGATAAGGCGCTGTTCATGGTTGATGGAGAGGTACGCTATTTCGGGCTCACAGCGGGCCTGGAGAAAGCCATTGACTACCACGAAGTCAAACTACCAGCGCCGATGATCATTGACAAAGCCCGTCACGACCCGCCGCCCCCTTACGTCCCACCGCTCTTGAAGAGAGCAAAAGAGATGGTCGCCCCCTTGGTACAATTCGAGGACGTGAGCTTTGCTTACGAGGATGGGCCGTTGGTGCTCCAGGACATCAATCTGGAGATTCATCGGGGTGATGTCATCGCCGTGCTGGGTCCTAACGGGGCCGGTAAAACCACTCTGGTGAAGCACGCCATTGGCCTGCTCAAACCTAAGCGTGGACGGGTGTACGTGGAGGGGACGGACACCCGCCAGTTGAGTGTGGCTGAGATTGCCAGGACCCTTGGTTACGTCTTTCAGAGCCCCAGTCACATGCTCTTTGCGCCCACTGTGCGCGAGGAATTGGCCTTCGGGCCGAAAAATCTGGGCTACGACCAGGCTACGCTCGATGAAGAGGTAGCCCAGGCGATAGATATCCTCAACCTCAGCGAGTTGGCGGAATACTCACCGCTGGCCCTCTCCTTCGGCCAACAGAAGC
>SOHZ01000285.1 GCA_004377365.1 Anaerolineales bacterium | reverse complement strand
AATTATGCCATGAATTCCCTGTTAAGGCTAATGTGACATTGTCAAGGTAGTTACCTCGATCTTGTCCTCGTAGAGGGTCAGTTGCAACAGGGTATCGTCACCGATGCCCAGGCGTTGGCGGAACCCGACCGGGATTGGTGAGTTGCCCGCGTCGTAGCGGGCCCACAATCCGGGTCAAAAGGGGATCAGCCATCAGCGCACCTCCAAAATGTGGAATCTCCACAACCTCATTATACGGCACGGCACAGGAGATGTCAAGAGGCTCGGAGGCAGTTTTCTGCCAGGGCGATGGCCCCCCACAGAGGCGCGTCGTCGCCCAGCGCGGCGGGCACGATGTCCACCGTCATCTCCGGTGGGACGGTGACACGCGCTGCAGCTCGCACGGCCTCAAAGTACCGCGGGCCCGATTTGGCCACGCCACCACCCACCACGACCCGCTGCGGGTTCATCAGGCTGATGGCACTGCCGATGCCCCGCCCCAGGGCGCGGGCCGCTTGGTCCAAAGCCTGTCGTGACAACTCGTCGCCAGCTTTGGCAGCCTGGCTCACGTGTCGAGCAGTGACCACTTGCACCTCACCGCCGACCAACGCCCGCAGTGCCTGGCCCGCTTGAGGGTCCTCCGCAAGACGCTGCTGTGCGTGGCGGGCGATAGCCGGACCAGCAGCCAGCGCTTCCAGACAGCCGCGCTGGCCACAGGTGCAGACTGGACCAATAGGGTCAATGACCATGTGACCGATCTCGCCAGCCATCCCGTCTGCGCCGCAGTAGGGCCGCCCGTGCACGATCCATCCCCCGCCGATGCCGGTGCTCACTGTGACGTACAGCAGGCTATCGCAGCCCTGTCCAGCGCCAAAGCGATGCTCGCCCAGGGCAGCGACGTTGGCGTCGTTGTCCACGGCGGCGGGCACTCCCAGCCGCTCCTCCAACGACTCCCGAAGTGGCATCTTCTCCCAGCCGGGTACGTGGTGAGACAGCAGCACCAGGCCCTGGGCTGCATCCACTGGCCCGCCGAAACTGGCCCCCACAGCGCCCAGGGGGGCTTTGGCCGGGGCCAGCATGTCTCGTGCCAGCCCCATCATAATCTCCAGGTCACTCTGGGCGTTGCTGCCGGGCGGTGAAGGGACCCGCTGGTGGGCTCGCCAGCGACGCTCGCCGGATGCGGCCAGGCCTGCTGTCAGCTTGGTGCCGCCGAAATCCAGGGCCAGTAAAAGCCAATCCCGCTTCACGTTCACTCCATCCCTTGGCGTATGACGACAAAGATGACGTGGAGCACCACCCATTGGCCATCCTCAGCGTGCTGCACGCCGTCAGGGTGCTGAGAATCAGCGGGCACGATCACGCACACGTCTACCTTCTCTTTGAGCCGGCCGCCTTCAAAGCCCGTGATGCCGATGGTCGTGAGGCCGAGCTCCCGCGCCACGTCCATAGCCCGCAGCACGTTAGGCGAGTTGCCGCTGGAGGAGATGGCGATGGCCACGTCACCCGGCTCGGCCAGCGAAGCCAGCGGCTCGGCAAAAACCGTCTCGTAACCAAAGTCGTTGGCGTAGGCCGTCAACAGCGGGACGTTGTCATTCAAGGAGATCACCTTGAAATGCGGCTTTCCCTCTTGCACCGTCCCTTTGCCCAGGTCACAGGCAAAGTGCGAGGCCATGGCCGCGCTGCCACCGTTGCCCATGACAAAGATCCGCTTCTCCTCGGTTCGGGCTTGGGTCAGGATGTCAATCGTGCGGGCGATCTCGGCCTGGGGCATGTTGTGCAGAATCTGGCCTATTTCGTCGAAATATTCTTGGATGTATTTCACCTTTCACTCCCTTTTTATTTCCGTTCAGATGAGATCCTCATCGTTGTAATTATACCACAGACATCATGGAAAAGAAATGGGACATCTGCGACCGTCACATGTTTGGGACAAGCTCCTGAAAAGCTGAGGCAGGCCACTGGA
>SOHZ01000579.1 GCA_004377365.1 Anaerolineales bacterium | reverse complement strand
ACGATCTTCCCAGCGTTCGATCTGGCGTGCCGCCTCTCCGTAATGAGTGTCCAGCCAGGCTTCTTGTAGTTCCTCGCGCTCAATGGCGGCTTGAACGGCGCGCAAAATCATGCTGTCAAAATCGTCACCGACGCCGTATTCTCCCAGCGCCACCAGATAGCGCCCCTCCCCACGCAGGTTGCGTAGCTTTTCGGCACCATCCGGGTCACGCTGCCCCCAGTGGTTGAAGAAGGCCGTCACCTCCGGGTCCTCGGGTTTGAGCGACAGGTAGTTGGCCAGCATCAAACACAGGTGTGATTTGCCAGTGCCGTAGCTACCAGTTAGCAAATAGACACGGTTGTCCAGGGGATAGAAAGCACGCGTCAATTTGGTGAAGGCTTCGCGGTGTGACTTAATGGGCATGTATTGTTCCATCCGGCCCCGGTTCTCGGTGGGGTCGGTAAAGGTCTGCACCAGGTTGACGTACTGGGCGTAACCACTGTGAATGGTGATCAGTTCGTTGATTTTGGTCATATCGTTTCCTCGTAGAACGTGTTGCGTATTATGTACTGCATATCACAGTGCATAGAACGCGTCTCGTGGCAGGATTCGTGCTTGGCCTCGTGTGTTCTTCAACTTGTGTCTGAGGATCACTGGGTTGCTTTGGACCATAAAGACAAAGGTTTTGTCCGTGACGCCCGGGGACTTTAATCTCAGGTCAACCATAGCCGCAAATCCTTCCAGTCGCCGCTTGGTCCACGTATTGAGCAAGAAATCTATGTTGTCCACGACGACGATGCTCTCCGGCGTATCCAGCTTCAGCAGCAGTTTTTCCAGGTCATTGGGGCGAAAACGGTCGATGCGCTCAGCCAATCCCGGGTGTTCCAAAAAATAGGCTTGCAGGTCCAAGAGATATGCTCCCAGCACATCGCGTATGCGACGGGCCAGCTTCGTCTTGTGGCTCATGGCTGGCGCGTGGATAATACAGGCGCGAAAGGTCTCCTGCCCCTGGGTGGTGAGATATTGACGCAGGTCGTACTTAGTCACTTGACTGCTCCTGGTAGTAGGCCCGCGCTGCGTCGAGCCAGGTCACCCCGCCCCGGAAGCGCACCTGATCCAGGTTGGCTTTGGATTCGATGGTCAGGCGGCCTGCCGCGTGCAACGTATCTAAAGCGCGGCGGATGGTCAACTCATTCTGGCGCATGATGCGGCCCGGGCTATGATCGGCGTAGACCAGAGTGGGGATCTCGACGCCCGAACTGCCCGGCTGGTGCCGGTCGCGATAGACCAGCGCCACCGCCAGCAGAATGAAGGGCGGCACCGGCGTCACATCCCGGTTGACGGCATACATGTTGTGGCTCACCTGATGCAAGTAATCCAACGGCGCAAACATCTCCTCGGTGTAAGCGGCGAAAAGGGCGCGCAGCTCTTTACGGACCTTCTTGCGAATGGAACTCTCTGACCAACGGCCAACGAAGGGGGTAAACTGGTCGGCCGCCTCAGCCTTGCTGATTTCGGCGACCGCCGGTAGGACGGCATTGCACATGTAATTCCAGACGACCAGTGAGGGATTAGAAGCAAACAGGTAGTGCAACAACCAAAGTGTGCCGGATCGGTCGAAGAAGGGATCGTATTGCAAGACCAGGCGGCCCAATGGCGTCACCCGCAAAGAACGGAGCACCAGGAGCCCCATATTGACCCCGTACTGGGCAAGCGCCTCGACTCGTGGCTCCGACATACCGGTGGCTTTGGCCAGTTGTTCGTATATACCTCCCTCGGGCTGGCGTTCACGGGCCAGGTAGGTCAGTACGTGGCCGAACTTGTCAGCGTACAGATAAAAGCCTCTGGTCAGCTCCAATTTTCCATCGGGATGGACGCCACCCAGCCATTCCTCGGGCGGTGTGCTGTCCTGAGTGGGTGGTATCGGCGCGATTTGCTGAGTCTCATCTTCCCCATGTGCGGGCCACATA
>SOHZ01000043.1 GCA_004377365.1 Anaerolineales bacterium | reverse complement strand
TGATGACCGTTCTGCTGATTTACGTGATCCTGACCCTGGAGAGGGAGATAAAACCAGTGCTCAATGCTACCAGTGAGACCATTTACACGATGCGGGGTACGACCACTTTTGTCAGTGATACCGTGGTTTCGCCTATCATGTCAGTGGCCAGCATAGTTGGGGCGGTCAAAGGTGCGGCCCAGGCCATTGCTGGCCTGCGTCCAAAAGGCCCGGGTAATCGGGGATCGGACTGATCCCTGATTGAGATTAATAACTAGCTTTTCAATTCACGAGCAGTCCATAAAGCAAGAAGGAGGGAGTGATAATGGCTGAAAGAGATGGTGGGTTGGAATTCTTTGCCGGATTCGTTATCGGCGGGTTGGTGGGGGCAGCCGTCGCCCTGATCCTGGCTCCCCAATCTGGTGAGGAGACCAGGGCTCAGATCAGAGAGAGGGGCATCGAGCTCAAAGACAGAGCCGGGGAGTTGGCTGTTGAAGCCCGCCAGAGGGCCGAGGAGTTGTCCGCAGAGGCTCGCAAGAAGGCCGAGGAGTTGTCCGCGGAAACCAGAACGAAAATCGAGGGGATCATCGCCGACGCCAAGGTACGCGTCGAAGAGGCCATTGAGGAAGGCAAGAAGGCAGCCGCCAAAAAGAAGGAGGATTTCCTGGCCAAAGCTAAGGGGCCGGCTGAGATCGAGGCTGAGGCGGAGGCCTAGCACACACTCAATCGAGTCGCACCACCTTTTCCTTGAGAACCTTCACGATTCCCGGCTTGGCGAAAAAGGCAGGGATGATTCTTCCTGCCTTTTTCTTTGCCTGTCGAGCAGATGACTATTGTGAGACCAGAGCGATGGCTTGAGGTAACATAGGCAGAAGGTCGCCGGCCACCATCCCCGCAGCACCTATTTCATCTCGTGCCAGGTCGCCTGCCAGGCCGTGTAGGTAGGCTCCCGCCACTGCCGCAGCAAAGGGCGGCAGCCCCTGGGCCAGGAAACCCACGATAGCTCCTGCCAGCACATCGCCGCTGCCAGCAGTGGACAGCCCTGGGTTGGCGAATGGGATGATGACCGTTTGCCCGTCAGGCGCGGCGACGACGGTATGGGCCCCTTTGAGGGTCACAACTTGTTTCCACCGCTTGGCCATCTCCCGCGCTGCCCCTATCCTGTCGGCCTCAACCTCACCCACTCCGCAGCCCACCAATCTGGCCATCTCACCAGGGTGGGGGGTGAGCACGTTGGGCCCTCCAAGATACTTCCACCAGTTGGGCCTGTCCGCCAAAGCGTTCAGGCCATCGGCATCAATGACCGACAGGGGCAGGACTTTCTTTTTCCCCTCCTTCCCCACTGCCTCTTCCTCACCAGTAGCCAGGAAACCGACACGAGGTCTCCTGCTACGCCACTCCCTGGACAGAAACTGTTGCACAAACTCAATGGTCTTCTCGTCGCGTCCCAGGCCGGGACCCAGGAGGAGGGCATTGTAGTCGGACACTCTCTCGCTGAGGATTTTCATGGCCTCCGGTACAATAGCACCCATGTCGTGAGGCAGCAAAAGGAAGGTGACCTCGCTGAGTTTGGAAGCCAGGATAGGATGGAGGTTTGCGGCCAGGGCCAGAGTGACCAGACCAGCGCCCACCCGCGTGGCTGCGGCGCTGGCCAAATAGGCTGCTCCCGTATAGTTGACGGAGCCAGCCACCACCAGGGCTTTGCCAAAAGTGCCCTTATGGGCTCCCAGGGGACGTTTGGGTAGTAGTTCGCTGACCATTTGGGGGGTGGCCAATTCAACAGACACATCATCGGCCAGCGAAGGCGGGATGTCAATGTCGGCCACGAGAAGCTCGCCCAGGTACTCTGCGCCAGGGAAGAGAAATTGGCCCACCTTGGGAAAGCCAAAAGTCACCGTTAGGTTGGCGGGTAGGGTGACCGGGTCAACGGCTCCGCTATCGCAATTCAGCCCGCTGGGCACATCTACGGCAACGATCAGGGGAGAGGACGTAAGAGATGGAGAGGGCGGAGAGGAAGGGGAGACCAGCGGTTCTTGGCCTTTCTCCTCTTTTCTCCTTTTCTCGATTTCCTCCTTAGCAGTCTCCAAAACATCCTTCAGCGGACCCTCTATCGGCTTGGAAACCCCTGTGCCCAGAAAGGCATCAACGATCACATCAGCCTCGTGCAGCAACTCTTTCAGTGATTCCAGGTTAGGGTCATCTTTGGCTCTGATTGTGACGATGCCTCGCTCCTGGGTGAGCGCATAGTTATCATCGTCTTCTAGCCGTCGTTTCCCGATGTACAACTGTACCTGGGTGCCGGCATCATGGAGGTAGCGAGCTGCTACCAACCCATCGCCGCCGTTGTTGCCCGGACCGACTAACACCAGAATCCGCCGGTCTCCTGACCCCATCCGCTGGCCTCGCTGACAGGCCTCGGCTACGGCTCGACCGGCGTTTTCCATCATGGTGGCAAAGGACAGCCCCCCGGCGTCGGCCGCCTTCTCGATGCGGCGCATTTCCTCTGTGGTCACTACTTTCATGCTGGCTCTCCCTCCTCTGCGGGTGTATTGTACACTCACTTGAGCCGACTGTCAAACCCTGGGTGGGTCCTACTGAAATTGCAGCAGTTGACTGGTGAACTAAAAGCAAAGCCGCCCTGGGAATCAGGACGGCTCTTTTGTATTGTGAAGCGAGGTTTTCGTATAACGCTCACGCCTGCCGCCGCACCCGTGACCTAGGACGGGTCAACCATCATGGCGAGGCAAACGCCTGGGCCACCTGAGTGGCGCGGTCGGCAGGCGAGTATTTCACGCCGCGTTTTTGGTCTTCGTCCTAACGTCTCCGATAAATATCTCTACGATGTCCGATTTCGTGAATCACAATAACTTGTTCGTCGTGAAGAATCTCGTAGATGATGCGGTAATCGCCTATACGGAATTTGTAGAATCCTGCTAGGTCGCCTGTGAACGGCTCTGGTCTAATGTTATCCAGATTCGCGGCTAGCCAATTGATACGCTCGGCGATTCGACGGGCAAAGGGTTTGTCCAATCGCTAAGTTCACGGGTAGCCGCTTTCAAAATGCGAATGTGATACACGGCGGTTACTCCAGTCCGAGTCGCTGTACTACATCTTCAAACGGTTCGCCGCGTTCACCCGCCGCTACTGCTTTCTTCTGACGTAAGAGTCTTTCGCGGACGGACTTTCTAATTTCCAACCCTTCATCAGGGTCGCCAAGCAGTTCAAGCAACTTCTGCTCGATAGTTACTTCAATCATTTCCTTGAGTTCATCCTTGCTCATTTGAGCGACTGTAACACTCATAGCATTCTCCTTTCTGCAAGGTCAATGAAGCTACGATAGCCGAGCACAATGGGTGTGACGCCAAACGGCACAGCCTGCCGCCGTGCTCAACGTGGGGACGGGTCAACCGTCAGGACGAGACAAACGCCTGGGCACACCTGAACGGTGTGATCGGCAGGCGGGTGTTTGGCGAAAAGTCAAACTATCATTAGCGTTCCAAGGTGATGGCAAATATTGCTAAGACCAAGATATCCTCAGGTGTGCCTGGCTGAATATCTCGTGAGATAGATATCTGTTTAAGGCCTTTTTTTCTATGGCGTTCCTGAACCGGAATTTCGAGTTGGTCTATTATTGCCTCGTTTCCACGGTCATTCCTTCCCTTCCACGCAACTTGGCTTAGTGGGTCTGTGACTTTGTCAACCAGCTCTCCTGGCTTGTTACCAGGAGCCCATTCCCGCAAGTTACGCCCCAAAATCAGCAGTGTCTCTTGTGCGGTCTCGTCATCGAACAAGAGTTGGACTCTCCCAA
This sequence comes from Anaerolineales bacterium, assembly GCA_004377365.1. Lineage (GTDB taxonomy): Bacteria > Chloroflexota > Anaerolineae > E26-bin7 > E26-bin7 > E26-bin7. The sequence goes on along the minus strand of SOHZ01000043.1, from coordinate 17,085 downwards.
TCGTGACCCCTTCCAGGTTTTTTCCTTTGTGGCGCTTCCATGCATTCGCTGCATTCACTAGAAGGTGCACTGAACTTGTCCGTCCTAGAGGCTTGTCCGATTTGAACTCTGTATACCTGGGCCCGTTGGGGCCTGTCTGGAAATAGTTTGCGTTCAGAAGAAAACGTACTCCATTGAACCAACTTTCTCCAAAGCACAAGTCAGGGTATCTTCTTGCCAAGTCATTAGCATTTGCGATACCTCCGAGCGGCAACGTTTCTAAGCTGTACTGCCTTATTTTCTCATGCAAATTTAATCTCTTTATGGAATGTGTAGGCTGTGCGAACTAAAAGCCAGCAGACTGCAGTAAGAAGGGCGAGCAGGTTTGTTAGTTCGGGCGTAATACCTTTTTGGCTTGAGAAAATCACATATATGATGATTGAGATAGGAATTTGGACTTTCCAACTACGAGTGAACACATAGTCAATGAGTCTTCTTAACCAGCCAGTTATCTCTACAATGGTTTTGTTGAACGCTTCGATGAGACTTTGCTGGGTTTTGATACCACGGATTAGGTTCATTACTAAGCGAAATAAAGCAAACAGAAGACCTAGCACAGCGATAACGCCTGCTATACCTTCCCAGATGGGGTCTCGGAGAATACCAACAAGCCAATCCCTGATGTTCATATGGCCTGCCTTTCACGACGCAGCAATGTAAAGTGTACCTGCGCCCGTTCCCAAGTTTTCCGGCGAGGCGGTCTTTTCGCTAAACGAATATTTCATAACACAAAACTATCGTAAAGTATACAGACCTTTAGTGGATGCCCGCAACTTTTATGTCGTCAATCCACGCCTCCTTTCTGCGATATCTTTTTTCCACTGGACAGGTCGAGCTTGTCTAGCGGACTGCGAATGCGCCCCATCGCTTCTTGGCTGACGTGGGTGTAGCGTTCTGTCGTGCGAATGTTCCCGTGCCCCAAAAGTTCCTAATGTAACGGATGTCTACTCCGTCTTCAAGCAGGTGGGTGGCAAAAGAATGGCGCAGAATGTGGAAGGTGGTCAGCTTAGTGATACCCGCTTTCGCTTTCGCGTGTTCAAAGCAGTTCGCTCACTTTGTCCGGCTGCTTTAAAATCGTCTCGTATAAAAAGAGCAGCGCCGCCCACGCCTCTCTATAGTAGGACGCTGAAACAGGCCCACTGGACGCCATCTGCACCAGGTAGACGCGGATGTCTTCTCGGATGATGAGACCATCCGTTTCTAATAATAAGCCAAAAGGATGGATTTGTCAACCCATATTTTTCAAAGTCAGTCGTGGCCCACCCCCCACCATCCAGTTCAGTGAGATGGACTCCAGGCCAGACAGGTGTGCCGCCAGGTAGGCTGCCATCGCCGGGCCGTCAGCCTGGCTTGGGTCAAGCAGCAGGCCGATGACAGTCCCGCTGTGGGCTACGTTGACCCCCAGAGCCCCCACTGCCCTGACCAGACTTACGGTTTCCAATTGGGGTTTGTAGAGAATGCGCTGATGGGCGCGGGCGCTCAGGGTGGACAGCGCCTATAACCCCGCTATTCGGTACACCCGCTCCATGTCCAGGCTCTCCCGCACCTGTTGGGCCAGCCGGTTGTACTCTTGCTCCCGTACCTCAATCATGCTCAGGCCGGAGAAAGCAGCATCCCAACCCAGGCTCCGCAGCCAGGCTCGTCTCAGGTTGGGGTTGTCGAAGAGGCCGTGCAGATAGGTGCCGAACACTCGTCCCCTTTCGTCCACCGCCCCATCGGGAGCATCCACCAGTTGATCGCTCCGAGCCAACAGGCGGAAGGCCGGCTCGCCCCCACGACTATGCCCCATGTGGATTTCGTAGCCTTCTATCTCTTGTCCCTCTATCTCAGCGAAAAAGCCCCGGTCGGTTTCAATGCGCGCCCGCGCCTGATAGGTGGCTTTCACCGTTTCAAAAATGGTGTCCACTGGCAACAGTCCCAGTCCCTCCACCTGTCCTTCAGCCGATTCTACTCCATTCGGATCGGAAATGGTGCGGCCCAGCATCTGGTAGCCGCCGCAGATGCCCACCACCGGGATGCCCTTCTCGGCCAGCTCACAGATGGCCCTGGCCAGCCCCACCTGTCGCAGCCACAGCAAGTCGGAGATGGTGCTCTTGGTGCCCGGCAGGATGGTGGCCTGGGGCTGACCCAACCGGTCGGGGCTATCCACAAAGCGCACCTGCACCCCTTCTTCCAGAGCCAGGGCGTCAAAGTCGTCAAAATTGGAGATGCGAGGCAGCCGGACGATGGCGATGTCAACCTCACACCCTTGCGAAGGCGGTGTCCTGAGCTTGCCGAAGGGTTGCGAATAAAACCTTGGCAAGGGTTCCCCCAGAGCCACAGAGTCCTCCTCGGCAATTTGCAAACCCCGGATAAAGGGCACCACGCCCAGCACCGGCACTCCTGTTCGCTCCTCTAACATGGTCAGGCCATCGTGTAGCAAGGCCACGTCGCCCCGGAACTTGTTGAGGACGAAGCCTTTGATCAGTCGCCGCTCGTCTTTTTCCAGGAGGACCATCGTTCCCACCAGCGAGGCGAACACCCCGCCGCGGTCTATGTCACCCACCAGCAGCACCGGGGCCCCGGCGTATCTGGATACGGCCATGTTGACGATGTCGCTTTCCCTCAGGTTGATTTCGGCCGGGCTGCCTGCCCCCTCGATGACCACCAGGTCGTATCGTTCCCGCAGCCTGTCCAGAGCGGCGGTTACTACTGACCACAACTGCCCCTTGCGCTGATAATACTCCCCAGCGGCGAGGGTGGCCCAGGGCTTGCCCATGACCACCACCTGGGAACAGGCGTCCTGTTCCGGCTTGAGCAGGATGGGATTCATGTCCACGTGGGGTTCCAGGCCGGCGGCCTGGGCCTGCACCACCTGAGCCCTTCCCATCTCGTGGCCTTCACGGGTGACGAAAGAGTTGAGGGCCATGTTCTGGGCTTTGAATGGAGCCACCCGCACTCCATCCTGGCGGAAGATGCGGCACAGGGCAGCCGCCAGCAGGCTCTTGCCGACCGACGAGGCGGTGCCCTGGATCATGAGGGTTTTAGCAGTCATACGAATCACGCTTCACGTTTCACGAGTCACGAATCAAGAGTTGGCGCAAGGTCTTGATCAACTGGCGGCATTCCTCCAGCCGCCGGGCGGCGATGCGCACGTACTCCGGCAGGCCGAAGGAGGTGCAGTCGCGGACCATGAGGCCGTGGGACAACAGTTTTCGACGCAAGCTTTGCCCATCGCCCACCTCCACCAGCAGAAAGTTGGCCGCCGAGGGGACGACCCGCAAGCCCAGGTGGGTCAGTTCCTCCACCAGATAGGCTTTGGCTGCGGCTATCTTTGGTAGGGTCTCCGGCAGGTGGTCTGCGTCGGACAGAACAGCCAGGCCAGCCACCTGGGCGACCGCGTTGACACTCCACGAAGGTTGGACCTTTTTCAGAGTGGCCACCACCTCCGGCGAGGCCAGGGCGTAGCCCAAACGCAGTCCGGCCAGGGCGTGGTCTTTGGTCATGGAGCGCAGCAGCACCACGTTGCCTTCGGCAGGGCTCAGGCCAGGGCCTCTCTCGATCAACGGTTCCGAGGGCCAGGGACTGGCCACGAAAGCGCGATAGGCCTCGTCCACCACCAGTAAGCCCTCCCTGCAAGCTGCCGCCAGGGTCTCCACTGCCTCCCGCGCCAGGTAGATCCCAGTGGGGTTGTTGGGGTTGCACAGGAAGGTCAGCCGGGGTCGCTGTCGTCCGATGAGAGCCTCGATGGCCGCCACGTCGGGCCGAAAGTCGGCGGTGGCTGGAGCGCGGTACTCGGCTACCCCGGCCCCCATCAACCCGGCTGCGGCACGATACTCGCCAAAGGTGGGGCCAACGATGACCACCGGGTCGCCGCGTTGCAGATAAGCCATCCCCAGCAACCAGATCAGCTCGGCTGTGCCGTTGCCCACGATGATATGGTCGGCTGTCAGCCCGTGAACCTGGGCCAGTCGCTCCCTCAAGGCAATGGCCTGAGCGTCGGGGTAGCGGTCGAAGGGCACTCCGGCCAATGCGGCTCGCACCTGGGGTGGAGGGCCATAGGGGTTGGCGTTGGCGCTGAAGTCAATCACCTCATCAGGCGACAAGCCCAGCGCAGCTAGCTCAGCATAGTCCGGTCCACCGTGGATGGCGGGAGTCAGTTTCTCGACTTCGGGGCGAGGGTGGATGGGCATTGCTAACAGCCTTTCTCCCACTATTTATCTGGCAACCATGGGGTGACAGATCCTTTCAGTTGACCAGGCTACCAGGGTGTGCTATAATCCGTAACGGATAAGGAAGTGACCAGATGACTTGTGGAGGAGTCACGATGAGCACTATTACCATCGAATTAGACCCTCAACTGTATCAAGACTTTGTAGCCCGTTGTGAGCAGATAGGCCTGGAAAGCGATACCGCACTTCGCCGCCTGGCAGAAAAGTTTGCCACTGGAGAGTACCTACTGGACGAGATGGAACTGGCCCCAGGCATCACTGTTGGCAAGTATCTTCAGCTTTCGGATGAAGAAGAAGCGGCATTATGGGATGAGTGGTATGCCCAGGCTCGTCGAGCCGTGAGGCATATCACTGGCGAAGTGAGCCCTGATGCGATACCTGCTGGATAAAAACGTCGTCCGACACTGCGTCAGGGGGCTGCTTGGTGATCTCCGGCAAGATGATGTCCGCTTTTCCCTGCGCCTGCTGCTCGCCTCCGGTCCGGGTGAGTTGTTCATCTCCCTGGAGAGTCCACATCCTGGAACGCATCGTTGCTGTGCCCCAGCGACGGGTGATCCTCCGTCGCGCCTCCCCCCTTTTCCCCACCCGCTACACGCGCCGTTGGGCGCGCCGCTTACGCGAAGCCAACTTTGGCCGAGAGGATGCGTGTCTCCTCAGCCTGGCGACCTTTGGCACCGGCCAGCTAAAAGAGGGACGCATTCTAGGCGTTGGCGTTTTCGTCACTTGTGACCTGGCGCTTCAAGCGCGTTATCAGTTGGTGCAGTCTGCGGCGCAGAAAAGATTACAACGCATGACGGCTCAACTACCTCCGCCCTATGATCGGGCAAGCCTGCCTCAGGTGCAAACGCCCCGCGAAGTGCTGGCTTGAGTCTCCCGCTTCATAGTTTCACCGATTTATGAAATGCTGAGGTAAGCTGCCGTCAAAACGGCGCCCAGCAAACCAATAAACAGGCTAACCGTCACTGCCGCCACCCTCAGAGCGCGGTCAATGGTCTCGGCTCCCGGCGGGGTGGGGCCTCCTTCCAGCCGGTAGTGGCCTACCTTCTCCAGGGTGACGCCCAGCGCCCCGGCCATAGCGCTCATCGTCCAGCCGGCGTTGGGGCTGGCGGTGCGATGATGCTGATGCCACATTGTCTGCCAGGCCCCGGCCGCGTCCTCACCCGCCAGCCCGGCGGCGGCGACCAGCAGCAGACCTGCCAGACGGGCTGGGATGAAATTGAGCACATCGTCCAGACGGGCGGCGAACTTGCCCAGGTGCTCGTGGACGGGGTCACGGTAGCCCAGCATGGAATCGCAGGTGTTGACAAAGCGGTAAGCCCAGGCCCCTGGCAACCCGGCCAGGGCAAAGAACAGGAGCGGGGCCACGATGCCGTCGGTGATATTCTCAGCCACCGACTCTACGGCTGCGGCCGCCACCAGGCCGGCGTCCAATTGGCTGGTGTCGCGGCTGACCAGATGCCAGCTCACCAGCCGCCGGGCCTCGGGCAGGTCCTCCCTTTCCAGCGCCGCCTTCACCTGACGGGCGGCTTTCACCAGACTCGTGTAGGCAAAGGTCACCTTGAGCAACAAGGCGGCCAACAGGAGATAGGCCAGCGGGTTCAGACTTCGCGCCCAGACCAGCGCCCAGGCCAGGGGCAGGCTGAACAGGGCCACGCCGCTCAGCACCAGCACGGTCCCGTGGATGAATCGCCGGGTAGGGTTCTCCTGGGGTGCCAGGCGAGCCATCCTTCTGATAAAGTTGCCCATCAGGACCACCGGGTGGTAGCGATTAGGCGGGTCGCCCAGCAGCAGATCGAGGGCCAGGGCCAGTAGCAGGATAAGAGCAGGCATATCCACGAAGATATACTACCTCAAAAGGCTATACCTGTCAATAAGAACGCCGCCTCCGCCCAAGGCAGAGACGGCATACGGACGTGAATACAGACTTCCGAAGTCTCCGAGACTTCGGAAGTCTTGACCCAATGTGATGTATATGGTCTTCAGAAGGGGAGTTCCTCCTCACCTTCTTCAACCCCAGGCGGCGGTTCCTCGGGAGTGACACCGGGTTCCACCGCCACGCCCTCACCGCGCCCTCCCAGGAACTTGACAGTGCGGGCAGTGATTTCGAAGGATGCACCTGGAGTGCCATCCTGCCGCGTCCAGAGGCGAGGCCCACCGGTCTCGGGGTCAGGCCTCAACCGTCCTTCGACAAAGACCTGCCGCCCTTTGGACAGGTACTCGTTGCAGACCTCAGCCATACGTCCCCAGGCGGAGACACGGAACCAGATGGTCTCCTCGCCGGGTGTGCCGTCGGCGTTGGTCCACTTGCGGCTGGTAGCCACCGAAAAGTTGGTGACCGGTTTGCCCTGGGGGGTGTAGCGCATCTCTGGATCGCGCCCCAGGTTCCCCATGATGATGATTTTTTGATACATACCTCTCTCTCCTTTCGTAGATAAGCGCACAGCCTTGCCACGCGCTCTGATGAAATCACTGTAAATATACCCCAAAACCTGGGGTTTGTCAATATAGATCAGGTGGAAGCCAGGTGCCAGGCACTTACAAAGCAGCTTTGGAACGAAAATCAGTACTGGGAATGACTCATCTAAGCTTTTACAACCGCTCAGGAAGTGCCTGGCACCTTAAAACCTGGGGTTTGTCAATATGGGTCAGGCGGAAGCAAGGTCATGGCCTCTTTCCGCAGCGCCAGCCGGATGCCCTCTCCCGGCTGGGGCAGGTCCGTGGCCGTTGCCTCGACCATGAAAGCCATCTCCAGTCCGTCGGCGTGGCGCACTAGCAGGCGGTAGTGATCCCCCCGAAAGGACCGCTCCACCAGGGTGCCCTCGATGACGTTGTCAGCGCCCGGCGGACACTCCTCGTCTGACAGGATGGCGGCCTCGGGACGGATCAACACGGTTGCCTCAACTCCCAATCTCCAATCTCCAATCTCCAGCCGGCCGATTTCCGTCTCAACTTCTACGTGCCCTTCGTCCACGTTTACCCTGAGTGGAAGCGAAGGACTCACCACCTTTCCCCTCAGCAGATTGGTCAGCCCCAGGAAACGGGCCACGAACTCTGTCGCCGGTTGTTGGTAAACCTCTTCCGGCCTTCCCTCTTGCACCTTGCGCCCCCGATCCATGATGACCACCCGGTCGGCCACGGCAAAGGCCTCCTGCTGGTCGTGGGTGACATAGATGGCGGTGACGCCCACGCTCTTGAGGATGGTTCGCAGCTCGTTCATTAGACGCTCACGCAGGGTGCGGTCCAGGGAGCCCAGGGGCTCGTCCAGCATGAGCAGGCGCGGGCGGGGGGCCAGGCTGCGGGCCAGGGCCACCCGCTGCTGCTCGCCACCCGATAGCTCGTTCACATCTCTCTTCTCAAAGCCGACCATCCCTACCAGGTCCAGCACCTCGGCCACCCGCTCTCGGATTTCTTCCTCCGGCAGGCGTTGCATCCGCAGACCAAAGACAATGTTCTCGAAGACATTCTTATGAGGAAAGAGGGCCTGGTCCTGGAACATCAGGCCAAAGTTGCGCTGGTGTACGGGCGTGTCACGGATGTCGTGGCCTTCAAACAGCACCTGCCCGCTGTCGGGGGTCTCCAGCCCGGCGATGAGGCGCAGCAGCGTGGTCTTGCCGCAGCCGGAGGGTCCCAGCAGACAGAGGATGTCGCCCTCGTCTACGCTGAAACTGATGTCGTGGGGGAAGTAGGTATCTCCGTATGATTTGGTGAGGTGGCGGACTTTAAGTAATGGCATCTCAAACTCATAACCGCGGATGGATAGTACGCAGACTTCGCTTATCATTCACTGCATGGTCCCAGATAATCGGCGATGCGCACTTCATCATTGATGGCACACTTGTCAGGATCCCAGATGATCATGGTTCGGTTCCGGTTAATCTCATACTTCTCTCGTTCCTCAGGTGACGCATCATGCAGAGTGGGAATCCACCATAGCGGCAAGGAAAGCACTCGCCCATCGGTTAATTCGACATGCATGTATTCGTCGTCAAACCGCACCTGATGGATGCGAGCCTCACGAGGAAAGGTATAAGCCGATATGGGATACTGAACCTTATACCGTTTGACCTGGAACTGTTCTTCAACCTGCTCTGCCTTTATAGCCATGCCATTCCTCCAACAGGTAATCGTGATTCTGCTTAATCACTTGGAGTGCCCGGTTCAACTCGTGACGCCTCAGCGTGCGACCAGGTTTGGCCACTTCTATTTCGGGCTCCAACCAGATTTTAGCATCATTGTAATCGTCCTGCGAACCTTTGCCCACATGCACACTAGCCCGTTCTTCATGGCGGGCATCGTAGCTATGAAACCAGAAGATGAGATCTCCTTCCTGAAGCACCTTAGGATTCATGTCGTTTTCCTCTATTAACTTTCATATGCTTGCTCTAGAAGTTTCTCCTTCAACCACGCATTAAACAGGTCTGCCTCATTTGCCGTGATGATTTCGCGTTGGGCTTGGGTGAGATGTTCACCCCCATGTACCCACCAAACCCAGACGTGGGTGTCAAGAACGATCATCGCAATACCTGCCACTCGTTTTCAGCAACGCTGTCAAACGGTCGAACATAGCGAATCGGCTTGCCGCGCAGGGGATAACGTTCCCTCTTTTCCCTCCTTGGGGGATGACTGAGAATGATAACTTCCACCCTTTCACCAGGGCGGAAAGGCACACTACGAATGGTGAGCACTCGATTCGCTGAGACGATGGTTTCTATTCGATAGGTTTGCATTTCGTTTCTCTCCTTCCAAACGCTAACCATAGAACAGACGGGCACATGGATTCAGGCGCGTGTCCGAAGCTTGTTTCACGACACTTTTGTGTCGTGAAACAGCAGTTGCCCCATGCAAAATGATAACACACAATCTATAGACGGTCAAGGTCAAAACTCCCCGACCCGGGAGCGTGGATTTCAAGCTCGTATGATAACGTCAAAATCAACGTCGACTCTGGTGGCTCCTCCACTGAGGTTACGGAAGGCACTCGAATCCCTGCTCCTCGAAGTGATGGTCAAAGGCGAAGGCCGTCTTGATCCCCAGCCGTCGCATGATCTCAAAGCTGACGCAATCAACCAGACTGAGCCCTCTGCGCGCTGCCGCAAGGACACTGGCAATGCCCACCTGGTGGATGGTTTCGTCAACCCATTCAACGTTCAGCACGGGCATGATGTCCTCCTGAAAAGTCCGAACGGCGGGGAGGCCAAGTCTACGTTGCACCAAAGCCAGAGTCTCTACCAACACATAGTTGCTGCAAACCAAAACTGCTTCTTGAGTCAGCAAATCTTCCCACACCTGCCTTGCCGCGTCATGGTTCCCGTCGTCAGCATCCAGGACGGCGAAAAAGGCCGAAGTGTCAACAAATACGCTCATTCCTGGAACGCCTCTGCTAGATACTCATCGTGCTTTGCGGAGATGTCCGACGCTCCTGAGTGGAATCGCCCTGTGGCGGCGATGGCCCGTCGCCGGCGTTCCCCAGCGTCAATTGTCCCCGATGACCGGATCAGGGTATCCACACTCTGACGGATCAATTCAGCGACGGACACCTGACGAGCGGAGGCTAAATTTCTCAAGGCTCGCGCTTGTTCTTCCGTCAATTGCACCTGCGTTCGGATCATGGTTATCTCTCCATCATGATTACATATTTGCTATAATGATAACATATAACCCATCAGTGGTCAAGCTCAAAACTCCCCGACCTCCCCATACCTGAACCGCTCGATGGCCAGGAACCCCACGGCGCAGACGATCATTAGCAGGGTGCTCATAGCCAAAGCCTGGCCATAGTTGAGGGTCCCCGGCTGGCCCAGGAAGCGGTAGATGGCGATGGGCATGGTCGGATACTGGGGGCGGGCGATGAGAGCCGTGGCTCCGAACTCGCCTATGGAGACGGTGAAGGCAAAGACCGCCCCCACCAACAGCGCCCGTGCTACGATGGGCAGGTCAATCTCGCGCCAGACGCGGGACGGCGAGGCTCCCAGGTTGGCCGCTGCCTCCCGCAGATGGGGGTGGATGCCCCGCACCACCGGCAGCAGGCTGCGCACCACGAAAGGGAAAGCCACCAGGGTGTGGGCCAGAGGGATGAGCAGCGGTGAAGTGCGCAGATTCAGCGGCGGCTCGTCCAGGGCGATGATATAGCCAAAGCCCAGCGTCACCGCCGACACGCCTAACGGCAGCATGAACAGCGGATCTAGCCAACGGGACAGGCGTCCCTCGCGCCGGGCCAGCAAGTAGGCGCCGATGGTGCCCAACACAAGGGCCAGCAGCACGGTCAGGGCGGCAAAGCCCACCGAGTTGCGTACCGCTTCCACCGGCGGCACAAAAAAGACCGAGCCCCGGCGGTTGTAGAACAATTCACGGTAATAGGTCACGGTGTAACCTGTGACACCCAGGGAGAGAGACCGCTCGGCCAGGGCCAGCAGGGGAGTGAAAAGCAGAACCAGCATAAAGGCCACGTTGAGGACCACCAGCAGACGGTCGCGCCGGGTCACGGGACGGCGCTGGGTCACCCGGCGGGGGCGGAACTCCAGGGGCACAGCCGTGCGGGCTTGCAAGCGGGTGTAGACGGACATCATCCCAAAGGTGCAGATGATCTGAGCCAGGGAGAGGGTGGCTGCCAGGGGGAGGTTGAACAGGTTGACCGTCTGGCGGTAAATCTCCACTTCCAGGGTGGCAAAGCGCGGGCCACCCAAGATGAGCACCACCCCAAAGCTGGTGAAGCAGAAGATAAAGACCAACAAGGCGGCAGCGCTGATGGCCGGCATCAGCAGGGGTAGGGTGATATGCCGGAAAATGCGCCAACGGTCCCCTCCCAGCATTCGCGCCGCTTCCTCCAGCCGAGGGTTCTGATTGGCCCAGAAGCCCCCCACGATGCGCAGCACCACGGCATAGTTGTAAAAAACGTGGGCGAAAAGGATGATCCAGATGGTGTGCCGCAAGTCAATGGGCGCTTTTTCCAGGCTCAGCAGGGCCATCAGCCACAGGTTGATCCGTCCGCGTGGCCCCAGCAGGGAGGTGAAGGCGGTTGCCACTACAGTCGTGGGCAAAACGAAGGGAACCGTGGTCAATGCCCGCAGTAGCCCCTTGCCCCGGAATTCGTAACGGGCGAAAGTATAAGCTCCAGGCAGAGCCAGGATCACCGTCAGCGCCGTCGAAACAGCCGCCTGCCAGACGGTGAACCACAGGGTGCGGGCGTAGTACGACGTGCTGATCAACTTGTGCAGTGCGCTGAGGTCCAACGTCCCCTGGGGAGCAAAGCTCAGGGCAAAGATGCTGAGCAGGGGATAGAAGAAAAAGACGGCCAGGAAGGCAAGGGGCAGAATGTAAAGGAGCCATCTTGGGTTCAGCGCACGGTGGCCTAAGCTATGCATCGTATTTCTCGAGGGTAAAGTAAGGGTAAGCGTTCAGAGGGTGTCATTGCGAGGAGCCCTTCGACAGGCTCAGGATGAACTCCGCGACGAAGCAATCCCCAAAGTTGACAGCAATTGCACCTTGGAGATTGGAGATTGCTTCGCTTCGCTCGCAATGACAAGCCCAGAGGGCTCATTTTGAATGTCCACCTGAACGGTTACAAGTAAGGGAACAGGTGCACAAGGACTGATTTGTCTTTCCCTGTGCACCTGCAAGCCTTGCGAAGCTTCAGGGTATACCCCAGAACTGTCGGTGAATGCGGTATGCCCGTCATGGCAAGCACGTGTACTAGAATCAGCGGTGGGCCACCTCCAGTATCACTTGGATCAACGCCTCGCGGGCAGGACCGGACCATGGAATGGCATACTCCCCACTACCCAGTGCCGTCAGTGTAGCATCATACCCGGCGTCCACCAGGGCCTCGTGGTACTCAACGGCCCTCTCGAACAGGGTTGGGGCGTCCTTTTCCCTTTGGACAAGATGAACCAGGAGGCTCGGATTCCTGCCGATGAGGGCGAAGGGACTGGTCAATTCCCATAGTTCAGGGTCTGAGTCCCTAAGAATCTCCCAGACCTTGTAGTCCGCATTATACCCGACGTATGCGTCCACATGGGCAGTGACCCCGCCCGCCAGGCAGTCCGTCTGCGGGGGTGGACCTCCCCGGAGCGAGGCGACCTCCTCCCACACCTGCTGCAAGTCGTCTCCGATGAACGCCGTTTCCAGTCCTGTACCTCCATGGCCGAACACCGTTACCTGTCCTGGATCGCCCCTAAAGTCCGCAGCCCTCTCCCGGACGAAGCGAATTGCGCAGGCCCACGACTCGTGGACCTCGCGCAATTCCATGCCATTGTTCTGGGCGTACTCCATAACCGTCGCACACTGCGAACGCCTTTGCGGGACGAAGACCACCACCCCCCGCCCGGCAAGCTCTTCGCCGAAGGACGTGTATGTCGCGTTGTCCTTGGATTGGTAGCTTGAGTGCATGAGAACCACAACTGGCCAGGGCCCCAGCTCAGTGGGCGCGTATACATCGAGCTTCTGAACAGGCGCGCCCGGTTGCAGCAGCGCCACGTACTCGACGTCTTTGGTCACCTCCACTGTGAATGCGGGTGTCGGTGGGACGAATGTGGGTGTACTGGTTGGCGGGACAGGCGTGGGTGTGGGTTGGAGTGGCGTGGGCGTCGCTTCGATAGTCGGTGCTGGGGATGGTGTTGGTGCTGACGTGGCACAACCTGAAAGTAGAAGCAGCCCAATACCTGCAAGTGTTGTAATTATTTTCTTCATATCAATCCCTCCTTTTCGATGTTCCGGAAATCCTACAGTACCACCGACACTACTTTTGTGCTATACCCGAAGGTTCCTCAAACCTTCGCAAGGCTGACGATTTCAAGGACTGAATGGCCCTGTGCTACCGCAAGACGACCTCCGTCCACTTCTCAATCCACGCCTCGCGGTTCTGGTCAATGGCCTCTGGACTGACCTCGGCTGGATGTTCCGGTGCTTCGGCAAAGTCGGTGAACACCTGGGGCAGCGCCGCCGTCTCGTTGGCCGGGAAGACCCACATCTGAAGGGGGATGTCCTCCTGGAAGGTCTTGCTGAGCATAAAGTCCACGAACCGCTCGGCCAGGTCGCGGTTCTGGGTGCCCTTGAGGATGCCCACGAACTCGATCTGGCGGAAACAGGCTCCCTCGCCCAGCACATTGCCCGTGGGCGGCTCGCTCAACGCCCCCTCGCTGAAATAGACCTCGGCGGCGGGGCTGGTGGCGTAGGAGACCACGATGGGACGGTCCCCTTCGCCAGCCCAGGTGGACTGGCCCCAGTAAGCGTCCTCCCATCCTTCAGTGACCAGCACGTCGTTGCCGCGCAGATCGGCCCAAAAGTCCAGGTAGGTGTAATCACCTGTCTCGCCGAAGTGGCCCACCGTGGCCATCAGGAAGGACAGGCCCGGCGACGAGGTGGCCGGGTTCTCCACCACGGTCAGACTCTTGAGTTCCGGTTTGGTCAGATCCTCCAGGCTCTGAGGTGGGGTCAATCCCTTCTCCGCGAAATAGGCTTTGTCATAGTTCAGACACACGTCGCCAAAGTCCACCGGCACCAGGCGGTACTGGGGGTCCAACTCCAGCGCGTCCGGGATGTCCTCCAGGCCCTGGGGCTTGTAGGGCTCAAAGATGTCGGCCTCTATGGCCCGGCTGAAGAAGGTGTTGTCCACCCCGAAGAAGACGTCGGCCAGGGGGTTCTCCTTGCTGAGGATGGCTTTGTTCAGCGCCGAGCCAGTGTCCCCCGACTTGAGGAACTCGATCGTAGCGTTGTTGGCCTTCTCGAAAGCGGCAATCACCTCCTCGCTGACCTCAAAGCTGTCGTGAGACATGATGGTCAGGGTACTTGGCCCGGCCGGGGTCGGTGTCTCAGCCACCCGGCCACCGCAGGCTGCCATCGGCATGAGCGTTGCCAGCAACAGCAGAGTGAGCATACGGACAGTTAAGGTTTTCATCTTTTGCCTCCTATTCTCCATTCTATTTGATATGTGAACGCAGAGTAGCAAACCACGTTCCACCTCGACTCGGGCCACCGGTGCCGTCAGCACGTTGCTGATTCCCAGGGTTGCCCCGAATTTCAAAGCGCCGCACTGAAGAGGATATTCCAATCCTTCGGTAGTGATGCCCGTCGCATCACCCGCTATGGGTAGCAGGGAGACGGTATCGCCTACCCGGCCTTTGATGAAAGCCTGGCCCCGGATGAGAAACATTTCCTGGTCTCCAGCGACGATGCACGTCTTGGTTCCCTCCAATTCCGGCAGGGCCAGGAGCAGAACGTTGGCCAAGGTCTGGTCCATGCGACCGCCCAGGGCACCCAGGATCAGGATCTCGTCAACCCCGTGATCTGCGGCGTAACGCAAAGCCAGTTCCAGGTCGGTCTCGTCTTTGCGGGTGGGATGGATGAGGACCTGGCAACCTTCACCTTCCAATTGTGCCCGGAGGTCGTCATCGAGAGAATCCAGGTCGCCGATGACCACATCGGGGGCCAGGCCCCAAGCCAGGGCGTGCTGCGCTCCGCCATCGGCGCAGATGACGAGGTCGTGGGTCCAGGTCTGCGCCTGGCCAGCCTCCGAGTTTCCAATATGTCCATTGGCGATCACTATGGCGCGCATGGGGTCTCCTCTTGTGTGTCTTTGTCAATACAAAAAGCAAAAAGGCCGCCAACCCGAATAAGGCTGGCAGCCCTAGAATAATAGTCCACCTGCTTCCCTCCGCTAGCATTATCAAGGTCAGGTTCAAGGAGTCGAGGCATTTGGCTAACGGCCGATGGCTGATAGCTGATGGCTCGTAGACGTAGACAGTTAATCCTATCTGCCATCTGCTATCGGCTATCTGCCAGCCTGGGCCTCCTCTCAGCTTGGCTCACCAAGCTCCCCCAGCGTCTCAGTATTCAATTACCACTGTTGTAGCACTCCTGCCTGCCTGTACCGCGATAGTGGTGCCATAGTGGTGATTGCGGTACAGGTTAGTTATAGTATAACACGTTGCACAGTATATGTCAAGAACAGGTGAACACATTATGGACAAGTACCACTTTTTAATGTATAATAGTATGTAAAGGAGATCGTCTGAGAAGTCAATCGGTAGAGCTGTCCGTTTTGCGGTCAGGGATGGTTCCTCACCGCTAATTGTTCCAGGCCCCCGAACGAGGGAGAGAGTCGGAAGGAGGCTGCAGATGGCAACTCGTTCAGCTAGGGTAGGGGTTCACGGTCGCAACGACTACTGGGAATGTAAATTTGAAGAGAGAGATTACCAGCTCGTCCGAGAGGCCAGTATCGAGCATGTCAAGATGATGATCTCAGACCAGGCTGCTGTAAACCCACAGGTCTTGACGAATGCGGTCGAGGTGTGTAACCGTCTGATAGGTATTAATTCAGAAATGGATTTGGTCTTCCGCCTGGACGATCCCCACAGAGTGAACGCAGGTAGGTATCCCACCCCCCAGGAGTTTGCCAGCACGTTTATCCCGATAATGAAGGGGCTACATAACGGGCTACACGACCGGTGGCCCTACGTGGTCAAGTTCGAGGTCCTCAATGAACCCAACCACAACGATGGTGGATGGGGACCCGGGGTGGACCAAGCCCGCAATTTCTCCACATGGTTCCGTGAAGCTTGCAAGCTGCTGAAAGATGCCTGCCCCTGGGCCAAGCTGGGTTTCCCTGGCCTGGCCGTCGGTCTCCTCGAAGAAGACCTGGGATGGGCTGAGGCCTGCCGTCCTGCCGTGGAGAGGGCAGATTGGCTGGGTGTACACTGCTACTGGCAGAATCCGGACTATACATACCGCAACCATATGCACGACCAATGGGGATTACGCTTTAAGGCCTATCACGATCTATTTCCTGACAAGATCATCGAGATCACCGAATTCGGCAATTCCAACGGGCAAACCCCCGGCCTTCCTATCGACCGGGGAAGGATCGCCCAGGAGCACGTGGAGTACTATCAGGAATTGTTCAAATACCCCTACATCAATTCGGCTGCCGCGTTCATGATGTCTTCACGTGAGGGCCCCTGGGAAGAGCAGGGGTTCACCTGGCGTAAGGAGAGCGGTGAGTTCTTCCCAGTGGTGCAGCGTGTAAGGGACATGGAGCGCCTCCCTTGGGTGGCTGCTGTGGCTGTGCCTCCGGTGGTTGCTGTGGCTATGCCTCCAGTGGCTCCTGTGGACGAGCGCTACTTCCCTGAGACCAAACGCACCGTCAAAGGCGCTTTCCTCCAAGCCTTCACTCGCTACGGCCTGGAGGTTTGTGGTTATCCCATCACCGAACAGTTCATCGAGGCTGGGGTGCCCAGCCAGTACTTCGAACGTGTAGCCATGGAGGAATACGAGCGGGGCAAAGTAAGGCTCAAGGCAGTGAGCGACGAGGTCCTGAGGGCTCGCCAAATGGTAGCCCAATTGCAGCGAGAGGCTCAAAGTCTGCGCCAGCAAGCAACAGCCTCCCAGACGGCTATAGCCCAATTGCAGCGAGAAGCTCAGAGCCTGCGCCAACAGGCAACGGCTTCCCAGACGACCATAACCCAATTGCAGCGAGAAGCTCAGGGCCTGCACCAACAGGCAGTGGCCTCCCAGACGACCATAGCCCAGTTGCAGCGGGAGGCTCTGGAACTGCGCCAGCAGGCGGCCGTCTCTCAGGAGACGACAACCCAGTTGCGGAGACAGGTGGAAACGTTGCGCCAGCAGTTGCTGGCGGCTCCCCCTGTTACCACGTCGGTCGTGACCACCCCATCAGTCACCCCTGCTGTCCCCACACCGGTTGTCCCTTCTCCCCCTGCCACCCCACCAGCCATCACCGCCCTGCCGATGGAGGACGTCGCCGCTCGCCTGCGCCGTCACCCGGTCAATCGTTTCGACAGGCGCACTCGGGACCAGATCAAATACCTGGTCATACAGCACAGCG
>SOHZ01000122.1 GCA_004377365.1 Anaerolineales bacterium | reverse complement strand
TATTATGACCCACTTATTCTGTAGCTGGGCAGTTGCTGTTTGTCCAAAGTCCAATTACCAGGGTGGGCAGGATGGCCCCTGGTTGACCATTCAGCACGCGGCCAGTACGATGACAGCGGGAGAGACGACCTACGTTCGTGCCGGAACCTATTACGAGTCGGGCATCCTCTTTGCCCACTCCGGTGCACCGGGCGCGCCCATCACCCTGGCCAATTACCAATCGGAAGAGGTCGTCATTGACGGGTCAAAAGCTCAAGATGACTACCCCGGTATTGCGATTGTGGAAGGGCGCGGCCATTACGTGATCCAAGGCCTTACCATTCGCAACATGCCCTGGAGCGGTATTGCCACCGATGAAAGCACTACAGAACCCTACCGGGACATCACCATCCGGGATTGCATCCTGCACGACAACGGCTGGTCGGGCATTGACCTGGCTGCTGTAGATGGCTTTGTGGTGGAGAACGTCGAGGCCTACGACAATGCCTACTACGGCCTGGACATCACCAGTTCTGAGGACGGGGAGCTATCGGCCGCGAACGGCATCGTGAGGAATTCCAGCTTCCACGACCATACCTTCCACGACCCCGCGGGCGATGCTGGGGGGCATGGCCTGGCCATCAACCAGGGGCATGGCATCACGGTGAGCGACAGCGTGGCTTACCACAACACTGTACACGGCTTCGACGTTTCCGATTGGCCGAAACATGGTGAGCTATCCCATCACATCACTTTTGAACGCAACTTTTCCTACGACAATGGCGTCGCCGGCTTTGCCATCAATTCCGATTCGCATCACGTCGTTTACCGCAACAATGTCGCCTGGCGGAATGGCGCCGCCTGGGCTGGACTAGGTGTAATGTCAGGCTTTTGGTGTTACGAAGGCTGCTGGCACGTCGAATGGTATAACAACGTGTCACTTGAAAACACGGACGCCGGGTTCTGGGTCGAAGATCAGCTTGGCATCTATGGCACGCCCGACGATAACCTGTTGGTTTTCAAGAACAACATCGCCTACAATAACGACCCCGAAGGGAAGGCCGGGGAGGAGGCGGCCCTGGTCGTTGAGGGAGACAATCTCTGGCAGGTGGTTGCCACCCATAACGACTGGAGTGTGCCACCCGGTTGGGCGGTGGCTGTTTATAATCAGGGCACGGAGTACACGCCGGCTCAGATCAATGGCGGAGCCTTCCAGACAGGCAATATCTCTGTGGATCCGCAGTTTGTGGACGCTACGGCGTCCGACGTCCACCTTCAGCCCGGCTCGCCCTGTATTGACGCAGGGGTAGACGTGGAACTGCCCTACCTGGGTTCGGCTCCCGACATGGGCGCTTTTGAGTTCGAAAGATAAGAGAGGAGATCGTACAATGGCCGATATGACAGGCAGGACGTTAGGCAAGTATCGCCTCATTGAGCGGCTGGGGCGCGGCGGTATGGCCGAGGTGTACCGCGCCTACCAACCCCGTCTGGAGCGCGACGTGGCGGTTAAAGTAATGCTCGGCTACCTGGCTGAAGACGAAAAGTTTGTAGGACGCTTTGAGCGAGAGGCCAAAGCCGTGGCGGCCTTGCACCACCCGCATATTGTGCAGATATACGACTCCGACGTCGAAGACGATGTGTACTACATGGTCATGGAATACATCGGCGGCGAGACGCTGAAGGCGCGGCTCAAACGGCTCAATGCGGAGAGGAAGCGGATGTCGCTGGACGATGTGGCGCGAATCTTCCGCGCCCTGTGCGACGCGCTGGACTATGCCCACGCGCAGGGCTGCATTCACCGCGACATCAAACCGGCCAACGTCATGTTCGACGGCGAGCGGCTGGTGCTGACCGACTTTGGCATTGCCAGCATCGTCGGCGGCACGCGCTACACCGCCAGCGGGGCGATGGTCGGCACACCGGCCTACATGTCGCCGGAGCAGGGCCAGGGGGACCCGGGCGACGTGCGGAGCGACGTCTACTCACTGGGTATCATCCTCTACGAGATGGTCACCGGCCGGCTGCCTTACGATGCCGACACACCACTGGCTATCGTCCTGAAGCACCTCAACGAGCCGTTGCCCCCGCCGAGCCAGGTACGTGCTGACGTGCCGCTAACCGTGGAGAGGGTCATTCTCAAGGCCCTGGCCAAGTCGCCGGACGACCGTTATCAGTCGGCGGGCGCGCTGGCCGAGGCGCTGGAGGCCGCCGTCGAGAGCGCGGAAGTGCCGGCAGAGGCGCTTCCACCGCTTCGGGAGCCGCGCGTTGCTGCCGCGCCGCCTGCCCCGGTTGCTGAACCGGCCCCCCCACGAAGGCAGATGCTGTGGGCCCTCGTCGGCGTAGCGGCGCTGGCCGTCGTGGCGCTGGCTGTGGCGGCCCTGCTGATCCTGCCTGACCGGGGAGGGGAAGCAGAGCCGACGGTGTCTCCGACCAAGGCGGCGTCTTCGACCGACGCGGTGGCTCACTACGAAGCGGGCGTCGTTGCTTTCCACGAGGAGGGGGACTATGAGACAGCGCTCCGGGAATTCACACAAGCCATTGAGGCCGATCCCGAATTTGCCGAGGCATACTACCAACGCGGAATCGTCTACGCCGAAGATGACCAACCGATAGCGGCCGAGGCCGACTTGAGCCAGGCCATCGCCCTGCAGCCGGACCTGGTCGAGGCCTACTACGAGCGGGGCTACCTTTACCTCTATGACCTCGATCGTGCAGAAGACGCCCTGGCAGATTATACGGCGGCCATTGAACTGAATTCGGAATTCGTGGAAGCCTACGTTGATCGTGCTAGGTGTTACTTATGGTACGGCGACGACCACGAACAGGCTTTGGCCGACCTCGACCACGCCCTTGAACTGGACCCCGATCTCGCTGAGGCCTGGGGGCTGCGGGGAGAAGTCTATTTCTGGAGGGAGGAATACGACCTGGCCCGGCCTGGTTTGACCCGCGCCGTTGAACTGGACCCGGAAGATACCTGGGCTTGGGCGATGCTGGGCTCATCCCACTACTGGATGGGCGAGTACGAGGAAGCCATCGCCAGCTACGACGAGGCGCTTCAGCTTGAACCGGGCGAGTTGGACCTTTACTATCATCGGGCGTTTGCTTCCTTCGAGATGGGTAACCTGGATGCAGTACTGGAGGACTTGAACAAGGTCTTGCTTTTGGAACCGGAGCACAGCGGCGCGTACTATGGTCGCGGGCGGCTGCACGCCGCTGCCGGGCGCTACGAGGAAGCGATTGCCGACTTTACCGAGGTGATGAAGGACAAAGAGCAAGAGTACGAATGGCCCTACTTCCCAGAAGACAGCCCCTACCTCGACCGCGCACTGGCCTACCAGGCGTTAGGTCGGACAGAGGAGGCCCTGGCCGACCTGGACATGCTCATCGAGGAGGCCCCCTATTGGCACCTCCCTTACTACTACCGGGGGCTGATTTACAAGGAACTCGGGCAGACCGAGGCGGCCAGCGCCGATTTCAGGGCTCTATGGGAGAATGCCCCCGACGAGGAGTGGCAGCGTAAAGCAGAGGGAGAATTGGAAGCGTTGCAGTGAGCATAGTTCCTGGTATCTGTTTTTTAAATTCTTTGAAAGGAGAAAAATCATGAAACAACTTTTCATTCTTCTAATGTTGACGAGTTTGTTGTTAGCCGCTTGTGGTGGCCCAACACCTGACATAGAGGCAACGGTGCAAGCCGCTGTCGCAGCCACCCAAGCCGCCCAGCCAACCGACACGCCTGTTCCTGAACCAGCGGCCGGACAGGCTACTCCCGCGCAAGTGACTCCCCTGGCTGCGCCCGCCACCGGTCAACCCAGTCCATCACTTGCTCCCAGCAACATCGCCCAGGTGTGGGCCAACGAAGGGGGCGACAAGGTGACGCGCGACGAGTTGCGGGCCACGAATGATCCTAATACGGTGCTCAATTCGGTGTGGGACGGCACGAGCATTTCCCTGTTCGGCGCTGGCAACGAAGTGGTGTCCTTCAACCTGGTGCTCGAAGCGCCCACGACAGACGCCACAAACGTGGACGTGACCCTCACAGAGCTGACTGGCCCCGACGGTGACACCATTACTACTCGACCAGCGAGCGGTGACGACTTGTTCAATTATGTTGGCCGTAACATCGAGCTGTTTTACGTGCGCTACCTGGAAATCAGGGGGCTTAGTACGGATCTATTCTATGCCGGCTATGACTACGACGAGCGGCACATCCCGGAACGCTGCCGCCGCCCCTACAATGCCGACGGTGAGGGCACCGGCACGTGGGAAGATCGGCCCTGCCACAACAAGTTTTATCCCGAGATCGCCGTGCCGCTCGAACTCTATTCGCCCTTCACTGTTGCGGCCGGCACCAACCAATCCGTCTGGGGCGACATCTACATCCCCAAGACAGTGCCTGCAGGGCTCTACACTAGCATCATCGCCATCACCGAAGATGGGGCACTCACCCGGCAGATTCCCATCAACCTGCGCGTGCGGGATTTCACCCTTCCCGACCTGCCCAACGCCAGGACAATGCTGGCCTATAGTCCCGAAAACATCAACGACCGCTACCTGGGTGAGGACAACGCCTATCCTGTGCCCGGGACCGCCGTCTACAACCAGTCTCTCGAACTGGCCGACCGGCACTTCCAACTCGCTCACCGTTACAAGATTTCGCTCATTGACGGCGATGCTTCCATCGAGCAGTTGGATGATGCCTGGACCGCCCGCCTGAATGGTGAACTCTTTACTCCTGCCAGAGGCTACGACGGTGTTGGTGTCAAAGTGGGTAACAACGTGTATTCGATCGGCACTTACGGTAGCTGGCCGTGGCAAGACGGCACACAGGAAGACATGTGGATTAACACTGATGCCTGGATCAACTGGTTCGACGCCCAGGCGCTCGCCACGCCCACCGACTATTTTCTCTATCTCATAGACGAGTCCGACGACTACCCCCAGACCGAGCAATGGGCGCAGTGGATGGAGGGCAATCCGGGCCCCGGCCAACGCCTGATGTCCATGGCAACAATTGGCCTACCCACGGCAGCGGCGGAGACTCCCTCCCTCGACGTACCAACTTCTTGGAACTGGATGGGCCTCCCCGACGTGTGGCAAAACGCGGCTGACAGCTATGCCGCCAACCCCGACAAGCGGTTCTACATGTACAACAGCAACCGGCCCGGTTCCGGCTCGTTCGCCATCGAAGATGAGGGAGTAGCTCTGCGTGAATTGGCCTGGGGGCAGTATAAGAAAGGGGTTGACCGCTGGTTTTATTGGGAGTCCACTTATTACGACAACTATCAGGGCAACACCGGTCAGACCAACGTCTTTCAACAAGCGCAAACGTATGGCGAGTTGGACGGGTTTGACAACGTACTGGGCGAGACGGGTTGGAACTATCTCAATGGCGATGGGGTGTTGTTTTATCCTGGCACCGACAAACGTTTCCCAGAGGACAGTTACGGTGTGATGGGACCGTTCGCCTCGCTACGTCTGAAGCACTGGCGGCGCGGCATTCAGGATGTGGACTATCTCACACTGGCGGCCGAGATCGCCCCTGAGCGCACCGCCGAAATCGTCAACCGGATCATTCCCAAGGTGCTGTGGGAATACAGCGTGAGCGATCCCGAGGACCCGACCTGGTTGCTCGCCGACATCAGTTGGTCCACCGACCCCGACGTATGGGAGGCGGCGCGGGCAGAACTGGCGGACCTTATCGAGAGTGCGTCTCACTAACAGAGCATAGAGACGCAGAAACCTGGCCGAGCCGTTGTCGGCCAGGTTTATCTCTGGCGTACCCAACGAGCGTTGGGACAACGATGTACTCCACAATCTGCATGCAGAGCTTTACTAGATAGTTTCTATCTGGAAAGTAGGGCAGGTTTCCATACCTGCCTACAGCGCTGCATGCAGAGCTTTACTAGCTTGACAATGTCACATTAGAGGTTATGTCACCCTGAGCGAAGCGAAGGGTC
>SOHZ01000135.1 GCA_004377365.1 Anaerolineales bacterium | reverse complement strand
GGGTCAGAATGACAAAACTCTCATTTTCACTGTGGTGGTGTACTAGCAGCCAACAGCAAGCTCACTCCGAGAGACCCCTTGCTGCTTGCTGCCCTATGCTTGTCGCCTTTCAATTAGAGCCTATCCGAAAAGTACCGATGCTCCCGCTGGACTGTCGTCCAGCGGGAGACTTTCATTCGCCTCAGTTCTTAGAACCCAACTTGGCGCTTGTCAATGAGGCGCCGGGCCTTGCCCATACTGCGCTCGATGCTCTTGGGTTCCACCACTTTGATCTTGGCTCCAACCACCAGGGTTTCTTGCATGGCCTTGGCGATCTTTTTCTCGACCTCCTGGATCTGCTCCGCTCCTTGAGCGAAAAGCTCATCAGAGGCTTCCACGTGGACCTCCAGCTTATCCAGCTTGTCCTTCTCCCGGTCAACGTAGATCATGTACTGGGGCTCGACCTCATCAAAGCTCAGCAGGACGTGCTCGACCTGGGAGGGGAAGACGTTCACCCCACGCACCACCAGCATGTCGTCTGTCCGTCCCCTCACCTTCTCCATGCGCACCATGGTGCGTCCGCACTCACACTTTTCGGCGTGCAGCATCGTCCGGTCCCTGGTTCGATAGCGGATCAGAGGCAACCCCTCTTTGGTCAGCGTGGTAAAGACCAGCTCGCCGGGTGTGTCGTAGCCCAGCGGCTCCCCAGTATGGGGGTCAATGATCTCTGCAATGAAATGGTCCTCGGGAATGTGCATACCACAATGATAGGGACACTCCACCGAGACGCCAGGGCCAATGATCTCCGCCAGGCCGTAGATGTCGTAGGCCTCTATGCCCAGCTTTTCTTCAATCTCCTCCCGCATCTCGGGAGTCCAGGGCTCGGCACCCAGGATACCAATCCGCAGCTTGAGGTCCTTGCGGACATCAACCCCCATCTCCTTGGCTGCCTCTGCTAGCACCAGGGAATAGGAAGGGGTAGCGACGAGGACCGTGGTCCCAAAGTCCTGCATGATGGTGATCTGCCGTTTGGTCAGGCCGCCGGAGACGGGCACCACCGTGGCCCCGATCATTCGGGCCCCCAGGTGAAAGCCCAGGCCGCCGGTGAAAAGGCCATAACCATAAGCGTTGTGGATCATGTCGTCGGCCGTCGCCCCGGCAGAGGTATAGACCCGGGCCATGGTCTCCGCCCAAACGCCAATGTCGTTTTCGGTGTAGCAGGTCACTGTCATCTTGCCGGTGGTGCCGCTGGTAGCGTGGATCTGCTTGACCTCGCCCATGGGCACGGCGTACATACCGAAGGGGTAATGGTCGCGCAGGTTCTGCTTGACGGTGAAAGGTAGCTTGGCGATATCCTCCAGCGACTTGATGTCGTCGGCGGATACCCCAGCATCAGCGTAAAGCTGTTTGTAGAAGGGCACCCTCTCGGTCACATAGGCCACCTGCTTCTTGAGTCGCTCGAGTTGCAACTTCTCGAGTTCGGGCCGCGGCATGGTCTCGAACTCTTCGTTCCAGATCAGTACTTCTTTCTTGGCCATTTTTCTCCCTCCTTAATATAGATGATGAAATTTCTAGAGCAGCTTTGGTAGTCGGTCCCACGGCGACGCCTGTACCGCCTGTATCGCAATAGTGGTGCAACAGTGGTAGTTGAATCACATCGCTGACGTTTTGGACTTTGGCAACCGGGTCCTGGTGACCGGCTCTGCTGCAACCCCGTCCGTTAAATTCTCCCCGTCCGTTGTACTGAAGATCTGGCCTCCCTCCCCACCTGGAAAGCCTGCTCATTCAGCTCAACGAACCTCTTGGGTACCCGCTCTTCAATGGACTGCAGCCATACATCCGGCGGGACATCGTCAATGAAAGTGGAAAGGGCCCCCAGCAGGACGACGTTATGCGCCCGAGCGTTGCCCAGCTCCTCGGCCAGGCGAACGCTAGGTATGAGGTGGTAGTCATCGGTCACCTGGCTCAGGACCCGGCGCACCTGCTCATCGTCCGGGTAGACGTCATCGCCGGAGCTGACGGAGAGAGGAGGGATACCCTGATCGCCCACGACGGCTGTCCCCCCGGGGCGCAGCATCCCCACGTAGCGCAGGGCCTCCAGCTTCTCCAGGGCCAGCAAGTAGTCCGCCTCCCCCTGACCGATGAGGGGTGAGTAGACCTTTTCCCCCCAGCGCACGGTACTGGTGACACTCCCTCCGCGCTGGGCCATGCCGTGCACCTCTGACTTTTTCACGTCGTAGCCAGCCCTGACCCCCACATCGGCCAGGATGTTGCTGGCCAGAAGCGCCCCCTGGCCACCCACGCCGGTTACCAGGAAATTCATCGTTTTCATGCGCTCTCTCCTTCCTTAACCATCTCATCCCTGAAGAGGATAGCCTTCCTGGCACATACCTGGGCGCAGATTTCGCACCCCGTGCACAGCAGCGGGTCTATCCAGGCCTTGGCTCGCCCGGTCTTTGCATCCAACTGCTCGCTCTTGAGGATGGCCGGGCAGGCCACTTCGAAGCAGAGGCCGCAACCGTTGCAGCGGTCCTCGTTGACCCTGAGGGTCATCCACAGCTTTCTGGCCTGGGGCAGGAGAGCACACTCGCGGCGGGAGACGATCACAGCCGGCCCCTTGGCTTCCAGGCAATCTCGCAGGGCCTCCTCCACCTCTTTGAGATCGTAGGGGTCAACGGTGTGCACCCGTTCGATGCCAAAGGCCCGGGCCACGTCCTCGAACTCGACGGCCTTGGTCGGCTCTCCTTTCAAGGTCGTCCCCGTGCCAGGGTTCTGCTGGTGGCCGGTCATGGCCGTGGTCCGGTTGTCCAGGATAATGGTCACCGTGTCACTCTTGTTATAGGCCACGTTCAACAAGGCTGGCATACCAGTGTGGAAGAAGGTGGAATCGCCAATGACGGCAGCGTGCTTCTGGGCGATGCCGGCCTTGCTCACCCCATGGGCCTGGCCGATGCTGGCCCCCATGCAGCCACAGGTGTGCAAAGCCGAAAGGGGCGGCAGGAAGGCCAGGGTATAGCAACCGATGTCGCCGCTGACCACCATCTTGAGCTTTTTGGTCATCAGGAAAACACCCCGGTGCGGACAGCCTGGGCAGAGGATGGGCGGGCGCAAAGGCAAAGGAGTCTCCAGTTCGGGTTGTTTGAACTTCACGGCAGCCGATGGGGGCAAAAGCCCAGCCCCGATGGCACTCTCACGTACCACGCGGGGGTCGAACTCGCCGATCATGGGGAAAATGCTCTTGCCCTCCACGGCAATGCCCATCAGGCGAATCTCCTCTTCGATGAAGGGATCCAGCTCTTCAATGACGATAAGCCGGTCAACCTTAGAGGCAAAGTCACGGATCATGTCCGGCGGCAGGGGGTAGGTCATGCCCAACTTGAGGAAAGAGGCCTCGGGGAAGACCTCCCTGGCGTACTGGTAGGCCACGCCGTCGGTGACAATACCCAGCGAGGTATCGCCCATCTCCACTTTGTTGTAGGGGAAGGTCTCAGCGAACTCTTTCAGCTTCTCGACGCGTTCCTCGATGACCGGATGCCGCCGCCGGGCGTTGCCGGGCACCATAACGTATTTGACGCGATCAATCCGGTATTCAAGCGGTTCCGTGCGCTCCTCGACCTGACGCTCTCCCAGCTCGACCAGGGTATCAGAGTGGGAAATGCGAGTGGTGAGACGCAACATCACCGGGCTATCGAACTGCTCGCTGATGTCCAGGGCCACACCCACCAACTCTTTGGCCTCCTGGCCGTCGCTGGGCTCCAGGCAAGGGACGCGAGCAAACTTGGCATAGCGGCGGTTGTCCTGCTCGTTTTGAGACGAGTGCATGAAAGGGTCATCGGCTGAAACGAGCACCAGCCCCGCCTCCAGGCCGGTCATCGAAGCGTAGAAGAAAGCATCGGCGGCCACGTTAAGCCCCACGTGCTTCATCACAGCCATGGACCGGCTGCCAGCGTAGGCAGCACCGATGGCCACGTCCAAGGCCACCTTCTCGTTGGGGGCCCATTCGGAGTAGACCGCGTCGTACTGGGCCAACGTCTCCAGAATCTCTGTGCTGGGAGTGCCCGGATAGGCTGCTGCCACCTGCACCCCGCTCTCGTAAGCCCCCCGTGCAACGGCTTCGTTACCCGATAAAAGCACCTTCATTAAATTGCCTCCTGATTATTCGCGATTTGAGATTCAGGTCCTCTATCTCCTATCCTTGTCCCCAGTCCTATACCCCTTCCCCAGATAAGCGCTCTGCACCCTTTCGTCAGCCAACAGCTCTTCAGCCGTGCCTTCCAGAGCCACCTTGCCTGTTTCCAGCACGTAAGCACGGTCGGCTATCCTCAGAGCCGCCCTGGCGTTCTGCTCCACCAGCAAGATGGTGGTGCCGTGTTCCCGCAGGTCGGCCATCACCCTGAAGATCTCCCGCACCAGGAGAGGAGCCAACCCCAGAGAGGGCTCATCCAACAAGAGGAGCTTGGGATTGGCCATCAGGCCCCGTCCGATGGCCAACATCTGCTGCTCACCGCCGCTCAAAGTGCCGGCCATCTGTTTCTGCCTCTCCTTCAGGATGGGAAAGAGCTCGAAGACGTACTCCATCTCGGCTTCGATGTCCTCTTTCTTCTCCTTGCGGTAGCGATGATAGGCCCCCAGGATCAGATTATCCAGGGTGCTCATGGTGCCAAAGACCTGCCTGCGCTCCGGCACGTGGCTGATACCCAGTCGGACGACCCGCTCCGCAGGCAGGCGAGTGATGTCCTGGTCGCAGAAAATGACCTCGCCCCCTCTGGGGGGATGTATCCCACAGATGGTGTTCAAAAAGGTGGTCTTGCCTGCCCCGTTGGCCCCGATGATGGCCACGATTTCCCCTTCGCCTACTTGCAACTGGACATTATCCAAGGCTTGAATCTGGCCGTAAAAAGTACTCACATTTCTGGCTTCTAACAACATTCTTTTTCCTCCACCACTGGGGGGGTAGAAAAGGGAAGTAAGGGGACGTCCCTCGTAACCTCCGGACTTCCGCTCCCGCCGGATTTGCAATCCGGCGGACTGGCGGCTGGATTGCAAATCCAGCCGGAGCAAAACAGACTCTTGCGGGCGTAAGAAACCGACATCCTCCTCGCCCAGATAGGCGGCGATAACACGGGGATCGTTTTGCACTTCGGCCGGGGTGCCCTCGGCGATCTTTTCCCCATAGTCCAGGACGATGATGCGATCGGCGATGCCCATCACAAACTCCATGTCATGCTCCACCAACAACACAGTGACGCCTCCCTGACAGATCTGCTCTACCAGCCGGGCCAACTCTTCCTTCTCTGGAGTGTTCAAGCCCGCCCCAGGCTCATCCAACAGAATGACCTCAGGCTCTGTGGCCATGGCCCGCGCGATCTCCAGCATCCGTTGCTGGCCAAAGGGCAGACTCATAGCGTTCAGGTCTGCCCGCTCGGCCAGGCCGACCATGCTCAAATATTCCCGGGCTTTGGCGATGATCTCTTGCTCTTCAATTCGGGCGTGGGGCAGGCGCAGGGCAGCAGCCAGCAGACCATAGCTGGAGCGATGATGACGACCCACCATCACGTTCTCCAGAACGGTCATGTTTCCGAAGAGTTGTACGTTCTGGAAGGTACGGACGATACCCAGGGAGGAGATGGCGTGAGGCTGGAGGCCGTTGAGCCTCTGACCCTTGAAGTAAATCTCACCGCTGGTCAGAGGATGAACGCCGGAGATGAGGTTGAAGAGGGTGGTCTTGCCTGCCCCATTAGGGCCGATGATGGCCAGGATCTCCTCCTTCCCCACCTCAAAGCTGACATCCAGAACAGCCACCACACCCCCAAACTCTTTTCGTAAGTCCACGGTTTTCAGAATGGCTTCATTCAATGCTCTTCCCCCATGTGCAGAGTGGTCACCAGTCAAAAGTGATAAAGCGGATTAGAGCCTGTCAGAACTAGTACACCACCACAGTAAAAATGATATGTCTGTCTTTCTGAGCA
>SOHZ01000549.1 GCA_004377365.1 Anaerolineales bacterium | reverse complement strand
ATTCTGGAGCAGGCCGCTTGAACTGTGGACCTTCCAAGTCATTTTGGCCACACCCTATTCAGTAGGAATGTGTAATTCCAAAATATTGTAGATCCCCCGGTCGATAGCGTTCAGGTTTATCGCTGCGAGAACTGGCTGACACTACACTTTTATCAATCATACTTACGCATTGCTGCCGCCCAACGGACAGAGATCAGGGGCGCCCCTCAAACAGCTGTCGTGATTCACGGAGGCGCGTGAGCCTCGTACACCTCTGGCCGTCCAGAGGGGCTGTGGCGTCCCCTGCATCTCATTGTTCTGCGGCTCCTTCCCGAAATCATAGGCCTTATCTTCTCCAGTTCGGCCAGGATCTCACAAAGGAGTTCGGTTAGGGTGGCACCTAAAGAGGACCGAGAGGGTGTACGCGGTCTTCCCTCTTCGGGTTCGACGTGATCCCGACCCAGAGCCCGCTGCGGACGTTGACTGGCGAGGCCAATCGAAGCACCAAGAGCCATCGCCTTGGGCTTGACGATAGCTCTGGGCTTCGATGTTGCTATGCAACAGCAACCACTACCTTCGCCAA
This sequence comes from Anaerolineales bacterium, assembly GCA_004377365.1. Lineage (GTDB taxonomy): Bacteria > Chloroflexota > Anaerolineae > E26-bin7 > E26-bin7 > E26-bin7. The sequence continues at coordinate 5,393 of SOHZ01000549.1, read as the reverse complement.
TTCGTGCTACTTGGAAGAAATCTTCGGTTCCTTCAAAGCAGCTGGGTACTCGAAGGTCGTGTAGTATGGCCAGATATAGGGCCCGCCGGATCCCTTGTTGAGATCTTGCGAAATCGGAGTCCACCCCTCGATAGTTGGTGGCGTTGAAGCCGATGTGACCACCAAAATAATGTCGAGAATGGGGGACCCTCCTCCTCCAGTTTTCCATAACATGTAAATATACTTCCCATCTGCGCCTTGACTTAGATCCTGGCCTGTCCATTGGAACCCTGATGGAGGGACGCTCTGTGCGTGGTCGAAAGCTTCGAAAGTTAAAGCAGTAACAGGATCAACTCCTGCGACTCTTTGCCAACCGATATAGATGTACTTCCCTCCCACTCCGGTGTTTGTGTCAGTGGGATAGAAATACCAGCCAGTTTTTTGAATCGGCCCTTTGGAGTCGAGAGCCTGATTCCCGAGGTTTGTAAGTGGGTTTGTCATGAGAAGTGCCTCCTGTGTTTTCCGGTTGATTCTGTGCTTGTTTAGGTGACCCTGTGTTTGTTTCTGATCTCCTTTGATTGGTGAAAGGCGAAACCGCCTCGTCACCAAGCCGAGGTGACCCGCGACCTTCAACCATCTGTGTCTATGCGACCATCTGTGTCTATGATTTCCCCAATAGCTTCCTCCATCTTCTCTTAATGGTTGGATTGAACCGGGCCGGTTCCGGTCCTCTGTCTAGCCGCTCCTTGTGACGTCCAGTGCAGGGAATCGAGCCCTGCCAGGACACTGAGACAAACCTGCTCGTTCCTCCTCATCGTTTGTGTCTTATGCTCCACCTCCTTTCTCCGATGGCTCAGGTTTTGCTTGAGGCTGCGCTCCGGGTGCAAATCCTTCGGTCTTTTCCACCAGGAACGCGAACAACATCTCTAGATTGACAAAGCCGTGGCGCTCGCCGGTGTGTGGGCTCTCCAGGGAGGCCCGCCAGACGGGGCCTTCGTTGGTCTTGACCTGCCACAGGCGCAGCAGGTAGGCCAGGTAACCTGGTTGCTCAGCCATCATCACTCTTCTCCCGAGCCAAGACCGCCTGGCGATGAAGCGATACTTTGAGACACCGATCTCACCGCCGAAACAACAAAAGCCGATCGTCCTGATCTGTAGAAGACAATCGGCCCTCAATGTCTCTTGCTCATCTCCCACACCTTCCTCTACTACGTGAACTTTTGGCAGCGATGGGAGCAACGATGGAAAAGCTGAATACCTGTTTTCAACCATATTATACCACCTCAACGTGGGGAAAACGTGGGGAGTTGACAAATCTTCTTTCACAACGTATAATATAGCTGGATATCTTCATAAGCCAAATTCTTGACAAATGACTTAAATTTCGGACACGGATGAACACGTAAAAACACTGATGTATGATGTTTCATAGCAGGCCAAAATAGGCGTGCCTACGTAAGCCCAGCGACTTTATCGCCTCGCTGCGCCGTGACTGGGTTGTACTGAACTCGGGGGTGCGAACGATGGCCCACCTTTCGCTTTCCTTGCTGGGGCCTTTCCAGGCCTCACTGGATGGGGAACCAGTCACCGCCTTTGAATCCACCAAAGTCCGGGCGCTGCTGGCCTACCTGGCCGTGGAAGCGGACCGGATGCATCACCGCGATGTCTTGGCCGGGCTGCTGTGGCCCGAGTGGCCCGACCGGGCCGCTCTCAGCAATCTGCGTTACGCCCTCTACAACCTCCGCCAGGTCATCGGCGACCGCACAGCAGAACCCCCCTTCTTGCTCATCACCCGCAACACCCTCCAATTCGACACCGCCAGCGACCACTGGCTGGACGTGGCGGCCTTCACAGACCTGACAGGTCTCCAAGACCTGTCAGGTCTAGAAAAGGCCGTCGCTTTGTACCGTGGCAGCTTCCTGGAGGGATTCTTTGTCAGTGACAGTCCCGCCTTTGAAGAGTGGGCGCTGTTCACACGGGAGCGACTGGCCCGGCAGATGTCCTCCGCGCTCCATGGCCTGGCGGCTGCCCACGAAGCACGCGGCCAGTACGAGCAAGCCCAGACCTATGCCCGGCGACAACTGGAACTGGAGCCCTGGCAGGAGCAGGCCCACCAACAACTGATGCGGACGCTGGCGCTCAGCGGACAGCGGGGCGCCGCCCTGGTCCACTACGAGACCTGCCGTCGCCTGCTGGCCGAGGAACTGGACGTCGAGCCGGCGCGGGCAACCACCGCCTTGTATGAAAGCATCCGCCATGGGACGTTCTATGACCGGCAGACAAGGAGACAGAGAGACAAGAAAACCCTTGCCGTCCCCTTGTCTCCCGGTCCCCCTGCCTCTTCATCTCCATTCGTCGGCCGGGAGCACGAGCTGGCGAAATTGGACGGGTTTCTCGACAGGGCGCTGGCTGGCCAGGGCCGGGTGGCCTTTGTCACCGGCGAGGCGGGCAGCGGCAAGACGGTGCTGATCGGTGCGTTCACCCGGCGGGCGATGGCCGCCCACGGCGACCTGGTGGTGGCCAGTGGAAGCTGCAACGCCCAGTCCGGCATCGGCGACCCCTACCTGCCCTTCCGCGAGATCCTGCAGATGCTCAGCGGGGACGTGGAGCACCAGCGGGCGGGTGGCGCCATCACGGGCCAGCACGCCCGCCGCCTGTGGGCCCTGCTGCCCGACGCAGTGCGCGCGTTGGTGGACGACGGCCCAGACCTGGTAGACCTCTTGCTGCCGGGGGCAGCCCTGGCCATGCGCGCCGAGGTTTTCGCCCTCGGGGGAGCCGCCTGGCGGGCCCGGCTGGAGGAACTGGTCAAACAAAGGCCGGCTGAAGAGGCTGGCCAGGTCGCCCTGCACCAGACGGACCTGTTCGAGCAGGTCACCCGGGTCCTGCAATCCCTGGCCCGTCAGCACCCCTTGATCCTGGTGGTGGACGACCTGCAGTGGGCGGATGCCGGCTCTGTCAGCCTGCTGTTCCACCTGGGGCGGCGGCTGGCGGGCAGCCGGATGCTGGTCCTTGGGGCTTATCGGCCGGCTGAGGTGGCGCTTATCCCCCAAGACCCTAAGGGTTTCGGAAAACCATTAGGGTCTGGTGACCGGCATCCCCTGGCCTCCGTCGTCCACGAATTCCAGCGCGACCTCGGGGACATCCAGGTGGACCTGGACCAGGCCGGGGGCCGGCCCTTTGTGGAGGCATTGCTGGACAGCGAGCCCAATCGCCTGGGCGCTGCCTTTCGCGAGACGCTCACCCGCCACACCGGGGGAAACCCGCTGTTCACAGTCGAGTTGCTGCGGGGCTTGCAGGAGCGCGGCGACCTGGTGCAGGATGAGACTGGCCAATGGATGGAGGGGCCGGCCTTGGACTGGGAGCGGCTGCCGGCGCGGGTGCAGGCGGTCATCGCCGAGCACATCGGCCGGCTGCCGCCTGAGTGGCAGGAGACGCTGTCCACGGCCAGCGTGCAGGGCGAGGTGTTCACGGCCGAAGTGGTGGCCCGCGCCCAGGGTCTCGACGAGGAGGAGGTCGTCCGGCGTTTGAGCGGCCCGTTGAGCAAGCAGCACCGCCTGGTGTGCGCTCAGAGCATCCAGCGGCTGGGAATCGGCGGACAGCGCCCTTCGACCCCTCGCCAGGCTCGGGACGCTGCAAGCTCAGGACAGCGCCTGTCGCGCTACCGCTTCCGGCATGATCTGTTCCAGAAGTACCTGTACAGCAGCCTGGACGAGGTGGAGCGGGCGCGCCTGCACGAGGCGGCGGGGAACGAACTGGAGGCGCTGTACGGGGAGAAGGCGGTCCAGGTGGCGGTGCGGTTGGCATATCACTTTGAAGCGGCGGGGCTGGCGGACCGGGCGGTGGACTATCTGCTCCAGGCCGGAAGGCGGGCCTTCAGGCTGTCCGCCAACGAAGAAGCCATCGCGCACTTTACCCGGGGGCTGGCCTTGCTCGAGACCCTGCCGGAGTCGCCCGAGCGCATCCGGCGTGAACTCGGCCTGCAACTGGCTCTGGGGGCTCCGCTATTAGCTGCGCGGGGCTGGGGGGCTCCAGAACGAGTGCGCGCCTTTGCCCGAGCCTACGAACTGGGCCGGGAAATCGGCCAGACGACGCCACTCTTGCCGGCGCTGCAGGCGCTGGCAGACTCCAGTCGAGCGCAGGGAGAGTTCGAGAAGTCTCTTGATTTGGGGGAACAGCTCCTCGGACTGGCCCAGCAGGCTCAAGATCCCGCGTACATCGTCGCGGCCCACCATACGCTGGGGGCAAGTCATTACTACCGCGGAGAATTCGTCCTGGCCCGTGAGCATTTTGAGCGGGCAAATGCCGCCTACGATCCCCAACGGCACCGCTCCCAGAGTCTGGCCACCGGATTGGACGTAGGCGTCGTCTGCCGGAAGTGGCTGGCCTGGGCTCTGTGGATACTAGGCTATCCGGAGCAGGCTCTGGCATGGGGCCGGGAGGCGCTGGTGCTGGCGCAAGAGCTGGATCACGCCCCCAGCCTGGCTTCTGCCCTGGCCTTCGCTGGTTCTAATTTGCATCTGCTTCGCCGCGACGTCCAGGCGGCACGAGAGACTACCTCGGCCTTGCTGCGCCTGGCAGCCGAGAAAAGCCTGCCGTCACACGAGGTGGGGGAAATGGTTCACCAGGGCTACGAGCAAGTTGCAGCCGCAACGAGTTTCGGCGCAAGCTCTGAGGGGGGCGTCGAAGGCGGCTGGTCTGAGCTTGCGTCGTCCCGAGCCTGTCGAGGAGTCGAAGGGGCAATCGCGCAAATGCGTCGGGGCCTGGCCGCTATGCAGGCTATGGGCGCAACCCGTCCAAGACTGCTTCTACTGCTGGCTGAGGCATACGGACGGGCCGGGCAGGCCGATCAGGGACTGAGTGTGCTGGACGAGACGCTAGCCCTAATAGAGCAAACCACCGCGCGCTGCTCCGAGGCAGAGCTGCGGCTGATGCAGGGCGCTGGCGGAGTGGAGACTGCGGCCGAGGCTTGCTTTCAGCGCGCTATCGAGGTGGCCCGGCAGCAGCAGGCCAGGTCGTGGGAGCTGCGGGCGACCATGAGCCTGTGCCGCCTGTGGCAGCGGCAGGGCAAGCGAGAAGAGGCCCGCCAACTGCTGGCCGAGATCTATGGCTGGTTCAGTGAGGGGTTTGACATGCCAGACCTGAAGGACGCCAGGGCGCTGTTGGAAGAACTTGCAGTTGAGCGGTCGGCCCATCGGTTGGCGGAAGCACAAAGAGTCCCGGCCAGCATCCCCGACCGGACATGAAGTGTCCGGTCTACGGAGCAGCGCCCGATTCATCGGGCTTGACCACCGTTCAGGCGCTTCTCAGCCCCGTTGACGGGGCGCAGCTTCGTAGCGCGGCGACTTTATCGCCGCGCGGCCGGCCACCCAGGATCGCCGGGTGATGAAGTCGCCCGGCTACGGAACAGCGCCGGA
>SOHZ01000180.1 GCA_004377365.1 Anaerolineales bacterium | reverse complement strand
GAGCTATCCCGAGAGTGAGCCGACCACTTTTCAGACATGCCCTGAGCAGTTACCATCCCGGTAGAGGAAACAAGCGACCTCGTGGTCGTCGCTGAATTTGTAGAAAGTAGGTTTCTCTTGCCGGCAGATGTCCATCGCACGAGGACAGCGCGGATGGAAACGGCAGCCAGGTGGCGGGTTGAGGTAATCAGGGATCCGCCCTGGGATGCCGTCGGAGACGCCGCCGCCTGTCAGCCTGGGGACAGCGTCCATCAGCCCGTGGGTGTAGGGGTGCAGCGGGTTGGCAAAAAGCTCCTCGGTGTCGGCTACTTCTACCATCCTACCGGCGTACATGACATAGACCCGGTCGGTCGTCTCCCGTACCACTCCCAGGGTATGGGTGATGAGGATGACGGAGACGTTCTTTTCCTCCACCAACTGGTGCAGCAGCCGCAGGATCTGGTCCTCGATGGTGACATCCAGGGAGGTGCCCGGCTCGTCGGCGATGAGCAGTTCCCGGCTGGCGACCAGGGCCATGGCGATGCAGACCCGTTGCCGCATCCCGCCGCTGAGTTGGATGGGATAACTATCCAGCATCCGTTCCGGATCGGGCAGGGCCACCTCTTTCAAGGGGACGATGGCTCGTTCCCGAATTTCCTTTCTGGATAGTTTTTTACCTTCCAGTGAGTATTTAACCACGGCCCCCAGTTGTTGGCCGACGGTAAAGACCGGATTGAGGGCGGCCGTCGGGTCCTGGAAGATCATCGAGATGCCCTCACTCCGCACCCGCCGCAGTTTGTCCCCTTCCATCTTGAGGACATCCTGCCCCTTGAAGTAGATTTCTCCACCCGGGATGCGGGCTGGTGGCGTAGGCAAGATGCGCAGGATGGACTTCATCGTCGTCGTCTTGCCGCAACCGGCCTCTCCGACGAGGCCGACCTTTTGCCCACTGTGCACGGTAAAGTTCACCCCATCCAGGACTTGTAATGTGCCCCCGTAGACGTCGAAATGAACGTGCAGGTCCTTGATCTCTAGCAGTGGGGAAGTGCTCATCTCAGACCTCCTCGGCGGCGAACATATCGCGCAGGCCATCGCCCAACAGGTTGAAGCCGAGGACGACGACTACGATGGCCAGGGCGGGAAAGACTGAAATCCACCACTGGTCCGGCAGGTATATGGCTCCATCGGCGACCATCGTCCCCAGGCCGGGCTTTGGCGCCTGCACGCCGAGGCCGACGAAACTGAGCGCGGCGCCGAGAAGAATGACCCACGCCATGTCGAGGCTCATCTTGGTAAAGATGGGCGAGAGACAGTTGGGCAGGAGCTCCTTGAAGACGATGTGGACCCAGTTGGCTCCGATCGCCTCGGCCGAGTTGACATAGAACTCGTTCCGCAGGGTGGAGGCCAGTCCGTACACCAGCCGGGTATACCACGGCCACCACATCAAGCAGACGGCTTTCATGGCGTTTTGCAAGCCAGGGGTGAGAACAGAGCATATAGCCAGGGCCAGGACCAGCGGTGGCACAGCCAGGAAAATGTCAGTGATGCGCATGACCACTGTGTTCAGCCAGGTTCCCTGCTTGTAGCCGGCGATCAGTCCCAGTGGCACTCCGATAGGGACGACGACGGCCAGAACGACCACGCCCATCGTCAGCGAGAAGCGGAAACCGAAGAAAATCCGGCTCATGATATCCCGGCCGATGACATCCGTTCCGAAGGGATAGCGCCAGCAAGGGGAGAGGCTGGCATTGGCAAAGTCAACGAACTTGCCAGCGTGCTTCGGGTACGGGGCGACCAGCGGAGCGAAAACGGCCAGGAAGACGACGAGGGAAACCGTGAACAACCCGACGATGGACATCGGATTGCGTGAGAACTTGTACCAGTTGCGGCCAAGATTCTCCATTGTCTTGCTCCTGGCCAGACCTGCCCTGAGCCTAGCCGAAGGGGTTGGACTCTTTGTTTGTGCTGTCACGTTATTCACCCCTTCCTGGAGCCAAGCGGATCCTGGGATCGAGTTGAACGACGACGAGGTCAACCAGGATGTTGACGGTGATAAAGACGACACCGAGGATCAAGATGACCGCGGCGATGGCGTTCAGGTCCTTGTTCAACATGGCGTTGATCCCATAACGGGAACTGCCGGGCCAGTTAAAGATCATCTCAACCAGGAAGGCGTTGCTCATCGTACCGGCAAAGTCAAGACCCAGGATCGAGACAGTCGGGATCAGGGAAGGTTTGAGTAGAAAACGCCTCATGATCACCCTCTCCGGGATACCGAGTGAGCGTGCGGACGCGATGTAGTCCTTGGTCAGATTGTCGGACATGGTCGAGCGGGTGATACGGGCCTCCTGGGCCAGCCCCCCCATGGCCAGGGCGATCCCGGGCAGGATAAGGTGCCACAGGGCGTCAAAGAAAGCGGTCAGATTGCCGGTCAGCAGGGAATCTACGGTGATGAAGCCAGTAATGAGTGGCGGGCGCGAGACCTCGGGACTGAGCCTGCCCATGGTCGGCATCCAGTTCAGGGTCATACCAAAGAGCAGAAGAAAAAGGACGGCGAAGACGAAAGCGGGGGTCACCACCCCGAGATAGGAAATGACACGGACGACGTTGTCAATCCACTTGTCCTTATGCCGGGCGGAGACTGTCCCAAAGAAGATGCCCGCTCCTCCCATGATGATGCCCGCAAAGAGGGTCAATTCGAACGTGGCCGGGAAAAACTCCTTGATGTCGTCGGCCACCGGGCGCCGCGTCACCAGGGAGATGCCAAAATCGCCATGTAAGGCATCGCGCAGCCAGTAATAGTACTGGACATGAAGCTTTTCATCGAGGTGCATCTGTTCACGCAGGTTGTCTACTACCCACTGAGGTGCCCTGGCGCCCAGGGCCATCCGCGCCGGATCGCCGGGCATGATCCGGGAGATGATAAAGATCACTATGGAGAGACCCAATAAGACAAAGACGGAATGGATGGCGCGACGAACGAGGAAAGTAAAAAACCTCATCTATCCTCCTCGATAAGAATCCAGCCAAAGCCCCTGAGGGGCCGATTGAGGCCCCTCAGGGGCTCGGTCTTGGCGCGTATGCAACACCTATGGCCCGGTGACCCCGATCACAGGCGCGAACATGGTGTAACCCATCACTGGGATGACCTCCCCTCGAGCAGCAGGCCAGTCCACGTAGGCCGACTGGTAAGCTTGCTTTTGGACTTGGTCATATAGGAAGAGAGACGGGCAGAGTTCCATGATGTAATTCTGCAAATCCCTGTACTTGGCGTACCTCGCCTCCTGGTCCACAGTGACTAGGGCATCGTCGATCCTTGCGTCCAGGTCAGAGTCCAACAGCCACTCGTTCTGCGACCAAGTGGCGGCAGCGTCGGAGTGGTAGCGCACCTTCAGCAGGGAGCCTGCTTCGGGAAAGTCGGCCGAGACGTAGATAGTCACGATGTGAGGGCTCAACTCTTGGCTAGCTGTCTCCTCGACCACGGACATCCACGGCGTGCCAACGATCTCTGCGTTGATGCCGACGTCGGCCATGTTGGCCTGGAAGAGGAGGGCCCACTTTTCCTCAGCCGGTACGTCGGTGATCCAGTGGACTTCTACCGGGTACTCATCGAGTTGATCGGCGTAGGGCGATAGCGCCAGCTCCTCACGTGCTTTGTCAAGGTCACGCTGGAAGACAAAGACGTCTGGGTTGTGACCGGCCGTGATCGCTGGGACCGGCCCCCTCGACTGCTGCGTCCCGGGCCACTCCAGGGCCACGGCGGCGGCGTAGTCGAAGGCGTAGGCCATGGCCCGCCGGAAGTGGACGTCGTCCGTCGGTGGCTTCTTGGTGTGGATCATGTAGTAGAATTCGGTGAGGACCGGGAAAGCACCCACGTCAACCCCTTCCATTGCATCGAGTGCCTCCAGCGCCTCAATGGTCTGCCACTGGTCAGTGATCTCTAACTCACGCCGCGCCATCAGCGTCCGCACGGTGGCTGTCTCAGTGGTGGCGATGAAACGAACCTCGTCGGGCGCGTTCGGGTGGAACGTTCCCAACCAGTCTGGGTTCTTCTCCATCAGGAGATACTCCTCCAGAGGGAACTCTTTGACCTTGTAGGGCCCAGAGCCAGCATCGTGGGTCAGGAGGTACTCCTTGCCATAGTCGCCCTTGTCACCATAAGGTCCCGGAGTGACGATGTTGGCCATCACCTCCTCCTCGTCAGCAACATACAGGCGGATCAGGCTGATGAGGAAGAGACCACTCGGTTGAGTGAGCTTGAACTCGACGGTGTAGTCGTCGAGGGCGGCGGCGCTTTCGACGGTACCCAGGAACACATAGGCCAGTCCCTCGCCGATCTCCAGGATCCGGTTCATGCTGAAGGCGACGTCGCTGGCCGTCAGTTCGCTCCCATTGTGGAACTTGACCCCCTTCTTGAGATGGAAGGTCCAGGTAAGACCGTCGTCTGAAACCTCCCAGCTCTCCGCCAGTTGGGGGTCTACCCCGCCTGCGGTGTTGGGGAAGACGAGGGTGTCATACAGGTTGCACAGAGAGGATGTACTGGAGAAGTCAGATCCGACCGCAGGGTCTATGTAGGTGGGCCAGGAAAAGGTGACGTCGAGGGCCCGTTTCCCGGCTGCTGGTGCGGGCGGCAGGGCAGCCAGCAGGCTCTCGGCTTCCTCCGTGCTGGGAATCCAGAGCTTCCAACCCGGCTGGATGAGGGCCGCGTCTGTGATCATAGCAAAGCTGGCGTCTTCGACCTGCTTGGCATTGGTGGCCTGCACAATAGCCATATAGGCCGCACCAGAGCCCAGGTACTTCTCAGCAATAACCCAGAGGCTGTCATCTGCCTGAACGGTGTAACTCTGTCCCTGGCTCAACGGGGCAGCCCCGGCAGCGACTGGCAGAATCATAGCCACGATGGCCAGCACACTGACAATGATGGTCCACTTTCTGATTCTAGACATTGTTTTCCTCCTCCTTGTTTAATTGGGGGTTTCCTAACCCCGCGTCTGCATGTAAGCCCAGGTTGTTGAACTCCAGTCCTCACCTCCTTTCTTTGTAAGCAGACTACCCCTCAAACTCAGTTTCTGAAATGGGGGGCGAGACCGCCCATACGGCGATGCACTCTTCGTCCGTCTCGTTTCGCCAGGCATAGGGCTGAAGCGTTTGGTAATGAATGCTGTCCCCGGCCTTCAATACAAAAGTCTCTTCGCCCACAGTGACTGTCAGTTGGCCTTTGAGAACAAAGCCGAATTCCTCCCCTGGATGAGTGGGAGGCTGGTCTCTTGACGCGCCCGGCTGACATACCAAACGATACGGTTGAATCTTCTTGTCCGATGGATCCGCTGACAAAAGCTCTACGATGACATCGGCTGTGCCCTCAAGCCTTTTGCCCTGGTTCGATTTGACGGCACAAGGAGATGGGACGTCGTCCTCGAAGAAATATCTCACTTCCACATCCAGGACACTGGCGATGGCCGTCAGTCTGGCCAGGGAAGGCGTGGTCACGCTTCGTTCGATCTGAGACAAATAGCTGGCCGACAAACCGACCTGCTGGCCCAATTGGACCAGGGTGAGTCCTTGCTCTTTACGTAAGGCTCTGAGACGTTTGCCGAGGTTCTGCACAACTTTTCCTCATCTTTTCGATTAAGCGGCACACAGCTCCTAAAAACTTGTTGTTGCCTCAGTGGCTAGAAGACAGGTGGGGTAAGCACCCAGAGAGCCACCATTGGGTTGTCTCCTGGATTCTCCAGGCGGTGTTTCACAGTGGATTTGAAATGGACGCTATCGCCCGGATTCAGGTCATAGATCGCATCGCTGATCCACAGGCGTAGGGTGCCCTCCAGCACGTATGCGAACTCTTCACCGGGATGGGAGCGGAATTCGTCGGCCGGCAAGGCCCCGTCCACGGGATCAATTTGCACCAGCAGAGATTCAAGTTTATGGCATGGTTCACGAGTAACCTGAATGTACCTTGACAATTTAAGTTTGGTGAAGG
>SOHZ01000659.1 GCA_004377365.1 Anaerolineales bacterium | reverse complement strand
GAAGCCGAAGGAAGCGAAGCAATCTCCTACTTTGCAGACGAGATTGCTTCGTCGCAGAGTTTATCCTGAGCCCTTCGACTACGCTCAGGACAGGCCCGTCGAAGGGCTCCTCGCAATGACAATACCACCGACATTTTTGTGCCATACCCATCTGCCCAACACGTCCTTGCCTTTTCCTCTATCTTCGGCTATAATTCAGTGTTAGAATTCTCTTCCGGAGTAGCGAACCCTTCGACTACGCTCAGGACAAGACTTGTTTCGCGTTCGGCTGGAGCAGAACAAGACTTCGGCGAGCCCTCGGCCTGAGCTCGGGCCGAAGGCTCAGTCGAGCCGTTCTGCTACTCCGCCAGCAGGAAGTTCACCGAGATTGCGTTTGAGGTATGGCGATGGTAAGTTTTCCATTCCACAGACCCTATATCTATTATAGCGGATTGTAGAGCACGGCCTGGCCGCCGAGTCATGCTGCCCTGCAATCCGCTTCCCCGCCGACCCACAAAGAGCTTGTGGGTCGTGTCTTATGAAACGATGGTGGGAGAGACCTCCGAGGTTTCTAAAACCTCGGAGGTCTGAAGCTCACAGATCTTAGGAGAAGACTACAGATGAAATCCATAGACGAACAAATGGCGATCCTGATGCAAGGGGTCGAGTTCGGCGACGAGCAAATAAAAGAGACCATGGCGGCCGAGCTGCGGGAGCGGTTGGCCGAGGGACGGCCCTTGCGGATATACTGTGGCTACGACCCGACGGCACCCGACATCCACCTGGGCCACACCGTCACCATGCGCAAACTGCGCCAGTTCCAGGAATTAGGCCACGAAGTGACTTTCCTCATCGGCAACTTTACCGGCCTCATCGGTGACCCCAGCGATAAAGACAGCGTACGCAAACAGCAGACGGCCGAGGAACTGATGGAGAAAGCCGAAACCTATACCGATCAGGCTTTCAAGATCCTGGACCGGGAGAAAACCCTCATCCGTTACAACGCCGACTGGCTGGCCAAGCTGACCTTTGAGGACGTGCTCAAGCTGGCCTCTCACTTTACCGTGCAACAGTTCCTGGCCCGCGACCGGTTCGCCCAGCGTTACGGGCGGGGCGAACCCATCTGGGTGCACGAGTTCATGTACGCCCTGATGCAGGGCTACGATGCCGTGGCCATGAACACTGACGTCCAAGTCGGCGGCACCGACCAACTGTTCAACCTGATGGCTGGCCGCAAGCTGCAGGAAGCCTTCGGCCAGAAGCCCCAAATCGCTCTCACCACGCCCATTCTGGTAGGCACCGACGGCCACTTGCGCATGTCCAAGACCACTGGCAATTACATTGGCATCAACGAGCCCCCTGAGGAGATGTATGGCAAAGTGATGAGCATCCCTGACCATGCCATGCTCGACTACTACACTCTGGTCACCCGTTTCAGCCCGGACGAGGTGACAACTGTGGAGCGAGGCCTGGCCGATGGCAGCCTGCATCCCATGGAAGCCAAAAGGCAACTGGCGCGAGAGATCGTGTCCATCTTTCACAACGATGAGGCAGCAGCCGGGGCTGAAGCCCACTTTAAGAAGGTTTTCCAGAAGCGCGAATTGCCCAGCGAGATGCCCAGCCATCGTCCCAGCGCTCCAGAGATGAACATCGTTGACCTGCTGATGGCCACCGACCTGGCCAAATCCAAGAGCGAAGCCCGGCGGCTCATCGGACAAGGAGGCGTGAAACTGGATGGGGAGAAAGTGGGCAGCATCGAGTTGATGGTGTCTGTCAAGGATGGCATGATCCTGCAAGTGGGCAAGCGCAGGTTTGCGAGACTCGTCCGGGATGAGTAATTTGACAGTGTCACATTTCTGTGTCATTGCGAGGAGCGAGATTCCTCACTTCGTTCGGAACAGGCTCCGCAATCTCAGGAGACAGCACATAAGAGATTGCTTCGCTGCCCGCCACGCTGCGCTCGCGGCTTCGGCTCGCAATG
>SOHZ01000069.1 GCA_004377365.1 Anaerolineales bacterium | reverse complement strand
AGCACGGAGAAAGCCGAAAGGAAATGGTGGGATACTCCGACGGTCAGCGTGCTCTCCAGCCAGCGTGACCAGGAGACGTTGATCGTGGTCGCTCCGGATCGAGGGAGCGCCGAGAAAGTGCTGGCTCAATTCAGCGGTTTTTGACTTTCTCCCAAAGGGCGTCCAATTCAGCTAGAGACAAATCGGCCAGGTGCTGCCCTCGCTGGCGGCAAAGGTCTTCCATAGCTGCGAAACGACGTGCGAAACGGGTGTTGGCTGCCTGCAGAGCGCTCTCGGCGTCAACCTTCAGCCAGCGGGCCAGATTGACAATGGAAAAGAGCAGATCGCCCAGTTCCTCTTCCCGCTCGGCAGCGACCGATGTCCTCCGCAGTTCCTCTATCTCCTCGGCCACTTTGTCCACCACACCCTCCACGTCTGGCCAGTCGAAGCCGACCCGCGCCACCCGCTGCTGATAGGATTGGGCCCGAGCCAGGGCTGGCAGAGTGGGTGGCACATCGTCCAGCATGGAGCCTCCGGCATCCCCCTTCTCTTCCCGCTTGATCTCCTCCCAGTTGTGCAAGACCTCGGCTGTGCCGCTCACCACCACAGCACCAAAGACGTGGGGGTGACGGCGCAATATCTTGGCGTTGATTTTTTCGATCACCTGCGCCAGGCTGAAATCGCCTTCCTCCATGGCAATCTGGGCATGGAGCAGTATCTGCAAAAGCAGATCCCCCAATTCTTCGCAGAGGGCATCCATGTCGTCGGCGTCCAGGGCGGTCAACACTTCATAAGTCTCCTCCAACAAGGCGGCCCGTAATGATTGGTGCGTCTGCTCCCGATCCCAGGGGCAGCCGTCGGGGGCGCGCAGATGGGCAATAGTGTCTTGAAAGCTTTCCAGGGAACTGATCTCAGGCAGAGGTGGCAGGTAGAGGGTCGTCAAATGGCCTATTTCGTCGTTGCGATCCAATTCGTAGAGGGGAAGGGCGGTTACTTTCTCTGCAGCGGTTCCTGCTCCGTGTACCAAAACCACCGGATGGTCGGCAGGGAAAAGATTCATCAAAGTTAGCTTGACGCCACTGGCCAGGTGGCGCCCGTACAACTGTCCCACCAGGGTCGGTCGGTCGGGGTTCACAGGAGGATGATGAAGGGTGGCCAGTTCGGTGGCATCTGCTAACTGCAACCCCTCTATGGCGTCCAGCCCCAGGCAGTTGAGGACTGGTTCAACGAAACTCAGACCTTCAACGATCCGTATCTCTAGCCCTCGCTCCTGGGCCAAGGCCAGGATGCGCTGCACCGAGGCCTCACCGACCAGGGGATGGCCCGGCACGGCATAGATCACTCCCTGCGGGCGCTCGCCCAGGGCCAGCACTCGAGCGGCGATCTCCTCATAGACTTCCGCAAAGTCTGCTTTCTTCTCATAGAGGTGATCGAAGGAGTGAAGAGAGAGGTGAGAAGGTAATGAGGCCACCGTCGGGTGGAGTTTGGTGCGTAGATACACCTCGTCCGCTTCTTCCAACACTTGCCAGGCTTCCAGGGTTAAATGCGCCGGGTTACCGGGGCCTAACCCCAGGATGGTTATTGTCATTTTTTGTTCAGACCTATTCAAATTTTTGCTCACAGCCAATTATAGCACAGTCTGAGGGAGGCGGCAAGACTTTTTGAGAAGATTTTCTTACCAATTTTTAACTTCCGCCCCGTATCTTAGGCTTAGTTTAGTCGGTATTCCAATGAGGGGATTCCACCTATCTTGTTACTCGTTGGTAAGGTTCAAAGAAAGGGTATTGAACTCCCAAAGCAGATATGCTATAGGTGATGGCAAAAGGTGTTGAACATCGTTGTAGCGTCCTCTCGTTCAAAAACCGACACCAGCGATCTTTGGCTTTCATGAAATGTGGAACGCACAGTTTGTCAATCTTGCCTGGGGAGGTGGGGCATGGTTAAATGCTCGTATTGTCAGGCGGAACATCCAGAGAACACTCTCTTCTGCGACGAGTGTGGTTTCTATCTTCTAGAAGGCAATCGGAAAGAAACCGACCTCCTGGTCATGGGTGAGATGACCTGGATGGAAGGAGAAGAAACGGGCGAGGCTCTTGAAGAGTGGGAGTGGGTCACCTTCCCTCTGGGCCTCAAGCTGACGATACCAGACAACGGGTGCGATGTGGAAGTGCCTCTTACGAAAGGGGTGAACATCGGACGCCTAGACCCAGACAGCGCAAGTTTCCCAGATGTTGACTTGACCAGCGTTGGTGGTTTGGAGAAAGGAGTCTCCCGTCGCCACGCCAAGATCACCCGACACGAAAGAAAGGTTTTCATCGAAGACTTGGGTAGCATCAACGGAACTTTTCTGAACCGTAAAAAGCTAACGCCCTATTTCCCTCAGGCGCTAAAGAACGGTGACCAGTTACAACTAGGTAAGCTCATGCTGCGAGTTAACTTTACCAGGTAGAGGCATCAACGGTCCGCGCGCCCCTTCACCCCGTCGTGAAGGAGGGCGATATCGAACTAAAAACAGAACCCTATCAGCCGATAGGGTTCTGTCTTGCTTACGGGGTTCGGTTGTTGTAAGCTATCTGTGCTATCTTGCTAGATGTTGGTAACGATGTTGCTGAAGACGTTGCCAATAATAGGGCCTAGCAGAAGCAGAATAGCGATAACGACAATAGCCACCAAAACAAGAATCAAGGCATACTCTACCAAACCCTGGCCTTCCTCACGCGGCAGATATAACATCCTGGCTCACCTCCTTTCCCTAATTTCATTTCTTGAAACTGAGTACCCTCCGGGTACTCTCCGAATATACCTCTGATTCTATTATACACCAATATCAAAGCCAATGCAATAGCCTGTAACGCCAAAAACGTGAAGATTACGTGTAGGTTCGTATGACATTCATCCATAAATCGGACAAAACCCCTTGACAAACACTTCTTTTCCCTGCACTTCAGCTTTCACTCCCATTAGCCGCTCCACTACCCCCACATTCGTCAACAGATGCTGTGTGACCTCGCAGGTGGTGAAGCCAGACTGGCCTGCTGCCAGGCTCATGGGCAGGATCAACTGATCGGCCAGGTGCTTGTCAAGAGCCTGGCCGCTATCGTAGTACTGGATAAACTCCCGGCAGGCTTCCTCCGCCACTTTCTCCGCTCTCTTGCCCCGCGCCCCATACGAGGTAAAGCCAGCCACCACGTTCTCGAACTCGGCCACCAGGAAGACGACGGTGCCCTGGCCAGGCGAGGGCGCGTCAACCATCTCGATCTCTGGTGTGAAACCGCGCTCCCGCAACAATCTCTCAACCTGACGCTTCTGCCGCTGGCCGATGTGGGCCGGCAGGTTGGACAGGGCAGAAATACCCCAGAGGCGTTTCAACTCTCCTCGCTCAACCAGAGTAATAGGGGATAAGGGATAGGGGATAGGGGATGCCCCTCCATCCCTTATCCCTTGCCCCTTAACCCTTGCTTTGATCTCCCCGCCTCCAATCGGATACCACCCCCACTGGTTGATTTCAACCGTGGCCTCGATCCCCATTCGCGCCAGTGTAGGCAGATAGACGTGCTTGAGGTAATGAAAGGGCGGGCTCCAGGCCACGTGGGTGCCGCCGCGGATGGTCAGGTGCGAGTCGCCATCGGCGAAGGCCAAAGGCAGAAGGAGAGTCTGGAAGACCAGGCTGGTAGAACCGGCGCTGCCCCCTTTGCGGGCCTTGGCTACGTCAAAGGTATAGTCGCCAGCCTGGGGCGGCGATTGGGGAGCGAAGGTCAGGGTCTGAGAGCCAAGCTCTGCCCCTTCCAGTTCGGCGTTGCAGATCTGGGCGGTGGCCAACACGCCTGTCAAGTGTTGGGCCTGCAGGCCGGGTTTGGGGCGTTTGGCGCGGATGTTCTCGATGCGTACCGCCTCTCCCTGCAACGCCGACAGGGACAGCGAGGTGCGCAGGACCTGCCCACCGCCCTCACCGTAGGAACCGTCAATGGTGATCAACTGGTAAACCTCCTCTGTTGCTCATTATAACACTACACTAATATTACACTCCGTCTCAAAAGAGAAGGGGAGGCCCTTTGAACACACAAAAGCAAGAGCCTCCCCCCGACTGTCCCTTCGACTTTGCTCAGGACGCGGCCAAGGAGAGGCTCTGTGGAATTGCCTTTGCTCTGCTGCTGGTCTAATACGGCATCTGGGGAGGGCCAGCAGGCATCGGAGGCTCCTTCTCCGGGATATCCGTCACCAGGGCCTCGGTGGTCAGGATCATGGCCGCAATGGAGGCCGCGTTCTCCACCGCACTCCGCGTCACCTTGGCCGGGTCAATGATCCCCTTGGCCACCATGTCACCATAGTCCTGCGCCATCACGTCGTAGCCGATGTTCTTGTTCTTCTGCTCTTCGTGCAAACGACGCACCGTCTCCACCACCACCGCCCCATCCATCCCGGCGTTCTCCACGATGCCCCGCATCGGCTCCTCTAACGCCCGCCGCAGGATGGTCGCCCCTGTCTGCTCGTCATCCAGCTCCATCTTTACCTTGTCCAGAGCAGGGACAGCATTGATCAGCGCCACTCCACCCCCGGCCACAATGCCTTCCTCGACCGCAGCCCGGGTGGCGCTCAGGGCGTCCTCCACGCGGTGCTTCTTCTCCTTCAACTCGACCTCGGTGCCCGCACCGACGCGGATAATGGCCACCCCTCCGGCCAGCTTGGCCAGCCGCTCTTGCAACTTCTCCTTGTCATAGTCCGAGGTGCTCTTCTCGATCTCGGCCTTGATCTGCTCGATGCGGCCCTTGATCTCCTTGTCCTCACCCTGGCCGCCGATGATGGTGGTGTCCTCCTTGGTGGACACGACCTTGTCGGCCCGGCCCAGATCGGCGATGGTGACCGTCTCCAGTTTGCGGCCCATCTCCTCGGTGATGACCTGCCCGCCGGTCAGGATGGCGATGTCTTGCAACATGGCCTTGCGCCGGTCGCCAAAGCCGGGAGCTTTGATCGCCAGAGCGTTGATCATGCCCCGCAGCTTGTTCAGCACCAACGTGGCCAGGGCCTCGCCGTCCACGTCCTCAGAGATGACCACCAACTCTCGCTTGCCTACCTGCACCAGCTTCTCCAGCACGGGCACAATGTCGGTGGCTGCCGAGATCTTTTTGTCGTAGATGAGGATGTAGGGCTCTGCCAGGGCGGCTTCCATGGCTTCGGGATTGGTGATGAAGTAGGGGGAGATGTAGCCCCGGTCGAACTGCATCCCTTCCACGTACTCGGTCTCGAACTCTAGACCCTTGCTCTCCTCCACGGTGATGACCCCGTCCTTGCCCACCTTGTCCATTACCTCAGCGATGAGGTCGCCAATCTCGGTGTCGTGGGCCGAGATGGAGGCCACGTGGGCGATGTCATCCTTGTCCTCGACGTCGGCGCTCATCTCCTTGATGGCCTCAACGATGGCCTGGGCAGCCTTCTCGATGCCCCGCTTGAGGAGCATGGGGTTGGCTCCGGCGGCCACGTTCTTCATGCCTTCGGTGATGATGGTGTGGGCCAGGACGGTGGCCGTGGTGGTGCCGTCGCCGGCCACGTCGTTGGTCTTGGTGGCCGCTTCCTTGAGAAGCTGGGCGCCCATGTTCTCGTAGGGGTCTTCCAGCTCGATCTCTTTGGCCACAGTCACACCGTCATGGGTGATGGTGGGAGCACCCCACTTTTTGTCCAGGGCCACGTTGCGGCCCTTGGGCCCCAAAGTGGTGCCCACCGCAGAGGCCAAAGTATCAATGCCCTTTTTCAGGGATCTTCGAGCGTCTTCTGAGAATATCAACTGTTTTGCTGCCATTTGTTCCTCCTTAATGTAGTTAATGAGTCACAGGTAACGAATCTTTTGTTGACTTGTTGACCTGTTGTCTTATCCCTTGTTGGCTTGTACCGCCTGTACCGCCTGTACCGCAATAGTGGTGCAATAGTGGTGCAATAGTGGCACTTATTTCTCAACGATAGCCAGGATGTCACTCTCCCTCAAAATCAAAACCTTTTTTTCAGGTTCAAGTTTGACCTCGGTGCCGGCGTACTTGGCGTAGAGGACGAGATCGCCTTCTTTGACGTCCATGGGGATGCGTTTGCCCTCTTCGTCCTTGCGGCCGGGACCGATGGCCAGCACGGTGCCCTCCTGGGGTTTCTCTTTGGCCGTCTCTGGCAGGATGATGCCGCTGGCGGTTGTTTCTTCCTGCTCAGTGGGCTCCACTACAACTCGGTCGCCCAGGGGCTTAAGCTTGATGGTCATCTTCTCATTACCTCCTCGTTAGATTTTGTAAGCACAAACGTTAGCACTCTTAGGCTCAGAGTGCTAATAAATAATACCACAATATTATCAAAAGCGCAAATTGGGAGGAAGGAATTGTTCAAGGGGATTCAGCCGTTGGGGTCACCGTTGGGGTGGCCGTGGGCAAGGGTTCCCACTCTCCGCAGAGGACCATTCCCTGATAGGCTGGCAGGGCTGTCTGATCTACATACCAGGCCTGCTCCAGCCAGGGGATAGCTTCCTCACATTGATCCAGGTAGACGTAAGAGAGACCCAACTCATAGTAGTACTCCACCGAGTCCAGCCCCAATTCAATGGCCTTTTTCAGGGTGGGGATAGCTGCTTCGTAGTTACGCTGCACATAATAAGTCACGCCCAGATGACCGTAGGCGAGAGCGTACTCGGGGTCCACCTCGATGGCCGTTTCCAACTGAGTAGCAGCCAGCCCATAGTCCCCTTCGGCGAAGTAGGCCCAACCCAGCAAATCGTACCCCTCGACGTTATCGGTGTCAACCTGGATCGCTTTCTGGAATTGTTCGACGGCTGAGTCATAGTCGGCCAGCACCAGGTAGTTTCGACCCAGGCCGATGTACAGGTATCCCAATTTGGGTTGCAGTTCGATGGCCCTTTCATATTCGCTGATAGCGTTGTGGTAGCGTCCCTGCTTCTCCAGTACGTAACCCAGATTGCGGTGAGCATCCACGCTGGTATCATCCAGACTCACGGCTAATTCCGCTTCCTCCAGGGCGCGATCCCAACTGACCAGGTCAGCATAGACCTCTGCCAGGTAGGCGTGTGCCTCAGCGTACTCCGGATCCAATTGAATGGCTGTCTGACACTTCTTAAGCGCCTCTGCGTATTGGCCATCCCAGTCCAGGGCCATGCACAAGGCGGCCAAAGTCTTGGCATTCTCCAATTTACTAGCAGCTTCCTGAGCCCGCTGCACGGCCTCGGCAGTACGGTGGCGTATGGCCAGGAGCCTGGACCAGCGGACATAGATGGTGGTATTATCGGGGTCCAGTCCGGCCGCTTTCTCATAGAGATGAATGGCATCGTCAAGCTCACCCCTCAGATAAAGTGCCTCTGCTTCGTCCAGGTACGAAGCCAGGCTTCTGGTTGGAGTAGGTGTTGGCACAAAGTGACTGGTCACCAGTTCCGGCCGCTGAGTAACAACATACAACACCCCGCCGATGAGTACTAGCAGGATCAGAACCCGCACCGGTGAGGATCGCCTCTTTCTCTCTGGCCGGTAGTAATACATTTTGTTACTCCTTATCGCTGCTTCTGTCTGCCCTGTGGCACGGTTAATTATAGCACGGTCTGCCTCAACTGACAACAATCAACATCTGATTCTCAAAGAGGAAATCTGGGGAAAAGCTCCCTTTGGAGAGAGCGAGGGATCAAAGGAATTGCAAATATCTCTAAAATGTGATATGATAATATGTGTAGGGTTTCACAAGTGGCAGGGAAAATTTTCACAAAAAGTAAACACGGTATTACCGAGGTTAGGAGTAAGAAAATGATTTCAGCAGATGTTCCTGACATTATTATCGGGCGCTTACCCGTCTACCTGCGAGCTCTGAACTTGCTGCTCGAGGAAGGAAGGGAGATCATAGCCTCTCAAGAACTGGCCGATAAGCTGGGCATCAGTTCCGCCCAAATCCGCAAGGACCTCTCTCACTTTGGCGAATTTGGTAAACAAGGCACTGGCTATGAGATCAAATACCTGCGAGAGCAACTCAGGAAAATACTGAAAGTGGATAGAGAGTTGGACGTCGCCCTGGTAGGGGCTGGCGACTTGGGCCATGCCATCGCTCACCATGGCAACTTTGATAGGAATGGTTTCCATATTGTCGCAGTGTTTGACCACAATCCCCAAAAAATAGGTGCTAATATGGGGCGGTTCCAAATCCTGGGCAGCGAGTCAATGCCCACAGTCATCCAGGAGATGGGCATCCAGCTTGCTATCATCGCCGTGCCAGCGGATTCAGCTCAGCAAGTAGCAGATATCCTCATTAAGGCAGGGGTTCGAGCCATCCTGAGCTACGCACCCATTACCCTGAACGTCCCCTCTAAGGTTCGGGTCCAATACATAGATCCCGTGGTTCATTTGCAGAGGATGACCTACTATTTGTAGTAGTAGACACGATGGTCAGGCCAGCAAAGCCAAGATGACCCCACCAGCCATGACCGAACCAAGCTGCCCGGCCGTGTTGGCTGCCATGGCTTGCATCAACACAAAGTTGGAGAAATCCTCTTCCTGAACGAACCTTTGCACCACCCGCGCTGACATGGGGAAAGCTGAAATTCCGGCTGCCCCAATCAGGGGGTTGATCGTGCCCCCGGCCAACACGTTCATCAGCTTGGCAAAGAGCAGCCCCGCAGCCGTGTCCAACACAAAGGCCACCAGACCGATGAGGAAGATGGCAATGGTCTTCCAGTTGAGAAAGCTCTCGGCACTCATGGTGGCCCCCACGGTCAGCCCCAGAAAGATGGTGACTACGTTGATCAGTTCATTCTGCGCCGCTTCGGAGAGGCGGTCCACCACCCCTGACTCTCGCAACAGATTGCCCAGCATCAACATGCTGATCAGAGGCGCGGAGAGGGGCATCAGCAGGGCGGACACCAGGGTGACCACGATGGGGAAAAGGATGCGTGTCGTTCTGGACACCGGGCGAGAGGTGTAGGACATCTTAATCCGGCGCTCGGCTTTGGTGGTCAGCAGGCGCATCACCGGCGGCTTGAGGATCGGTACCAGTGACATGTAGGAATAGGCAGCCACGGTCACGGGCGCCATAAGGCTTGGGGCCAAAACAGTGGCCACATAGATGGCCGTGGGGCCATCGGCTGTGCCGATGATGCCGATAGTGGCCGCCTCCTTAAGGGGGAAACCCACAGCCAGAGCTAGCAGCATCGCCCCAAAAATGCCGAACTGTCCGGCAGCCCCCATCAGAGCCAGCTTGGGGTTTTCCAGTAGGGGGCCAAAGTCGGTCATGGCCCCGACCCCGACAAAGATCAGCAGTGGGAACAACTCGTTATGGATGCCAGCCCGATAGAGGACACCGAAGAGCCCCAATTGCTCCGGCAGTGGCTGGTGCAACTGTAACTCGCGGATGCCTGCTGTCATACCGGTCAGAGGCAGGTTGGCCAGAATGGTTCCGGCACCAATGGGGAGCAGCAACATAGGTTCGTAGTCTTTGACGATGGTCAAATAGATGAGAATGCCACCTGTCGCCATCATCACCACGTTGCCCCAGGTGAGGCTCAGGATGCCGTCCAGGAGGCTGGTCACTGCGTTCAAATCCAATTCTACCCTCTCTACCGCAAGTTGACTTACTGGAACACGAACAGCACGTCACCGTAGACCACCGTCTGCCCTTCCCTCACTTTGATGGCAGCGATGACCCCATCACGCGGCGAGCGGATGCTGTTTTTCATCTTCATGGCTTCCAAGTTGCAGAGTTCCTGCTTGTAGCTCACGTGGTCACCGACCCTCACCCGGATGTCCATGATGTTGCCCGGCATGGGGGCGATGACCTCTTTGACCGAGGGTCCCGGAGCACCGACGGCCTTGGGTGCTGCCGACACCTCGGCTGGCATGTCATGAGCATAGCCTGTCCTGAGCCCCGTCGAAGGGTCGAATGGCGACGGAACCGCTGGCCTGCCGGATTGCAAATCCGGCAGGAGCCCAGACGGTGGCTCTCTGAGCGGTTCGATCTCCACGCTGAAGGGTTTGCCGTTGACCCGTACCGAGATGGGCGAGGCCGTCAGATCGTCTACTTCCACCAGGTAGGGCTGGCCGTTAACGATGATCCTCAAGCTCTGCTCACTCATGTCCTCTAATCCTTCCCCCTCGCAACTGTTGCCCCCGCCCGACAACACTCCAGGAGCCAGGGCCATCCCTCAGGGCCGAGCCAAGTTGCCGGTTCCCAACCTGAGCCTCTTTCTTTGCCAGCAGGCTGGCCAGGGCCACGGTGATGGCCGCAATCTCCTCTTCCTCTGTGGAGGACTCCTCTGCGCCCCCACTCGCCATCGCCCCTTTAGCCCTGGGTCGGAACAGCCTCTCCAGGGCCATCATGGCCAACACCAATATGCCCAGGGCCAGGAAAACCAGGCCCATGCCCATCACAGTAATCCACAGTCCTTGCAAGAAAGTGCTATCCAAAATGATCCTCCGAACCAGTACTAAGCCCAAATGAACATGGCTGCCGAGCGAAAAATAGGCACAAAATCAGGTAAGTGCTAGAACTCTGAGAGTTCCTCGTTTCGAATGTCGCTGATGAACATGTGGCCGGGGGCGTGGGTGATCATGAAATCCGGCTTGACCTTCATGGCTACAGCCTGGGGGGTCACGCCGCAAGCCCAAAAGACGGGGGTCTCCCCTTCTTTGACGGCCACCGCATCCCCAAAGTCAGGCTTGCTCAGTTCATCAATGCCGATGGCCGATGGATCGCCGATGTGCACCGGGGCACCGTGTACGGCCGGGTAGCGGCCCGTTACCTGAACGGCCCTGACCACTTTCTGGTGGGGGATAGGCCGCATGGTGACGACCATCGGCCCGTGAAAGCGGCCGGCCGGCACACACTCGATGCTGGTGATGAACATGGGCACATTACATCCTTCCTCAATGTGCCGCACCGGGATGCCCGCGGCCAGTAGAGCCACCTCAAAGGTAAAACTGCACCCCAGCAAAAAGGCCACAAAATCATCTCGCCAGTGCTCGATGATTTCCATCACCTCCGCTTCCAACTCTCCCCGGCGATAGAGGCGATATTTAGGCAGGTCAGTCCTGAGATCAGCGTCTGGAGCCAGCCGCGTGGGGCAAGGCGAACCGACCTCGGTGACTTCCAACAGGGGACAGGGCTTTGGGTTGCGCTGGCAGAAGAGCAGGAACTCGTAGGCCAATTCCTGAGATAGAATGACGAGGTTGGCCTGGGCGTAGCCGTTGGCCAACCCGGCCGTGAGCTCCGTCCACTGGCCTTTCCTGATCAGAGCACGGACCTCCCTTGGGTGAGCAGAAGCCAATGAATCCATTTCTCAGTCCTCCCAAAATCCACTGAAACCATTAGAGTGTGGCTAAAATGGCTTGGGGAGTGGAGCCTTCAGGCGGAAAAAAACCGGCTAAAGCCTCAAATCCAAGTCGTTTCAGCCACACCCAAACCATCAAAACATATCCAGATCTTCTTCCAGGCCCCTCTCAAGGTCGGCTATCATTTTCCGATAGCGAAGCTGGGCCGCCTCGATAGTGGTTGCCTTGAAACTGACGCTGCTTTTGCCCGGCAGACACTGGGCCAGCAAAGGTATATCCGCGCCGACCACCGTGGCGATTTTAGGATAGCCGCCGGTTGTCTGACGGTCGGCCATCATGACGATGGGCTGCTCGTCGGCCGGCACCTGAACTGCTCCCCAAGCGATCCCGTCAGAGATAATGTCCGCTGTTTCCCTGTGAGTGATGGGCGGGCCCCGCAGGCGATACCCCATCCGGTCTGCTGTAGAACTGACCTTGTATTGGCTTGACAGGAAGACAGCGAGCTCTTCCTCAGTGAAGTAATCGTCCTGGGGGCCGAGGATGACTTCCACTTCGGGCTCCTCACTGTACGGTGGAAGAAAATTGGCTCCAATGCTCCGCCCCGCCAGAGCAAAGAGGTCCAGCCGGGTAGGTTCCACTGCCAGGAGGTCACCCTGGCGCAAGGCCCGGCCCTCGAACCCGCCGAAGCCGCCTCTCAGGTAAGTTGACCCGGAGCCCATGACCAGGGGCACGTCAATTCCTCCGGCTACGGTCAGATAGGCTCGACACCCTGTCCTCTGGCCAGCGAAATCAATGATCCATCCGCGGCGCACGAAAACGGCCATCCACAGAAGGATTTCCCGGCCTTTGACGCGAGGGGTCAGGTCTGCGCCAGTCACAGCGATCAGGCAGTCTTCGGTCGCTTGCAGAGTGGGGCCAGTCAGCGTGATCTCCAGGCCCGCCTTGTCCCAGGAGTTCCCTACCAGAGTGTTGGCCGCTCGCAGAGCAAAGGGGTCCATGGCCCCGGCCACCGGGATGCCGAAGCGTTCGTAGCCGTACCGTCCCAAATCCTGGACAGTGGTCAGCATCCCCCCTTCGAGAACCTCAAGAGCCACCCTTCTCTTCCTTTCTTTCCAGACGGGCCCAGTATTCCTCCTCCGAAATAGGCACAAAGCGCACCCGGTCTCCAGCTCTCAGCAAAGTGGGCGGGTCTCGCTGCGGGTCAAAGAGCTTGAGGGGGGTGCGCCCGATGAGGCGCCAGCCGCCCGGGGTGGCGATGGGGTAAACGCCCGTCTGCCGGCCGGCCATGGCCACCGATCCGGTCGGCACCAGAGTGCGGGGCGTGGGCAGACGCGGCGTGGCGATCTCCTCCGGGAGTCCGCCGAGGTAGGCGAAACCCGGCGAAAAGCCCAGCATGTAGACGGGGTAAACGGTGCCGGAATGGATGCGGATCACTTCATCAATGCTGAGGCCGTTGTGCTCCGCCACGAAGGGGAGGTCTGGGCCGAACTCTCCACCGTAAAGGGTGGGAATCTCGACCATACGGGGCTCAGGGAGGGGGTATTCCTGACCCTTTTCCAAGGTGGTGCGGACAAATTCAACGAGGTCTCCGTGAGATAGACGCAAAGGGTCATAGTGTACGAGAAGAGAGCGATAAGTGGGCACCATCTCAGCCAGGCCGGGGATAGGGTTTTCCTCCAGGGCAGTGGCCAGGGAACGCACCCGCCGGTTGATCTCTTCGTCTATTTTGTTGCCAAACTCTACCACCAACGCCGCATCACCGGCGAGCAGAAAGCGCGGTTCGCTGTGCATGGAACTACCTCAATTGGCTGATAGCTAATAGCTGATAGCCGATAGCTGCCATCAGCCATCTGCCCTTGTGGGTGACCAGCCTACAGAAAGCTCCCCAGCGGCTTTACCTCGACGCTGGCCTCCTCCAGCTTCTTCCTGATGGTCTGGGCTATGGGGATGGCGGTCGGCGTATCACCGTGGACGCAGATGGTGTCGGCCTGGACCCCTATTTCCTGGCCGGTGTGGGCCACGATGACCCCATCGCGCACCAGCCTGACCACCTGTGCGGCTGCCTTTTCAGGCTCCTCGATCACCGAGCCGGGGATCTTGCGCGACTGCAACGTCCCGTCGGGCTCGTAGACCCGGTCGGCGTAAGCCTCTCTGGCCACCCGCAAACCGACCGCTTCGGTGGGCTCGATCATGGCTGAGCCAGCCAGGCAGACCACGATGAGCTCCTTGCTGAAGCGGGCCACCCCTTTGGCGATGGCCTCGGCGAGCCCGGGATCTACGGCGGCCATGTTGGCCAGGGCCCCATGAGCTTTGACATGAACCAGCGGCACGCCGTGAGCCCTGGCGAAGGCAGCCAGGGCTCCCAACTGATACAGGATATAGTTTTCGATCTCGGCTGGCGAGAGGGTCAGTGGCCGCCGACCAAAGCCCTGGAGATCGGGGAAGCTGGGGTGAGCACCCACCCCAACGCCGTACCTGGCAGCCAGGGCCACTGTCCTGTCCATCACCATAGGGTCGCCAGCGTGGGAGCCGCAGGCGATGTTGGCTGAGGTGATGTAGGGCATCATGGCCTCGTCGTTGCCGATGGTGTATCGGCCAAAACTTTCGCCCATATCACAGTTGAGGTCTATTTTCATTGTCCACACTCCCTGCTACTTGAATGGATGCCCAAAGTTTCCGAGACGCTCCAGTATCCGCCAACAGCCAAACCATTCCCTCAAATTCCCCCCGACCAAGACGGACAGGAAGATATGGGGCGTCTCCAATGAAGTAACCCTGAATGATCATAGTAGCATCTCGAGCGGTTCACGGGCCCGACCCCGTATCTTCTTCTCCAGCCCGTTTCATCTGCACAAGTACGGAAGTCGGCCCGGCAATCTGCAATCCATCCGCTTCAAATGCTTCCCAATCTTTGGCGTCATAGGTGTAGACAGAACGCACACCCGCAAGCAATGCCGCCGCTGCGTGACGCGCATCGTGAATGCGCCGTGCTGTCAGGTTATGCGCTGCTGCCAACTCCAGGGCCCGCAAAGCCACGTCGAGCCCGACATCAAGCACTCGGATAGCAGAGGGCGCTTCGACCAAAAGTGCAACGGCTTCGGCCGCTTCCTCTGGATCATGGCGCGGCTGCGCCTTCTCCCAGGTCAGTGCGCCGTAGACCTCGCTCAGAATACCGGGGGTTGTGCAGACCTGCATCTCACCACGCCGTGCTGCCTCCACGAGCGGACGCGCCTCGGCATGTCTGGGATCACCTTTAAGCAGGGCACCGATGAACATGCCTGCGTCAAACAAGGTGAGATCAGCCAAGCTCGTAAATGGCATCTTTCCAGCCTTCAGGGACAAAACCTTCGAGCACGGGCAGCGGCTTGAGGTGCGGCGAGGGCTTGATGGTGACCGCTTCACGTTCGGCTAGGCGCACAGTCAAAACCTCTTGCTGCCTAACAACCTCCCACAGCACCTCTTCCAGCGTGCGCTCTTTTAGGTCATCAAGTACAACTGTTCGGTTGGTCATCATACCTCTCCTGCGTTTCAGCATAAAGAATCCGTGAAATGTCGCCTAACGTCCTGCGGGTTGCCAAAGCCCGCCGAAAGTGGGTTTGGCTTCAGCCCGAAGCGGCAACCTGCTGTTAGGCGAACGTGCCATGTTTAGGTGTTGCAACTACTCTCTTTCGAAAGGTGGAAAGTGCTCATATAAAAATTTCATAAAAAGAACATTATCCCAACTTTTGAACTTTTCTATGCTGCCCTTGTAACTTAAAAGAAGCTTATTTAGCAATTCAAATTGTTGACCCACTGATAGTACATCGTAAGATCTGCTATAATCATGTGCTTCTTTCTTAAAATCGAGCTTAAGTACAGACACAAAATGTTTAAGATGCTCTGTTTTGAAAATGGGTAAAACTTCTTCGGGATAATAACAAAAAATTATCTTTTTAGCTACTGTCTTATCTCCACCAAAATACTTTATGTCTTCCCAAGAAGCATCTATTTTCTCAGATTTTGATAAAGAATCATCTACAGCTTTTCGTAAAAGTTCCTTAAATTTTTCTGGATTATCTCTCGCATTTTCCGCGTAGTAAGCATTCCAGGCACCTAGGCGACCCAAATCTTTTAATCCGAACTCAGGCCAATAAAGGAATGCATTTTTATCCCCGCGTGTATAAATTTTTTCTGAAGATAGTTCATTTATCTTTTCAAATTCCTTAGCTTTTGTAAGAAGTTCTTCTTCCATTACATCACCTCTTCATAAGTTATTTCTCATCATTCAAACGATCCTCTGAATTTCGGACAACGTTTAATATGCGAAGAAATCTTTGCATAAACCGGATAAACTTGCGCAAAGAAGAACGCTGAAAGTCGAAGGGTACAGCCGCAGAAGAAAGAAGACATTGGGGCAAGGGCCTGGCTCAGATCCCAAGATAGGCCTTTCTCACCAGGTCGCTCTCCAGCAACTCCGCGCCCGTGCCCTCCAGCACAATGTTACCTGTCTGCAGCACGTAGGCTCTGTGCGCCAGCTCCAATGCCTCACGGACGTTTTGCTCTATCAGCAGGATGGTGGTCCCCTCGGCGTTGATCCGCTTGATGGTGTCAAAGACCTGGGTCACCAGCGTGGGCATCAGGCCCAGAGAGGGCTCGTCCAGCATCAACAGCTTGGGCCTGGACATCAACCCCCGGGCGATGGCCAACATCTGCTGCTCGCCACCACTCAAGGTGCCGGCCTTTTGGTCCAGCCGCTCCCTCAAGATGGGGAAAATCTCAAAGACCTGCTTCAGGATTTCCTCCCTGATCTCCTCGGACTTTTGGGTGTAAGCGCCCAAGCGGAGGTTTCGTTGCACCGTCATATATTGAAAGATACGCCGGCCCTCGGGTACGTGGGAGATGCCTAGCTCCACAATGCGGTGAGCCAGCAACTGGTCTATCCTCTCGCCCAGGAACTCTATCTGGCCTGGGTCGGGATGAAGCAAGCCCGAGATGGTCTTCAGCAACGTGCTCTTGCCAGCCCCGTTGGCTCCGATGATAGACACGATCTCCCCTTCCTCGATCCTGAAGGAGACATCGTGGATGGCCGGCACCTGATCGTAGCAAACCCTGATGTGACTAACTTCGAGCATAGTACCTCTCCCCTAGATAGGCTTTGATCACCTCTTCGTTCTGGGCGATATTCTCCGGTACGTCCTCGGCGATTTTCTTGCCATAGTCCAGCACCGTGATGCGGTCGGAGATGGTCATAATCGCTTCCATCACGTGCTCTACTACGATCAAGGTGACGCCCTGGGCGTTTATCTTCCTGAGCAATTCGACCGCCTGGCGAGTCTCCATGGGATTCAAGCCAGCCATGGTCTCGTCCAGCATCAGCAGTCTGGGTTGTGTGGCCAGAGCCCTGGTCAGTTCAAGCCGCTTTTGCTCAGCGATGGTCAGGCTTCCACTGGGAACATCCTTCTTCTCCACCAGTCCGACTAACTCTAACGTTTTAAGCGCTTCTTGCCGCGCCCTTTCAGGGTTTGTCGTTCGGCAAAAAGCCCCGACCATCACGTTCTCCAGAACGGTCATATCCTTAAAGATCTTGACGATTTGGAATGTCCTGGCCATTCCTTCTCGACAGACCCGGTCTGCCGAAAACCGGGTGATGTCCTGGCCCTCGAACACCACCGACCCGCCGTCGGAGCTGTAGAAACCGCTGATGCAGTTGAAGAGAGTGGTCTTGCCGGCCCCATTGGGGCCAATCAGACCCACGATCTCCCCTTGGTTGACCTCCATGCCCACCGCATTGTTGGCCACCAGGCCGCCGAATCGCTTGGTCAAGTTGCTGATTTCCAGTAAGGCCATTTCGCTAACCTCGCCTTCTGTATCTCTGGACCAGCCCCATCAGCCCGGCAGGCTGGAACACCGCGATGACCATAATCAGGAAACCATAGATGAGCAGGTGAAGGCCGCTCACCTTTCCGGCCAGTTGGACGCGAGTGTATTCGGCCATGGGGATCAAAATGATTGACCCGATGATGGGGCCGGCGATGGTGCCCGTCCCCCCCAGCACGGGGATGAGACACATCTGTATGGAAAGCATGAGGGGCAGGACGGTGTGCGGGTCAATAAAAAGCACATACTGAGCGTAGAAAGTGCCAGCCATGGCTGTGAGAGCGGCGCTGATGATCATGGCCATGAGCTTGTATTTGGTGAGGTCAATGCCCAGGCTCCTGGCCGCATCGGGGTCGTTCTTGATGGCCCGGAAGTAGAAGCCCAGCCTGGTCCTCTCGATCCAGTAGGCGATGAAAACGGTGACCACCAACATAGCCAGGATGATGTAATAGTAAGGGGCTTTGCTACTGAACTGGAAGTGGAGCAACGAATCATCCTGCAGGGGAAGGAACAACCCGATCGCTCCCCCCATCAGCTTCCAGTTCAGGAAGATGATGGCCACGATCTCTCCTGCGGCGATGGTGGCGATGACGAAGTAATGCCCCCCCAGCCGGAAGCAGGGATAGCCGATGATGATGGAAACAACCACGGCAATGAGGATACCCACTACCATGCCTAGCCAGGGAGTGATCCCCCATTGGATGAGCATAAAGCTTGAGGTATAGGCTCCCAGGCCAAAAAAGACGGCGTGGCCCAGTGAGACCTGTCCGGCGTAGCCTCCCAGGATGTTCCAGGCTTCGGCCAACAGAGCGTTCATGAAAATCAGGATCATCATGCGCTGAGGGAATGGCTTCTTGAAGACCAGGGGAAAGGCCAGCAGCGCGCCGGCCAGGATCGCGCCCCCCAGAATCTTCAGCGCCAGGAGTTGTCTCTCTTTTGTCATGTTCATTTACTCCTTACTAATGCCTGGGAGAATTTATGAGTCAAAGTACTAGCGAGCTCCCAGCAGACCCTGCGGTCTGACTATGACTACGATGAGGTAAATCAGGTAAACAAAGACGTATTTGAAGGCCGGAGCTATCAGGAAGCCGAACAGCACCTCCACCACCCCAACGATGATGCCGGCGATAAAAGCGCCGGTGATGCTGCCGAACCCTCCCAGGGCCACGATGACGTAGGCCAGCAAACCGAAAAGGTAACCCACCTCGGGGAAGATGTAATAAAAGGTGGACAGAAGCGCTCCGGCCACCCCAACGCAGGCCGCCCCCAACCCCCAGGCCAAGGCGTACATGCGGTCGCTGTTGATGCCCATTAGCGAGGCCGCTTCCGCATCCTCAGCAGTCGCCATCAGGGCCATCCCCATCTCTGTCCGGTGGATGAACCAATAGATCGCGCCGGTAGTGAGGATAGCGCCCACCGAAGCCACCAGTTGAGGGGTAGGGATGAACACCCCGCCGATCCCGATGCGGCCCGTCACCAGGCTCTCCCCCACGGCTCTGTAGTCGGAGGTAAAGGCCATGAGAGCCGCGTTCCGCAAAAAGATCATCAACCCGAAGGTAGAGAATATCTGGGCCAACATGGGCGCTTTGAGAATCCTCTTGATGATCAACTGGTAAGTGACCCAGCCGATTACAAAGAGGAGCACAATACAAACGGGCAAAGAGAAGAGGGGATCAACTCCCCACAAATACCACAACCAGAAGGCGATGTACATGCTGAGCATCAAGAAATCGCCGTGGGCGAAATTGACGATGTCCATCACCCCGTAGATCAGGTTGAGGCCCACCGCAATCAAGGAGAAAATAAACCCCATCAGCAGCCCGCTGACGAGGAGCTGTATTATTATCTCTGGAGACATTTTAATCCGCTTCTCCTTCCAAACAGAAGATAGGAGCCCTTGCTCCGGCTGGCCAGGGCAAGGGCCCCAGGTTGGTCACCGATTGGACGGCTTGAGCCGATTTGAGGACCTGTTCAATTCGGTCGGGTTGGGGCTATCTCTCGTCCCACTTTGGCATGGGCCAGATGAGCTCCGCCGATGCCAGGTCGAAGGGCCAAACCGTCTTGTACTCCCCATCCTGGATCTGGACGATGACCCCGGCTCCCAGGACGTTCTGATGGGTCGTCGGGTCGAACTGGATCCCTTTCCAGGGCATGATGAGCCGATCAGCGGGGATGTCCGTCTCCAGAAGAGCCTTGCGGATGGCCATCGGCTCCACGGACCCGGCCCTGTTGATGGCATCGAGCAGCGTCAGCACCCCGGTGAAGGCGCGGGCAGAGTTGCCGTCCATGTTCCTCCCGGTGCGCTCTTTGTACATCTCGTTGACGGTGGCGATCAGGGGCTTACCCTCTGCCAGGTCCAGGGCCCACACCTCGCGGCTCAGGATGTAGTTGGCATCGTCCCCCAGGGTCTCAATGAACTCCGAAACGATAAAGCCGGCGTCCATGGCCAGGATAGCCGGGGGATTAAAGTCCAGGTCCTTGTACGTCTTCATAGACAGGATAGCGTCAGAGACGTACGAGGACTGCATCACCACATCGGGCTCGGCGGCCTTGAGGGTCGTCACCTCACTGGTCATGTCGGTGGCTTCCTTGGCATAGGGGATGCTGGCCACGACCTCGTAGTCATACTCCTTGGCATATCGTTCCTCAAGGGTAGCCACGTCGGTGCCCCAAAGGGTGTTCTCATTGAGGATAGCCACCTTATTCACCTCGATGCCGCTCTCCCTGACCGAATCGAGGAACTCGTAAAAGTTTTCGGTGAACAGCTTGTCGTAGGGCGTGGTACGGAAGAACCACTCAAAGCCGCGTTCGGTGAGCAGAGGCGAGGTTGACTCCGGGTTCAAAAAAGGCATCTTCAGCCTTTCTGCCGCCTGGCTGGCCGTGGCTGTGACCGAGCTGTTGTAGCAGCCCACCAGGGCTACCACCCCTTCCTCGGTGATCAATCTCTCAGCCTCGGACATCCCCTTCTCAGCATCGGCTTCGTGGTCGCCGAAGATGACTACGACCTTGGCCCCGCCCAGGTTGGGCAGGCCTGCCTCCGCAGCCAGCGGCAGGTTGAGATCGGGGAATTCGCCGTTGACGATTTCTACCGCCAGCTCAATGCCAGCCTTGAGATCCTCGCCCGTGGCTGCCAGCCCGCCTGTGAGGGGATAGATAGCTCCGATGAGCACCTCCTCCGGCGGCGCCTCGGCTACGATTGTGGCCGCCTCTTCGGCGCTGGGGATGTAGATCTTCCAGCCTATCTCAATCAGGTCAGGGTCCATGATTTCGGCGTAGCTGGCGTCTTCGGCGTGCTTCTGGTTGGTGTACTCGACGATGGCCGGGTAGGCAAGGGGGTTGCCCAGGTACTTGTCGGCCAGCTTGCTCAGCCAGTCATCGGCTACGACGATGTAGTCCTGACCTTCCTGCGCTGGCGGGGCTGCCAACGCCATCGGCACAAGAACCGCCAGCATCATGATCACCAACAACAGATTCAGTAACTTCTTGCTCATTTTCCTCCTCCTTGTTTTGGAAGTGAGTGACGGCTACTCCCAGACGTGGCCGTCCCAATTATTTGTCACTTGTGAGAGGAGCATCTGGGTGCTCCGCCAAAGCCACATCCCAATTAATACTACCGTTCAGGGAGCAGGATCCCCAGTGAACCGGTTACTATTCAAAAACAACAAAAGCCGACCTCCTCCTGATCCAAGAGAAAATCGGCCCTCAAGTCTTTCCTCACCTCCTTTCCTACATTCATTAGCTACTGGCTGCAGTGAGAGCAACGATGGCAAAGTATTGATCAATACTTACCGTTATTATACTACACAACCAGCCCAAACGTCAATGCCCGACAGGGCTAAGTTCTCGCCCCCTGAATGGTTAATGATATTATACACTGTTTTTTCCCAAAAAGCAAGGGGTTTGCATGGAAAATGACCAAATCCCAATGACCCCTGTACCGCAACAGTGGTAA
>SOHZ01000118.1 GCA_004377365.1 Anaerolineales bacterium | reverse complement strand
CCTGTGGCTGGACTTTCTGGAACGCAGGTGGGAAATACAACGAAGAGTTTTTTGAGGAGTGAGTCATCTCCTTGACAAGGGTAATCTGGTATGATATGCTATGCTGAATTACCCAGAATTTCTATCCGCCCGAGTAACGTTTCACTCAGATGGGTGTTATTTTATGTGTGACTCGTGTTATTTCATCGCTATAGGGTTCTTTGTCGCATAGCCAACGTAGAGGCACTCGTATCCTCTGTTGGCTTTCTTGCTATTTGATGGTTTTGTGCTGCGTGATAGCTTGGCCTGTGTGATTCTGGAGTTGAGCCAAGCTCTACCGATGAAGAGAAAGGAGGTGTCTATAGTCAAAAGATAAGTGCTCTGCTGGTAGAGTGTATTCGTCTCGTTTGTAGCAATTACTTCAAGCAAAATAAGGAGGAATGATGGAAGAGGTCAAAAAACCATTGCTTACCCCTAGACAGATAGGAATGGCCGCCGCTTTCGGTGGTGCGGCTCTGGCCATCGTGCTGGCAGGAATCACCATCCCCATCCCTGGCACGGTGGTTGTCACTGACCCCCGAGAGCCCTTCACCACCATTGGCTCCAGCCTGACCGGTCCCATTGGCGGCCTGGTCATTGGTTTCCTGGCCGGTATCGCCGAGCCAGGCATCCCCTGGGCTAGCCTGCTCGCTCACATTATTGGCTGCGTGTACATGGGCTTTGCCTACAAGTTTGTCTACACCCTCTTCAAGGCGCTGTGGCTAAAGCTCGTAGGATGGGCTATCCTGGTATTGATCTACTATTTTGTCGTCGTTGTGCCCCTTTTTGTGGTGGGCATCTGGATTTTCTACCCTGCTGAGACGGGTGGCGAGGCTTTTCTGCCTCTCCTTGTCGCCTTGGAAGTTGGTGCTTTGCCGGAGGCAGTGTTGACCACCATTTTCACCACCATAATTATGGGGATTCTACCTGAGAGATTCAGA
This sequence comes from Anaerolineales bacterium, assembly GCA_004377365.1. Taxonomy (GTDB): domain Bacteria; phylum Chloroflexota; class Anaerolineae; order E26-bin7; family E26-bin7; genus E26-bin7. Next base: position 5,014 of record SOHZ01000118.1, on the reverse strand, counting down.
AGGCCCGTATGGTGAGTCGCCTCTCACAGCAGGGAAACCAGCATCCAACTCCAGTAGACTCAGTAGATCACGGATTCTCAGCAAAGGCGGCTCCCACGCCGCCGGTTCGCGGGCATGGGAGCCCGCTCTGCTCCAAAATCGTGATCTACCGAGACTCAGTAGATCCCAACTTGCTCCTGCTGGATCGCCAGATCCAGTAGCTGGGCAGCGGATCTGGCGATCCGCTGCGAGCTTTTGTGATCTACCGAGACTAATTGATAGGCGCGGGTCCCTGGCCTGCTACTTCGAGCTGGGGGCCCGCTCTCCCAAGTGCAATCATTGTCCAGCTTATTTCATCCAGAGAGTATTTCTACAGGAGTTTATCACGTGGAGTATGATATTGAGTTTATAGATGTCTCGTTCACGTATGAAGGTGCCGAGACGCTGGCTCTCGAAGACATCAACCTCAAGGTGCAACCAGGTGAGGTAGTTCTCCTCACCGGTCCCTCGGGCGCGGGCAAGACGACTCTATGCAGTTGCCTGAATGGGTTGGTCCCTCATTTCCATAACGGGATGTTGAAAGGACAAGTACGGGTTAAGGGCAGGGATACCAAGAAAACGCGCGTCGGTGTGCTGTCGTCGCTGGTCGGGCTGGTCTTCCAGGATCCTGAGAGCCAGCTCATCTCCCCCACCGTGGCTGACGAGATTGCCTTTGGGCCGGAGAACCTGGCCGTGCCCCGCGATGAAATCATCAAAAGGGTGGAGGAGGGTCTGGAGGTTGCCCGACTCGAGGGCTTTGAGGAGCGAGAACCCCATAATCTGTCAGAAGGAGAGCAGCAAGCCTGCGCCATCGCGGCCATATTCGCCATGTATCCCGAGATCTATGTGATGGACGAACCTACTTCTAATCTCGATCCGCTGGGTACACAACACGTCCTGTCCATGATCGTGAAAGTAGCTAAGGAGCGCGGCAAGACCCTCTTCATCGCCGAGCACAAACTCGAGGAGATCCTGCCGCTGGTGGATCGGGTGGTGATCATGGACCGGGGCCGGATCGTGCGGGATGACACGGTAGAAGACACTTTGAGCAAAGGTGACATCAAGCACGTCTTCATGAGACCTCCCCTCGTCCGCCTGGCAGAGAAGCTCCAGCTCGATGCCCAGCCTCTGACGGCTGAGCAGTTCTATCCGGCCCTTACCCGGAAGTACAAGCTCAACGGTCTGCCTATGGACGAGCGTCCGATGGCGGAGAAGAAGGGCAAAAGTGAGCCCGTCATCGAGATCAAGGGCCTCTGTCATTCTTATGATGGGGTTAACGCCGCGTTGAACAGAGTTGACCTGACCATTTGCCAGGGTGAACTGATGTCCATCCTGGGCAAGAATGGTTCGGGCAAGACCACATTGGTCAAGCATATCAACGGCCTGCTCAAGCCCGCTGAGGGCAGCGTGGTCGTGCTGGGGCAAGACACTACCCAGACCACCACCGCTCAACTGGCGAAGAGGGTGGGGTTCTGCTTTCAGAACCCTAACCATCAGATGATCACTTTCGTGGTGAAGGACGAGTTGGCTCTCGGCCCGAAGAGTCTCGGATTAGACAAAAAGGAAATCGAACGCCGGTCGCTGGAAGCTCTGGATTTTGTAGGCATGGCCGGGCAGATGAAGGCTGATGTAATAGCCCTGGGCAAGGGTCAGAAACAGAGGCTCGCTCTGGCCTCAGTGCTAACCATGAAGCCAGAGATCCTGATCATTGACGAGCCCACCACTGGCCAGGACCCACAGATGACTGAAGATATCTTTAAGATCATTAGAAGGCTAAACGAGGAGGGCACGGCGGTCCTGGTCATCACCCACAAGTTCGACTATGCCGCAGCCTATACCGAAAGGGCCGTGATCTTGGCCAATGGGAGTATCGTTTACGATGGGCCAATGGGTGCAGCGCTGATGGACGAGGAGTTGCTAAGGGAAAACTCGCTGGCTCAGCCGCAAGTCACCAAATTGGCGGCCAAGCTGGCGGCCCAAAATGTCCCAGGAGACATCGTGACTATGGATCAGATGTACGATGTCCTGAGCAGGTTGATAGCAGGAGAGCGATATGGCCATTACATATAAACGAGGAGATTCCTTCTTACATTCGCTCGACGCCAGGACAAAGTTGATCATGTTTTTCGCTCTGACCTTCATTTCCTTGCTGTTTCTAGACCCATTGGTCATTGGTTCCCTATTCTTTGGGCTGTACGCCCTCGCCGCCAACGCTGTCGGCCGCAAGACTATCGCCCAAAGCAGCAAGCCTTTGATCGTCATTTTCACAGTTTTCTCTCTCTACAACCTCTATTGGTTGAGACCCGAAGGAGCAATCCACCTGTTCTATCTCTTCCCGTGGTGGAACTTTTTTCCCATCACTGTGGAGGGCTTGATCAGATCTATGGCCCTCTTCTTCCGTTTCTTCATCGTGGTTTTGGCCATCCATACCGTGCTGTATACCACAGCTTCTGCGGACCTGGTTCTGGGGCTGACCAAACGGGAGTCCTCACGGCAGCTCAAGAATATACTGATCTACGTTGCCATCGTGACGGCCTTGCTCTTCTCCACCATCAACCTTTCCTGGGGTGAGAAGTTGCAGAATATCTCGTCGAACGCGGCGGTGGCACTCGGCATCTCCCTGGTGGCCTCTCTGGCTGTGGCTGCTGGCTCCTATTGGCTGCTATCCAAAGGACTGCCACCGGAGATCGGCCTCACCATCAGCCTGGGCTTCTCGACGGTGGGTATCCTCACCGAGCAAACCCAGAAGATCATGGATGCCCAGAAGGCCCGTGGTTACGAGATGGAGTACAAAAATCCTCTATTGCGGATGAAAGCTTTTGCGTCCTCTTTGATACCGATATTTTTCGCCACTATCGAGAGAGCTGAGAATATCGCCATCGCCATCCTGACCCGGGCCTTTGACTTTGACATCAGAAACCGAACCTACCGCCGGACCCTGTCTTTCCAGAGAAACGACTATGTGATGCTGGCTATCTTGCTGTTCCTCCTATTTGCGGGTCTGGGCATAAACTACCTGGGATTGGGGAGGATTACGGAGGTGATCATCCGTTCGCTGTTTTTCAATTGAGCGAGTCATCACGAGACAAGGGAGGAGAGATTGATCATGAAAAAGTTGACCAGGGATACGGTCTTTTACGCTTTCTCTGCTGATCTCGAACCGGCACTGGAGATCGAACCAGGTGAGAAGGTGCAGATGGAGACCCACGACTGTTTTTGCGGTCAGATGCAAACGGAAGCGGATACTGTGGAAACCTTAGACTGGGAACGGGTCAACCCGGCTACTGGCCCGGTCTATATACGTGGGGCCCAGCCCGGGGACACTTTGGCTGTGGACATCGAAGACGTCCAGGTGGCTGACCAGGGAGCAATGGTGACCGTTCCGGGTGAGGGAGCCCTGGGCGACATCATCACCGAGACAGAGACCAGGATCTTTCGCATGGAAAAGGGCCAGGCTATTTTCAACGACAAAGTGCGGCTGCCAATGAAGCCTATGATCGGTGTCATCGGCGTGGCTCCCAAAGGCGAACCAGTGCCCAACGGCACACCTGATGCCCACGGCGGCAACATGGATTGCACTCTCATTGGAGCTGGCTGTACAGTCTATCTACCGGTCAACGCCGAAGGGGCGCTGCTGGGCATGGGCGATATGCACTCCGTGATGGGTGATGGCGAGATCGTGGTCTGTGGGCTGGAAGTTCCAGGGGAGGTAACCTTCAGCACTCGGGTGCTAAAAGAGGCCAAGCTGCCCACCCCCTTCTTGGAGACCGCTGAGATGGTGGCCACTGTCCATTCTGCTCCGACTATTGATGAGGCCACCGATGGAGCCATCCACCGTATGGCTCGATTCCTGACCGGGATGGTGGGGATGGGCGTCAACGAGGCCGGAATGATCATGAGTATCGCTGGTGAGCTCAAGTTTTGCCAGGTGGTTGATCCTATGAAGACAGTGCGGTTCGAGTTCCCCAAATCTGTTCTGAGCACGTATGGTTTGAGCTTGGGAGATTTGAAGTAGGGAGAGAACCACGGAAGGCAAGACTTCAACAGACGAGGTCCAAATGAAGGGCCGCCCTCGCACGAGGGCGGCCCTTTTGCGATCTTTAGGAATGGAGTCGGTGATCTCCGCTCACCTCAACCGGCCGTCAATCCGCCATCTATGACGAGCGCTGACCCGGTGATAAAGGCCGAGTCGTCAGAGGCCAGGTAGAGGGCTGCCCTGGCCACCTCCTCTGGCGTACAGATGCGACCCAGGGGGTGTTTGGCCTCGAAGGCGGGACGCACGGCCGCTTGGCCGCCCATCTCCTCCATCTCCCGCCGAAGCATGGGCGTGTCCACGCTGCCCGGGCAGAGGCAGTTGACGCGGATGTTCTGATGGGCGTGATCCAGGGCCATGGCTTTGGTCAGCAGCACCAAAGCTCCCTTGGAAGCACAGTAGGCAGCCACACCTTGGCCACCTACCAGGCCAAAGTAGGAGGCATTGTTGATGATGACCCCGCCTCCAGCTTTGACCATTTCGGGGATGGCGTATTTGGACATCAGGAAAGCTCCTCTGGCGTTGGTGTCCATGGTCCAGTCCCACTCTTCCTCAGACGTTTCGAGCACGGTCTTGGCGCGGTAGATGAGGCCGGCGTTGTTGAAAAGGATATCGAGCTGGCCGAAAGCTTCGACAGTTCTCCGCACAGCCTTTTGACAATCCTGGGCCAGGCGCACGTCACAGGGGATGAAGACGGCCTGCCCCCCGTGCGCGGCGATGGCTCCCACCGTCTCCTGGCCCCGCCCTTCGTCTCGGGCGGTGATGGCTACTTTGGCCCCCTCCTGGGCGAAGAGGAGGGCCGTGGCCCGCCCGATGCCCGAGTTGCCCCCTGTAATGAGGGCCACTTTGCTTTCCAGCTTCATACTCCCTAACTCGATACTATAGGACCTGCTTTTCGCACCCTCCGTTATCCTATCCGCCTCCAAAAGCGTTTTTGAGGGTTGGAGTAGAGCCTTCAGGCGG
>SOHZ01000358.1 GCA_004377365.1 Anaerolineales bacterium | reverse complement strand
TTCATACTTTCTTTACCCCCTGATCTCGAACCGACAGCGGTCGTCGCCTTTGGAATGGCACAAGGTCTCCTCAGAGACCACGTCGCTCCCGAAGATGCCGACGGCCATGCCGGCCATCACCCCGCGGATCATGTGGCACACGCCCCGGTCCGCTTCTCCGTAGGCAGCGGCGAAGGCCGAGTTCTCCACCTCAACGATGAACTCTTTGCCCGGCACATCCAGCTTGATCACGTTGAACTTTCCCCACCCGATCTCGCCGCCCATCTTGCACATAAAGGCCACGATCTCCTCGTCGGTATAGTTAAAGACTTCTTTGTAACGTTTGGACGAGCGGGAGCCGCCGGTGTAGCCGCCAGCCATCATCATCTGGGCGCACTTCTCCAGCCCCACATCGGCCTCCACCGCCTTCTGAAAGTCCACTACCGTGTCGGGGCGGATGAGCATGTAGCGCACGTCTTTGAAGGTGATGGCTCCGCTATCAGCACCCCATTGCACGTTATCGAGGATCGAATTACTCTGGCTCATTTGAACTCCTTTCCCAAACCGGCCTGTGTAGGACAACTCCTCAGTCAGCGGCTGAAACCGCATCTGGTGGGCTAGAGAGATAGTTGCTCGACCATCCCACTACGCCTCTTTCCCATATATTATACCACAAAACCTATGTTTCGCACTCCTGAATTGACCCAGAGGCCCTTTCTTGGGTCGGCTGCAGTTACTCCCTACCTTGCAATGGGAATTCCTGACTTGTATAAACTCAAATCCAACACCAAAGAGCAGCATGGGCCTGACGCCGCCGAAGCAGGGGAGCATCCGGTTCAAAGGTGAGGAGATAACCGGCAAGGAACCTTATTTGCTCGCCCGGAAAGGCATCGGCTATGTCCCTGATGATAGAAGGATCTTTGCCGACCTCACGGTGGGGGAGAACCTGGAGATAGCTGCAAGGAGTAGCGAAACTCGTTTCGCGCGGTGGGACAAGGAAAGGGTCTACGAGCTTTTTCCCGCCCTGAAAGAGATAGAGTCCCGCAAGGGTGGCTGCCTCAGCGGAGGGGAGCAGAAGATGCTGGCCATTGCCAGGGCACTGATGGGCAACCCGGAACTCTTGCTCCTGGACGAGCCCACTGAAGGGCTGGCACCTATGCTGGTACGTTCCTTGGAGGAACAAATTAAAAGATTGAGAGAGACCGGTTTGACTGTTCTGCTGGCAGAACAGAATGTGAGGTCTGCCCTGAGGCTGGGTGACCGGGGCTATATCATTGATAACGGGCAGATCCGTTACCAGGGAAGCATTGAGGAACTGAGGGAAAACGAAGAGGTGAGGAAAAAGTATCTGTTGGTATAGCTTGTTCTGAGCGGCGGTCTGCTGCTGACCTACGCCGGGGCCCCACAGCCCTTCGACCCCTCGACAGGCTCAGGACGACGCCTTTCCGCTGGGAACGATTGAGTATAGATCACGGTAGGCATCGCCTTTCCATATTGATTCTTGAGAGCTGAAACTCCCTCGCCTTCCCTGGGGCGGCAAGCCCCCTGCCCCGCGCCGTGTCTTGTAGCTCTACACTTTTGGATATAGCCCCCCTGGCGTCCTGGCAAGAATGACTCCGAGTTACTTGATAATCTGAATTTGCACCGTAAGCCGCTGCCTCTGTGATCAAGCAATAGTAGATCACTATTCCGGAGCAGAGCGGGCTCCCATGCCCGCGAACCGGCGGCGTGGGAGCCGCCTCTGCTGAGAATCCGTGATCTACTGAGCATAGGGAACTGTGTCAGCTCCTTGTCCCGTTGCTTCATGAAGGTTCCCCTATTCTAATTGCAAGGTTTTCATAGGAATTGACATTTGGCTAATTGTGTAGTATAATAGCGTGAGCATTGACCAGTATTCGCCATCGTTGCTCTCATCGCAGACACTAGCAAATGGGGGAGGTGAGAGAGTATGAGATATTGAGAGCCGATCTTCTCTGTAGATCA
>SOHZ01000641.1 GCA_004377365.1 Anaerolineales bacterium | reverse complement strand
TAGGCGAGAAAATCCGGCTAAAGCCTCTACTCCAGACCTTAATTGAACGGTATTGGTTCTAAGCCCCGCCATGAAGACTGTCCGGTAGTGAACGACCAGGGAGGATGCCGATGGAGATTGTTGTGGGGGTTACCCTTTCGCTGCTGGCTGGTATGATCCCGACCGCCATCTACGTAGCTATCATCTGGTGGTTCGACCGCTACGAGAAGGAGCCGCTGTGGCTGCTGGCGGTCACCTTTCTGTGGGGGGCCATCCCAGCTATCATCCTCTCCCTGATTGTGGAGCTCATTCTGGGCATTCCTGTCTCGGTGCTGGGGGAAGGGCTGTTGACCGACGTGGTAGAGAGCGGTGGAGTGGCTCCGGTGGTCGAGGAGATCGCCAAGGCCGTAGCTCTTTTGGGCCTCTTTGGCTTGCTGCGCCACGAGTTCGACAGCGTCCTCGACGGCATTATCTATGGGGCTCTGGTGGGCTTTGGCTTCGCCATGACGGAGAACGTGCTCTACTTCCTGAGCAGCCTCTTTACAGAGGGTTGGGCCGAGTGGGGCGTCGTCGTTTTCCTGCGAGCTATCGTTTTTGGCTTGAACCACGCCTTCTTCACCAGTCTCACCGGGGCAGCCCTGGGCTTTGCCCGCCTGTCCCGCGCGGCCTGGGAGAAATGGCTGGTGCCATTGTTTGGTCTGGGCCTGGCCATTGCTTTCCACGCCATCCACAACCTAGGTGCTTCCCTGGTCGAATTGAGTTGTGTGGCCGGTATCTTTAGCTTTCTCACCGATTGGGGCGGCGTCCTGGTTGTTTTCGTGGTCATGCTTCTGGCTGCGCAACGGGAGAAGGAGTGGATCACCCAAGAGTTGAAGGAAGAGATTGCCAGCGGTGTCCTTTCGCAGGCGGACTATGCCCTGACCGTCTCTTACCGGCAGCGCTTCGTGGCCCGTTGGGAGGCTCTACTGGGGCAGAGCTGGCAGCGCTGGCGTCAGTTGGGTCGCCTCTTTCATCTGGCAACAGAGTTGGCTTTCAAGAAGTATCAACTACGCACGGCAGGCGATGGAGAAGACACCAGGGCCACCATAGCGCGGCTGCGAAGGCAGATTGTGGCCCTGCGGGGCGAGATGGGATAGGGGTTAGTCTCGATAGCTGCAGGTCCGATTGATGTGGCAGGACTTTGCTATCAGCCAGCCGAAAGGAAAAGAAGATGATGAACAGTGAACAGGTAGATGACCGCGTCACTCAACTCATTGAAGAACTCCGTCGCAAGTATAAACCCGGTCAATATGAGACAAACCAAAGGATTGCTAGTCAACTCAAGGCTATCAGCGAACCAGCGTTGCAAGCTCTGGCCCATGCCCTGAACGACGAAGATGTAACGATGCGAGAGGCAACGGTTTACGTGCTAGGCTGGTTTGGTAAACCAGCACTGGAGGCTTTGAAACCATCGTCATCTGGGGACTCGTGCTACTGACCCGCTCCAATGAACTGTCACAGCAGATTGGCGGAGGCCTGCTTAGCGCACTAGCTGCCTTGGCTACTACGTTCAGCGGCCGGTTCTGGAAAGATCCTGTAGAGCACATACAAAGGTTCTCGGCCCAGCAGGCCCGCTTACAGGCTGCCTTCATTGGCTACATGAACCGTGTCGCTCAACTGCGCCTGGTTTTCGAGCACGATTATGCGACAGGCGAAATCACGCTGGATGAGCTGGAAGCGTATCAGAGAATGCTGAGCGAAGCTGTAACCCAGGCATCACAGCAGTTGACAGATCATTAGGGGTTCAGCGTTCGAGGAAGGCATACAGTCTGTGAAAAACAGAGCACCCGGGGTTTCTCAGGCTTTAGCCGGGTTGGCTAGCTCCAAAAATCCGCCTAAAGGCTCGACTCCAACCCTCAAAAGCGCGATAAGATAGTAGTGGGTGCGAAAAACAGGATCCGTATTAGCTTGTGAGTCAGGTGCTATTCGCCGTAGGCCTTCTTGTGAGGGCCGAAAGCAAAGAAGACGACGGTCTTTTCGGCTGTCACCTTTTCGCACTCAGCGCACTCGTTGTAGCCCTTCTCTCTGAAATGGCGCTCTATGCACTCATCGCAGGCAGCGAAGATGATCCTAAAATTTCTGGTGACCCGTTGGCTACGTTTGCCACGCAAATCGGTTTTCTTCCGCGTAAGTGGCTCAGAGGTGGCATAGGGGTCCTCCAGAATCCGTTTGATGTTCTTCCAAGCGAGCTTTCTGAGGCTGGCATACCTCTTGAGATCATCTAGGAATTCCTCGGTATAGTCCGGCTTATAAGTCACGGAGGAACTCCTCGACCTCCTCCTGGGAGACAAAACGCCCATGCCTGGCGTCGTCCAAGCCGCGCTGGATCGCTTGGAGGAGTTCGGGGCCAGACTCGATTTCCACCGTCGCCTGCCAGCCGCGAATGTATTCATCGAGAGCTGCCATGCGAGAGCGAGGCCGTCCATCAGGCAGAGCCAGATCCTCTTTCCGGGCGGTGAGGATTTCCAGGAGGCCCTTGAAGAACTCGCTGCGCTCTTCTGCATCAAGTTCGTTGAACCAGGCATACTCTGGAGGCAGGTCTAGCTCCTCCACCAACACGAAAGCTTCTCGAACGGACAGGGTTTTTACTGTCACGATCGTACCACATCCTTTCCAGAACTCTGACGATATGATACCACAGTGGAGTGGAAAAGACAAAAATCCCATCCGTTGTCTCTTGCTCGAAGGGAAGAGCCAGAACGTTGAACTGCTGGAGGTGTGCTTGTGGCAGTAGTGAGTGTGTCAGGAGCCAAGCGCGACCTGTCGGATCTGCTGAACCGCGTGGCCTATGGCCGGGAACGCATCATCATCGAGAGTCGGGGCAAGCCCAAGGCCGCTGTGGTGCCTATCGAAGACTATGAAGCCTTGGAAGAGCTTGATGAACTGGTGCTATCTCTACGGGTTCAGGCGCGGATCGAGGATGGGGCGACCCCCATCCCGGTGGAAGCTATCATCGCCCGGTACGGGCAAATGCATGGTCTGGACCTGGGCCTGAAAGAGACAAGATAGATGCTCATCGGGATTGATGCCAGCCGGGCGACCAGGCGGGAGCGCACGGGGACGGAAAACTATTCCCTCAATTTGATTGGCCACCTCCTGGCTTTGGAGAGTGGCCACCGCTATCGCCTCTACTTTAATCGTCCGCCCCCCACAGTGCCGCTTTTCCCGACGGCGGCTGACCTCGAGCTGCGGGTCATGCCTTTCCCCCGTCTATGGACGCACCTGCGTCTCTCCTGGGAGATGGCCCGCCAGCCCCCCGACGTGCTCTTTGTGCCGGCGCACGTGCTGCCCCTGGTCCACCCCCGGTCCAGCGTGGTGACCGTCCACGACCTGGGTTACCTGACCTATCCAGAGGCCCACCCACTCCTGGATCGCCTTTACCTGGACCTGTCCACGCGCTACAACGCCCGGGCCGCCGGCCGCATCATCGCCGTCTCCCAGGCGACCAAAGACGATTTGGTGCGACAGTATGGCATTGAGCCCGACAAGATCACGGTTGTGTACTCTGGCTGTGAGGAGACGATGCAGCCGGTGGAGGATGAAGGAACTATCGAGAGGGTCAAGGCCCGTTACGGCATCGGAGGGGATTACGTCCTCTACGTGGGGACGCTTCAGCCACGCAAGAACCTGGGGCGTCTGCTGGAGGCGTATGCCATGGTGAGGAAGCAGGCCAAGAGGGGCGAGACAGCTTGCCTGGTCATGGCCGGCCGGAAAGGTTGGCTGTATGACCAGATTTTCCAGCAGGTCAAGAGGTTGGGTTTGGAGAGCGAGGTCATCTTGCCGGGCTATGTGCCCCAGGAGGATCTGCCGGCTCTGTTGAGTGGGGCCCGCCTTTTCGTTTTTCCCTCTCTATACGAGGGCTTTGGCTTGCCGGTGCTGGAGGCCATGGCCTGCGGCACGCCGGTGCTGTGTTCCAACGTTTCCTCGCTGCCCGAGGTGGCCGGGGAGGCCGCGCTTCTAGTTGATCCCCTGGACGTCAAGGGGATGGCGGCGGCCATGGACCGTCTTCTGGGAGACGAGGGGTTGAGGAGCCAGTTGGTGGAGCGAGGTTACCGGCAGGTGCGCCAGTTCTCGTGGGAGCGGTGCGCCCGGGAGACGCTGGCGGTGCTGGAAGGGTAGATGGGTCAGACCCTAATGGTTTTGAAAACCCTTAGGGTCTTTATGGCCTGGAAACCAAAGACCCTTTGGGTTTTAGAAACCCGAAGGGTCTAAGAATGTACGGACAGCCCGTCGGCGACCGCGCTGCGCGCGGATTCAACCCTGGGGGGCTGCGCCCCCCAGACCCCCCAGAGAACAGAGCTTGTCCTGAGCCCCGTCGAAGGGCCCCAGAGAGTCAGAGGCCAGAGGGGAAGCCGGGGGCCACCAACACAACACGAAAACCGATGTACCCGCTAAAGTAGTGCGGGTAGCTCCTGTGGCGATACGCGCAGCGAACGAGCCCACGAAGGTAGCTGAACGCGCCGCCACGCAACACACGGAGGACGCTGTCCGGTGCATCCAGGTCCTCGCGACCATCGGCCGCATCGTAGGGGTACTTGAACGATGGCTTCGTCCAGTGCTCTCCCCACAAGCTGCGCGTCCACTGCCACACGTTGCCGGCCACGTCCAGCAACCCGTAAGGGCTGGCCCCGTCAGCGTAGGCCCCTACCGGCGTAGTATCCCCTTGGCCGCCTTCTGCACTGTTGCACCGCTTCGCGTCCCAGCGGTTGTGCCAGGGCCAGATGCGCCCGTCGTCGCCCCGCGCCCCCTTCTCCCATTGGGCCTCGCTGGGCAGGCCGTAGGGCTGGCCGCTGACCTCGGCCAGCCAGCGGCAGTAGGCCACAACGTGGTGCCAGGAGATTCTAACCACCGGATGATCCTCTTTGCCTCTGGGTGGTTGCCCGCCTTTCCAATGCTTTGGCTGCTCGTGGCCGGTGGCCTGCACGAAAGCCGCGTACTGGGCGTTGGTGACCGGCGTCCTGGCCAGGTAGTAATCAGGCAGATAAAGAGGGTGCTGCGGCTGCTCCCAGTCCACAGCGTCTTTGTCCGCGCCGGGATCGCTGCCCATGAGGAATTCGCCGGCGGGGATGAGGACCATCTCCGGCTCGAAGGGCAGGACCTGCTCCAGAGTCGGCTCCTGCGGCCCTTCCTCCCGCCGCCGGGCTCCTATCTCTTCTTCCTTGAGCGCGGTCACCTGGGCCTCCGGCATGGCGCCGTATGGCGGCCCCTGGCCGGGCGGGCGCACCGGCTCAGGCGGTATGACGCGCACCCCCAGGATGCCGGCAAGCTGGCTGAGCCCGGCCTCGTACTCGCCGCGGAAAGAGACCATCTGGTAGCTGCCCCACAGCAGCGGCACCGCGCACGGCTCCACGTCCAGCGGAATCACCTCTATCTGCCCTCTGCGCTCCTGGGCGATGGCCACGTTCGTCTCCTTCCTCACCCATGGAGACTCCAGGGCGGCTGGCGTCAGCACCACCACGTGGCTGCTCTCCTCCAGTCCCCGCTCAATGGCCTCTACCCAGCCCTCGCCCGGGCGGATGCTTTCCGGCGCGATCCAAACCTGTACGCCCAACCGCTCCAAGTCCCTGGCCAGCCGGTGGGCGAACTCGGCATCTGTCGTAGCATGGCTGATGAAAACTTGCTTGATCTTGGTCATAGCGCTCTTGCTCGCTTCTCAGTGTCTTGGCCGTCACACCAACACGGTGCACATTGTCTGACCGCTGTGAGACTATTCTATCACAACTATCGTAAACTTTCAATACTGCCACCGTCCATCCACAGTCCGCAATGCCCAATCGGCACCTCCCTTGCTCTTTGGCCGCGGCCATGTTATAGTATTTACGCTATCCATAAGTGTCAACTTGAGGAATTGGGTCAGACCCCAGGGGTTTTTAGGAGCGTGATTTCCTGCGGTATTGCTCTTCAAACCAGGGTTCTCTGCCCCAAAGGTTGGTTGATGAAAACCCCTGGGGTCTTAACA
>SOHZ01000142.1 GCA_004377365.1 Anaerolineales bacterium | reverse complement strand
ATTCTCCTCGGCTGCTGTGCTTTCCCGCCCCAGTACAACGGACTTTCCGAATTCAACGGACCCTAGCCAATTCCGTCCGCTCAATTCTCCCCGTCCGTTGTACTCCCTCCACGAACGCGGAGTTTTTCCTCCGCGCCCTCCGCAGCCCCGCTTTGCCCAGTTCGCTCAGGTCTCCTCGTCCGTTGTACTCCCCTCCGCACCTCCGCGATCCAAACCTCCATGCCCCTGTTCCGCCAGCACTCGTTCCAAGTGTTCTATTAACGACTGCGTCTCTTCAATCTCTTTTCGTAACCCCAATCGCTCGTAAGCATCTAGTGCTTCTTTTGCAAACCCAAGTGCTTCTTTGCGATCACCAGTTTTCTCCTCTAACATCGCGAGTCCTTGTTTGGAGCGTGCAATCTCTTCCACCATTCCTATCTTGTTGAATGAAGCTAGGCTCTTCTTGAAGAAATTCCTCGCTTTTTCAAAATTCCCAAGTTTGTGTGCTGAATTCCCAAGCCCACGTAGGCATACACCGACGCCAACCAAATCTCCATGTTGTTTGTTAACTGCAAGAGCCCTTTCATACAGCTCATGTGCTTCACGATAGTTAGCCTTAGCGAGAGCGAGGTCTGCCGAATGCTTTGTAATGCGAACTATTACACTCCAATCATCTATTTCCTGCACCATGTTATAGCTCCGCTGAAGAAGTTCTTCAGCCACTCTAAGATTTCCCTCCCTCAACTTAATGACTCCCAAATTGCGAGTTGCCATTATTGCTCCCTTTCGATCTTCCAGCTCTTCGTACACCCTTATAGCTTCTAAGGTACGTTTTTCTGCCTCTTCGTAGTGCCCTCGTGCCATCAGATCCCATCCAGAATAGGTAGTCAGACGAGCATAAGCAGACCAATCATTCTTCATCTCACATGCCTTGATAGCAAACTGGAGATACTTGTCGCGTTCGGACCAGTAACCACGCAGCCAGAAGAAATAACCTACGTGTGTCCACAGGTCCTTTGTTATTCCCCATGCTTCGACTCTAATGCTCCAATCCAATACTCCTGTTATGTTACTTCGTTCAACTTCCAGCATATTGTGGCTGTGTTGGTCTTCTCCGCTATGCTGCTCTACGAAATCAAGAAAGTAGCTAGCCACCTGTAACCACGCTTCTTTCTCGAGCTCTTTCTCTTTATCCAGCTCTGCCCCCGCAAACGCCCTCACCAGCGGATGCACACTGTACCGCTGCTGCTCCTCCAGCCCGCCGCTCACCTCCACCAGCGACATCTCCACCAACTGCCCCAGCCCCTCGTCCAGGTCCCAGGTGTGCACGTCGCTGGCGGCTTCGATGGCCTCTTTGCTGGCAGAAGTAGCAAAGATAGGCATCACCATCAGGATGCGGCGGCCGTCCTCGGAGAGCATCTCCCACGAACGGCCAAACATGTGCTCGAAGATGCGCCCTTTAGCCTTATATAGCCCATCCAGCACCGTGTCCAATGTCTGGCCAAACTTGAGCTGCCCTACGGCCCATTTGAGGGCCAGTGGCGCGCCACCGGTGGCCTCGTATAGCCGCAGTAAAGTCTTCTCTTCAGCTTGCGCTATCGCCTCCACACTCCGCCGTTCTCCCTCCAGTTGGAGCAGCATCAGCGCCTCGCCCTGCTCCATGCCCTTCAGGGGAATGGTACGGGCCTCGCCCAAGGCATGGTGGCGGGTGGTGATGAGAGCTTTGCTAGGCTCGGGCAGGTTCAGCAGGAATCCCGGCACCGCTTCGTCTTTGATGGTCTCAAAGTTGTCCACCAGCAAGAGGCATTTCTTGGCCCGCATCAGCTTGGCTGCCTCAGTGGGTTTCTCCTCGGGCGGCAGTTGGGCGATGTAGGGATAGTCAACGGTGCGGGCAAAGGTGTCCAGGACGTCGTTGAGGTCCAGTGCGCGGTTTCTAGCCGTGGTCCAGACCACGGCCTCGTACAACCCTTTCTCCCACAGTTCGTGAGCCACCTCCAGGGCCAGGGCCGTTTTCCCGATGCCACCGATGCCCTCGATGACCACCAGGTAGGAGCGTGAGGCCAGCGCCTGCCGTACCCGCTCCATTTCTCTTTCCCGCCCGATGAACTCACCCCGGGGCGGGAGGTTCTGGGGAATAGCTGGGATGGATGGCTCAGCACCAGGGACACGGCCTTCAAGGGTCGCCAGCTTGGCCCTGGCCTCTGCCAGCCCCTGGCGCGCCTCTTCTTTGGCATTTTTGATGTAGACGGGGCAATCGAGGCCATATTTGGCCTCCTGTTCCTCGTAATGCCGAAGGTTGGCTCGATGGAGCTCAATCAGCCTTTGCAGATGCTCGCGTTCTTCCTCTTCTCGACTCACAACGCTGGTCTCCTCTTATGCCACTCCGTAGCCTGCTCGTAGGCATAAGCCACGCGCAGGACGGTCTCCTCGGCGAAGGGCTTGCCCATAATCTGCAAACCCACCGGCAGACCATCGGCGAAACCGCAGGGGATGGAAATGCCACAGATGCCGGCCAGATTCACCGACAGGGTAAATATGTCCGACAGGTACATCTGCAACGGGTCATCCACCCTTTCTCCGATTTTAAAGGCCACCGTCGGCGAAGTAGGGGCCACGACGACATCAACGTCTGCAAGAGCCCGGTCGAAATCCTTCTTGATCAGAGTGCGCACTTTCTGGGCTCTAAGATAGTAGGCATCGTAATAGCCGGCCGAGAGGGCGTAGGTGCCCAGCATGATGCGCCGCTTGACCTCGGCCCCAAAGCCGGACTGGCGCGTCTGTTTGTAGTTATCCCAAAGCTCTTCCTCCTGGCGCGAGAGGCCGTATTTCACCCCATCGTAACGGGCCAGGTTGGCCGAAGCCTCGGCCGGGGAGATGAGATAATAGGTTGGCAGCGAGTACTCGGTGTGGGGCAGCGAGACCTCAGCCACCTCTGCCCCCAGCTCGGCCAGCTTGTCAATGGCCTCACGCACGCGCTGCTCCACCTCGGGCTGCATACCCTCAACGAAGTATTCCTTAGGCACCCCGACGCGCATCCCCTTGATGTCATTAATCAGGGCCCCGGTGTAATCGGGAGCGGGTACGTTCACCGAGGTGGAATCGCGCCGATCGTAGCGGGCGATGGCATTCATGAGGATGGCGCAGTCGGTCACGTCTTTGCCCAAGGGGCCGATCTGGTCCAGCGACGAGGCAAAGGCCACCAGACCGTAGCGGGAGACCCGTCCGTAGGTAGGCTTCAAGCCCACCACCCCGCACAGGGCCGCTGGCTGGCGCACACTGCCCCCCGTGTCCGAACCGAGAGCGCCCAGGCATTCGTCAGCGGCAATGGCGGCGGCGCTGCCGCCGCTGGAGCCACCGGGTACCCGCGAGAGGTCCCACGGATTGTGGGTGATGAAATAGGCCGAGTTCTCTGTCGAAGAGCCCATGGCGAACTCGTCCATGTTGGTCTTGCCCAGGAGGACGGCCCCTTGAGAGCCCAGATGGGCCATGACCGTGGCGTCATAGGGAGGGACAAAATTCTCCAGGATCTTGGAACCACAGGTGGTGGGCACTCCCTTGGTGCAGATGATATCTTTGATAGCCAGGGGCATGCCTAATAGAGGATTGTCTTCCCCGGCCGCTCTTCGCCGGTCCGCTTCCCCGGCCTGTTCCAGAGCCAACTCAGGGGTGAGAGTGATGTAGGCTTTGATGTCGTCATCCACAGCCGCGATGCGGTCAATGACGGCCTGGGTCAACTCGACCGATGAGACCTTGCCTTCTTTAAGCAAGTCCTGGGCCCCGTGGATGGTCAGTTCATATAGTTCCAAGCTACTCCTCCCGCAATGATGGTAGCAGCTTCTCTATCACCTCGACGAACTCGGTGGCTTGCTCGATGGCCTCCCGGGCGTCCTCAGCGGTAAAGACCTTGTGTCGTTCGTAATCGGCATCCAGGCGTGCTTTCTTGGCCAGATTGAACCAGCGACCGTACTTTCTATCCACCAAGCCAGTCTCCACGAACTGAAGGCCAAAAAGGGAAATGGTATCAGCGTGGGACTTGGGAGTGAAGCCTTTGGCCACCAGAGCTCCGTCGGCCGCATCTAAAAAAGCATAGTAAGCGCGAGAAACGGCAATGCGGTGGAATCCGCCACTTTCCAGAAAAACGGCGGGTTCCAGGTCTTCCTTTGCCGAAGCCAAAAACTGTTGAACTATCTCCTCCTTTTTCGCCTCTTTTGCCACGATCCCTTCTCCTATGATGACTATACCCTCACGAGTTACATTCTGCACGAGAGGTGTACCCAGGTTACAAAGACGTTCGATTTCCTTCCGACTGAAAGTGATGGCCGAAAGGTCAATACCTTTGTCGAACAAGATATCTGTAGTTACGTTGCACACATCATTGATCTGCTCTTTGGTCGGGTTCTCCAGCACGACCAAGAGGTCAATGTCTGACTCAGGGTATCCATCGCCCCGCGCTTTGGAGCCGAAGAGGATGATGTCTCGCACCTGATCAGGCAGAGCGGCAAGGAGTTTCTCTTTGAATTCCTCGACCGCTTGAGCCTCCTCGGGCCTCAGAACCCCAGTGGGGGCCCCGGTCTTAATCTCGGTCATCGTCTCTTATTCCAGAATGGCCCGCACCCTGAAGCAGCCCTCAGCCGCATCGGGCGCATTGGCCAAGATGTCTTGTTGCGATAAGGAAGGCGCAACTTTATCGGACCGCATCACATTTTGCAGGGGGAGAACAGTAGCTGTGGGAGGGATGGACTCGGTGTCCAGCTCTTGGAGCATCTCAGCGTAGTCCAGGATAGCCGAAAGCTGCTCGCAGAACTTTTTCTTTTCCTCTTCGGTTAGCCCCAGCTTGGCTAGTTCAGCGATATGTTCGACTTTGGCACGGCTCAGTCTCATAATGCAGGGCCTTTCTCGTAAAGAGGTCAAGAATGCTGAAGGAGTTGGTTGACGATTATATTATAGCACCTTATGAGTGCGAAGACAAGATTACTTTCGGCTGGTGGGGATGTGGAGCAAACCCTCCGATGGGTCCCCCAGGGCTTCCGTTCTATCGCAGCCGCACAGAAAGCCGGTGTAGGCGGCCAGGAGGGCATCGAGGGCGTCATGGGAGAGGAGGTCCCCTTGAGAGGAGGGAACTGAGGGGATGAGAAGCTGCAAGCCGGCTTGCAGCGCCCGTCGCCCCACCACGGTCGTCTTCTTGGGCAGCGGGCCGAAGAGGCGCAGTTTGCTGGCATAGGGATAAATTTCGACAACAGTGTGCCCTTGCTTTTCCAGGTCGGCTTTGAGGCTGATGCCCCGGTAGACCATGCCCTTGATGATGGAGCGTTTGGTGGTGTAGTAGCAGCCGATGCCCAGGGCCGACAACTCGCGCTCACACTGCCGTCCCTTGCGGGGAGAAACAGGTTGGCAGGAGCAGGTCTCCTCCAGGCAGCAGAGGCCCAGGGGCCGGCTGAGGGGCGCATCAATGGCCACGAGGACAGGACGGTGTGCTTCGACGAAAGCCGCAATCTCTTCATCGCTGCCCAGCAGCATCCGATCTCGCAGACGGAGCTCGGCGTCCAGGACGGCGCAAGCCGTCTTCTTCCTGGGTAAAGTGGTCAAGTCCATGCCGATAAAGTTCATGTTTCCAAAAATCAAGGACGGGAGGTGTCCCGTCCCTGTGTCTTGTCTGGCCGTTAATTGATGGATCAGAGAATCTGGCTGAAGAACAGTCTGGTGCGCTCCTTCTTGGCCCGGTTCGGATCTTCGATAGCCGCTTTTAACTCCTCGGTTGTCAGCTCTTCCACAATGTTCCCTTCATCGAAGAAAAAGAGGCGATCGGCGACTTCTCTGGCAAAGCCCATCTCGTGGGTGACCACGATCATGGTCATGCCCGATCGGGCCAGCTCGATCATGACGTCGAGTACTTCTTTGATCATCTCCGGGTCCAGCGCCGAGGTCGGCTCGTCGAAAAGCATGATTTTGGGTTGCATGGCCAGGGCGCGGGCGATAGCCACCCGCTGCTGCTGCCCACCAG
>SOHZ01000045.1 GCA_004377365.1 Anaerolineales bacterium | reverse complement strand
CGTAGCCTAGGCGGACGTAGGTGATATCTGACACCCAGACTTGCTCGGGTCGCACCCTAACGGCGGCACTAAGGCGCGGGCCCTAGACCGTCGCCTTCAGTGCTTTGTTGTGCCTGTCATTTCTTCAGTTTTGGCCACTGGTTGTAACCAATGGCTGGGTCATTGGATCTCAGTTTCTGGATGAACTCAACTTCCTTCTGATTCACCTCCGAGTCGCTTGCCGACTCGGACTCCCACAAAATCTCTTTCCTGATGATGAAATCTCGACGTTCTTCTCGGGTGAAATCTTTGGCGATCAGGTCACTGCTGGCGCTGCCAAAATAGTTGATGCTGTCGGTCAGATCCTGCCCGACATAGATCTTTCCGTTGGGATAGGTGATCTTGTAGATGACCTTCATTCTTCTATCATCTCTTTGGCACAACTATTGACTATGCCGAAGTATTTCGGCATATCCACATTATTTGGGAAAAACTTCGGCCTATCACGACACCGGTTGTGAAGTGATTCGTCGTTTTCACACCGGTCATTCTTTGACTACAGTATCAAGGGATACGCTTGTTAGGCAGAGGTCTCCCGACCGGGCCCTTCTCGCGGCAGTCAGGAGACCTCGCTGAAACAAGATATTCTCACCCTACTCCGGCACGTAGCGCAGGATCGGCTCGCGGGCTGCCTTGACTTCGTCCAGGCGGCCCACAGGGGTGGTGTGGGGGGCATCGTGCAAAAGTTCGGGATCTTTCACCGCCTCGTCAGCGATCTGGATCAAGGCATTGGCAAAGGCGTCCAGGGTCTCTTTGCTCTCCGTCTCCGTGGGCTCGATCATCAGCGCTTCCGGCACGATCAGCGGGAAGTAGTTGGTCGGCGGGTGGAAGCGGTAATCCATGAGCCGCTTGGCGATGTCCAGGGCGTGGACGTCAGGTGCCCCTCCTATCCTGCCCATGGCCACGAACTCGTGCATGCAGACGCGGTCGTGAGACATGGGGTAGAGTCCTGTCAGCCTGGCCCGCAGGTAATTGGCGTTGAGCACCGCGTCCTGGCTCACCTGTTTCAACCCCTCAGCACCCAACATGCGGATGTAGGTGTAGGCTCTGACAAAGACCCCAAAGTTGCCGTAGAAAGACTTCATGCGGCCGATGCTCTTCTCCGGCATGACCAGGTGGTAGCAGTGCTCCTCGTGCTCGAAGTCACATTCACCATCTTTGACCACAATGGGTCCCGGCAGGTAGGGGGCCAGCTTTTCGTTGGCTCCCACCGGGCCAGAACCTGGCCCGCCGCCACCATGGGGGGTGGAAAAGGTCTTGTGCAGGTTGTAGTGCATCACGTCAAAGCCTAGTTCGGCCGGCTTGCAGATGCCCATGATGGCGTTAAAGTTGGCCCCGTCGCCGTAGACCAGACCGCCGCGGTCGTGCACCAACCGACAGACCTCCAACAGGTGCTCGTCGAAGAGGCCCAGGGTGTTGGGGTTGGTCAGCATCAGCCCGGCCACCCTCTCATCGCAATGGGCCTTCAGGTCTTCCAGGTCCACGTTGCCCCGCTCGTCGGATTTGATCTCTACCATGGTGTAACCGCTCATGGTGGTCGAGGCCGGGTTGGTGCCGTGGGCTGAGTCGGGGATGAGGATCACGTTGCGTTCTTTGTCGCCCCGCTCCTCGTGATAGGCGCGCACCATCAGGATGCCGGTGAACTCGCCGTGGGCCCCGGCGGCGGGCTGCAGGCTGACCCCGGCAAAACCGCCCAGTTCCTTCAAGAACTCTTGCAATTCGTACATGAGCTGCAAGTTGCCCTGCACGCTGCAATGGTCCTGATAGGGATGAGTGCGGGCAAAGCCGGGCAGCCTGGCTGCTTCTTCGTTGACCTTGGGGTTGTATTTCATCGTGCAAGAGCCCAAGGGGTAGAAGCCGATATCCACTCCCCAGTTGAGCTGGGAGAGCCGCATGTAGTGGCGGACCAGGTCTACCTCGCTCACCTCGGGCAGGGGCAAGTCGTCGCGCAGGTACTCTTCGGGAAGTGCCGCCTGGGGTACGTCCAATTCGGGCAGGAAGACGCCACAACGACCAGAAGAACTTAGCTCGTAGATCAATGGTTCGGTCATATTTCACTCCTTCAGCTATGGCCTTATGCCGTTGGCTACAATTTGCTGATCCTGTCATAAGCCGGATCGTGCTTGGCGATATCGTCAATGACGATCCGCCTCTCGTTTTTATCAAGCAGATAGGGGATGCGATATGGCCCGCTGTGCAGGCTATAGAAATGGCTGCCCTTGATCGGTTGGTGGGCGATTTGCTCTGCGTTCTCGGCTAGCCAGATGATCTTGCGCATGATCATCCGGGCCAGTTCGGGGCTGCGTCTGGCCAATTTCCTCAGCTTCCGCCTAGCAGTAGGGCTGAACTGATACTCGTACATCAGAGATCAACCCCTAGTTCCCTTAGTTTCTCCAGCACCACCTCGCCTCTGACTAACTCTGTCTTACCTGCTTCGATGTCCTCGTAGTCCTTATTGAGCTGAGCCAGGTAGTCGGGGTCTATATCCTCCTCTTCGTACAGGACTTTGAAGCCCTCCTCGTTGATGTAATAGTCCCGGCTGAGTTCTTCCCTGACCACCTCTCTGACCGTCTCGGCAATCATCTTCTGCAAATCGCCAATGGTCAGATCACCGATAGGCTGATCAGGAGTTGCTAGAGTTGCCTTGGCCATCACTTGATCCCCCTTTCTTCAACGTAGTAGCGACTTTAGTCGCAATGTGCCAGGACGACTAAAATCCGTCACTACGGGACTGTAACCTACCAGGTCTGTTTACGATACCACCTCCCACAAGGCTTTCACCAGGCGATCCATCTCCTCCTGGGTGTTCATCTCCGTGACGCAGAGCAGCATGTAATTCTCCATACCGGCGTAGTCACGGCCCAGGTCATAGCCGCCGACGATGCACCAGTCTTCCAGCAGGTGCTTGTTGAGCTCGGCCACGGGCATGGGGCAACGCACCACGAATTCCTTGAAGAAGGGCCTCACTCCAATAACGTCAAAGCCTTCCAGGGCTCCGATCTGCCGGGCTGCGTAGTGGGCCTTGTGATAGCACAACTCGGCCACGGTGCGCAGGCCGCGCTTGCCCATGGCCGCCAGATAGACGCCAGCCGCCAGGGCCACCAGGGCCTCATTGGTGCAGATGTTGGAAGTGGCTCTCTCGCGGCGGATGTGCTGTTCGCGGGCCACCAGGGTCATCACAAAACCGCGCCGTCCCTTGCTGTCCACGGTCTGGCCGATCAGCCGTCCGGCCATCTTGCGCGCGTGCTTCTGTTTACAGGTGAAATAACCCAGGTAGGGCCCGCCAAAGTTAGGATGGTTGCCCATGGCCTGGCCCTCGCCGACCACGATGTCGGCCCCGTACTCGCCCGGGGGTTTGAACAGCCCCAGCGAGATGGGGTCGGCACTGACGATAAGAAGGGCTTTGGCCTCGTGGACGGCGTCAGCCAGCGCTTGCAGGGCCGCCGGGCTCTCCAGTTGGCCGAAGAAATCGGGGTTCTGGACGATGACACAGGCCGTGTCGTCGTCAATGAGAGCTTTCAATCTCTCCAGGCCAGCCCCGGCGCCGGATTGCAAATCCGGCGGGAGCAGGAGAAGCGAAGTGGGCGGCACTCCCTCACCATGTGGGGCCTCATCACCGACGATGGTCAGGCCCATGCCCTGGGTGTAGGTGCGCACCGTGGCCCGATATTCGGGGTGGACGGTGGGAGCGACGACCACTTTCTTGCGCTTCCCACGGCCCACGGCCAAGGCCATGATGACCGCTTCGGCCATGGAGGTAGCGCCATCGTAGTGGGAGGCGTTGGCTGCTTCCATACCCGTCAGGGCACAGACCATGCTCTGGTACTCAAAGATGGACTGCAGGGTGCCCTGGCTCACCTCGGGCTGGTAGGGCGTGTAGGCGGTGTAGAACTCTGAGCGGCCCGTCACGTGTCCCACCACGCTGGGCACGAAGTGATCGTAGGCACCTGCGCCCAGGAAGCAGGCATAATGGTTGAGATCGGCGTTCCGCTCGCTCATGGCCTGCAATTCCGCCAGAATCTCCATCTCCGAGAGGGGCCTGGGCAGCTTTACCTCCGGATAGCGCACCGCCTCCGGCACGTCCACGAAGAGCTCTTCGACACCCTCCACCCCAATCTCGGCCAACATGGCCTGCCGGTCGGCATCGCTATGGGGTACATAAGACATCTGCTAATCTCCTTTCGCCTCTTCCTCAGCCACGAACCTCTCGTAGGCCTCGGCGTCCATCAGGCCAGCCAGTTCCGAGAGGTCGCTGGCGGTAAACCTGGCGAACCAGGCCACCCCAAAGGCGTCCTCGTTGACCAACTGGGGAGCGTCCTCCAGCTCCTCGTTGATCTCGGTGATCTCACCGCCGATGGGCATGTAGACATCGGCGGCCGCTTTGACCGATTCCACGGTGGCAAAGACCTCGCCCTTCTCCAAGACGTCGCCGACCTCGGGCAGTTCCACGTAGACGATGTCAGAGAGCTGCTCCTGGGCATGATCGGTGATGCCCACCGTGGCCTCGTCCCCGTCAACGCGCACCCACTCGTGGGTCTTAACGTAACGGCAATCCTTGTCAATCTTCATCGTTCGACTTCCTTCCTTTCTGTTTTGTGTTTGATGCCCCCAAGAGGGACTCTACTGCTTATCTGATGGCCTTAAAACACAAAGGGGAAACGCCAAATAACAACTACCCAGCGTTCCCCCTGTCTCTGTACCTGAGAGATTCCTCCTCAGCCACTAAAGATGCAGCAAGTGAGATTTGCCCCGTCGGTGTCTGTCGTAGACTCTCCAGGGGTGTCAAGACGTGTGGTCCTTTTACCTGAGAGTTTCACCAGCCAGTCAGGCCCTCCGGCTGGCTTGCCCCTTCGGTGCCCCGTTTCACAAGGGAGGTCTCTCCCGCACGTCTCATGACACACCTACCTGTGAATTGATTTGTCTCGATTATACAACAAGCCGCATCAGTTGTCAATAGCTAATGACGCAACACTCCTGGCCCCGCTTGATGGCCAGGCCCAACTCCTCGGCCAGGCGCACTGCCTCCCTGGCCGGGTTGACGATGGCGTTGACGCCCGCTCGCACAGCCAGCGGGTCCAACTCGATCCGGTAGCGCCCCCGGGGTCTCATGCAGCCCAGATAGAGGAGCTTGTCCGGAAAGCGCAAACGGGCTTGTACCAATATGTCCACCACTTGCCCGATTTCGGGCGGCTGGCGGTCAGCGTAGCGAGTGCCAGCGGTGGGGATGAACACAATCAATACCAGGCCCTCGAGCCCCAACTCCTCCAGGATTTCCAGAGCTCGATGCTCGTGGCCGATCTTCCCACCCCGCAGGCCAATGGTGATGTGAGGCAAGACCCTGGCATGCTGCCTGAGCAGTTGATAGCTTTGCACGTAATCCTCGACAGTCAAATCCAGGCCATAGACCTCACGGATGGTCTCGTCGTCGCCTACAAAGTCAAAAGAAATGACATCAACGTAGGGAGCGATGGTCCTGATCTCTTTCTCTCCTATCAAGCCCACGTGCCAGTTCATGACCCGACCCTGACGGATGGCCTTTATCCTGTCCAAATGGGCAGTGACGGGTACCCGGCCCAGAGCATCGCAACCGCCGGAGATGAGGCAACTGGTAGCTCCTTCTACCCTGGCCTGCCAGATAGGTTGCATCCCTCGCAGGTAATGTCCCCCACAATGGGCACAGTCCAGGGCGCACTGCACACCGGTCAGGCTGATGACCGCCGTGTCCACCGGGTTATCGAACTCGATCTCCATAGGAAAGTGGGCCAACCTGACCTGCCAGGCCCTTTCCAGTCGCCTGTCCTGAGCAAAGTCGAAGGGTTGGTGCATCATGATAGAAAGTATAACAGATAACCTTTCCTTTGACAAACTCGCCGACCTGCCCAGGGTATATCCTGGAACTGTCGGTGAATGCGGCGCTGCCTGTCATTGCGAGCGACCGAAGGAGCTTGTCCTGAGC
>SOHZ01000602.1 GCA_004377365.1 Anaerolineales bacterium | reverse complement strand
TGTGCAAGGATTTGAGTGGGCGCTCCAAAGAGATTATCAATACATTTTGCAGATGGATTGTGATTTTTCCCATCACCCACGCTATTTACCGATCCATCTAGAGAAAATTGTGGCGGCAGATGTAGTGATAGGCTCTCGATACGTGCCGGGTGGGGGAACTGTCAACTGGGGATGGCTCCGCCAGTTCGTCAGTGCCGGTGGAAATTTCTTCGCTCGCACGATGCTCGGGCTTTGCGTTCAGGATTGCACAGGAGGATTCCGGTGTTACCGACGTGAGGTTATCCATACGATTCCCTGGGACAAAGTGCGTCTTCAGGGCTATGGCTTCTTGATCGGTACCATTTATCAAGTGCAGAGGCTGGGATTCACAGTAACCGAATTCCCGATTATTTTCGAGGATCGGCATACTGGCCAATCCAAGATGTCTTTCAAGATCATGGTGGAAGCATTCTTCTACGTGATAAGGACGGCTATGACTCGGTTGCCTCTATATAATCGGGATGATCGAGTTGTCAATAAAGTTGAGATTTCGCTATGAGTACCGGCCGGTTGTTGAGGAAATCTGTTCAATTGCCCCATGACACACTTCTGACTATAGGGCTGACCTTGCTCACCGTATTGAGCCGATTGCCCTTCCGCAGCCAGATCATGTACCACTGGGACTGCATCAATTTTGCTATGGCCTTGAAGGAATTCAATCTGGCCAAAGAACAACCCCATCCTCCAGGGTATATTCTTTACGTATATGTGGGAAGATTGGTCAATTCTATCGTTCCGGATAGAGCCGTTGCTTTGATTTTCGTTAGCATTGTTTCCAGTGCTCTGGCTGTGGTGGCCCTGTTTTATCTGGGTCGGGTCACCTTTGACCGCAAAGTTGGCTTTATTGGCGCACTTTTACTGGCATCTTCCCCACTGTTTTGGTTCTATGGTGAAATCTCTTTACCTCACCCCTTGGATGCTTTCCTAATCGTTCTGTCCGCGTGGTGCTTTTATCGAGTGATGACCGGAGATCACCGCCATGTGATCCCTGCGGCAATCCTACTGGCCATTGCTGGTGGCTTTCGCCAGCAGACATTGGTGATGATGACCCCATTGGCGCTTTTCGCGGTGCGCAAGGTAAAGCCTGGCCTTTTGGCACTCGCGGTATCGGTTGGAGGCGTCATCTGCGTAGGGTGGTTTGTCCCCCTGGTTCAAAGTCAAGGAGGGTTGAAAACCTACTTGGAGCTTTCAAAAGCGTTCAGCGACCGCTTTATGACCACCACCTCTGTACTTCAAGGGGCTGGTTGGTGGGGTATGCGTCGCAATCTCATTAAGCTGGGGATGTACACTCTGTACGCTTGGAACCTTTCCCTGATCCCTGGTCTGCTATACATCGGGCTTCGGCTGTGGCACCGGCCCCAGTCATGGAATTTGGAAAAAGTAATCTTTTTCCTGCTGTGGATCGTTCCCTTCAGCGCATTCTATGCCTTTGTTCACATGGGGCAGCAGGGTCAGGTTTTCGTTTTTTTACCTGCCCTCCTCTTGATAAGCGCCGTTGGCCTGGTGCGATTGTTGGCGCGGTGGCCCCGCTGGCCGATTGTAACGGCCGTCATCTTGGTGACGGTCAACGTGTCCATTTTTTGCCTCGCTCCCGAGTACCTGCCAAGTGCAGATCGGGCCCGGCTGCTTACCAGGGCCACGCTGGCCAACTCGGACCGCTACTATCTGGATCGATTCAAGGCCATCAAGGAGAGCTTTGCCCCCGAAAGCACAGCCATCCTGGCTGCTAATTGGCATCACGTGGAGTACTATTTGCCAGAGTACGTCAGGTTGCCGTTTGGCGTTATCAGCAAATGGGAGAAAGGTGAAGGGAACCCCCTTGGATCTTCCCGGGGAATCGTGGCCACAC
The DNA here is from genome assembly GCA_004377365.1 of Anaerolineales bacterium. Lineage (GTDB taxonomy): Bacteria > Chloroflexota > Anaerolineae > E26-bin7 > E26-bin7 > E26-bin7. The sequence goes on along the minus strand of SOHZ01000602.1, from coordinate 4,111 downwards.
CGACTGAGATAGGATTGCAACCCAATCTTGAAGGGCAGACAGCGGTGGTTATCTTTGACCCAGAGTTAGCACCTTTCAACGAAGCCCCCACCTTGACCCAAAGACTACCCCTGGAACACGGCGATGCACTGTACTATTTCGTGTTGACAGGAGATCAAGTTCTACATTATGGCGCACACTCCTTCGGAGTGACGAAGAAGTAGCATTTCTTGGTCTGGGCTCTCAAGTACAATCTATGTGCGAGATCACGCCAGTAGTTGGATTTGAGGGGCCGAGCTGAGGCAAAGAAAGATGGAGAAAGGACTCACTCTGTGTTGAGAAAACATAAGTGGAAGATTCCAATTGTGATTATTGGATGCGCTACGATCTTTGCAATGGCTGTACTAAAGGTCCCTCTGCTGGAAGATGCGGTAAAGGTTGTCCTGCAAGAGGCAGGGATGGAACGGGCTGTGTTGACGGTTTTAAGTAAGGTGGGCTTGACGGTGCCGCCATTGCCCGAGCACTGTGAGCCTGTTCTTCCACCGGATCGGGTCAGCGCCCGCAGGCACGTGGTAGCCGCTTTGCACGAGGCGCTGGCACGCGACGATCTTGAGCAGGCAGCCGTATTGAATTCCATCTTGTCGCAAGAGGCCTTTCAACGCGCCTATCGGGCCTTGAAAGCCTGGGAAAAGGTACGAGATCCAGGAACGGGACTCGTGCCCAAGGCCACTCACCCGAAAGTGGCTTATTGGGACACCAGAGATACCGCTGCCGACTTGTTTCCCTTCCTATTGCTAGCCAGCCAATACCTCGACAAAGACAATGAAAGGCTATGGCTGGAAGCGCTGGCCAATGAACGCCAGATTTGCGGCCCGATGCCCTGCAAGATACATTTCCGGCCGACTAGAGTGGTGGGGGAAGATTTACCGGCGGTGATCTTTGGTGCCTCCGAATACGCCAAGGATGGCTTACTGGCAGTTGCCGAGCGCAGCGGTCGTGGACCTTGGTTTGAACGCCTGGAAGAGGTGGAAAATGCGCTGATTGATGCTGCTTATGTCCAGACCGAAGCGGGCAAAATCTGCGCATCCGGGACAGAGGAAAATGGCGAAATGCTCCAGGTGCTCTCTCGGCTTTACTGGGCTACAGGAAACGAGAGGTACCTGGAGATGGCCGAGCGCATCGGGGAGGCCTACTTGTTTGATATATTTCCCAAAAATCAGTACCTGCCGGCCACCCATTGGGATTTCGCCAGAGGACAGCCAATGAGTCAGGATCTTCGTTTTCGAGATCATGGCTCTGAGATCATTCCGGGCTTGGCCGAACTGTATCTCCTGGAGAAAATACAGGGGCGGCCCCAGGCGGCACGCTATCGTGAGCCATTAAAGAGACTTCTGGACGCCGCTATTACCGTTGGCCGGACTGAGGATGGTCTGTGGTATAATGCCGTTGATGTCACGACGTACGAGGTTCTCGACAGAGGCGTCGTAGACACCTGGGGCTATATCCTCAATGGCTACCTGACGTTCGATATGGCTGAGGGCACCGATGTCTACGCAGACGAGATTGAGCGCGTGATGCGAGCCGCTGCAGCCCGCAAATCTGTCCTTTGGGAAGGACAGTCGCAAGATGGATACGCCGATAGCATTGAATCCATGCTATATTTGTTGCCCTGGTTCGACATCCCAGAATGTCACCGCTGGGTGGATGATGAAATTGAAGTTATGTTTGGCAAGCAACTTCCATCGGGCTTTATCGAGGAATGGTACCTGGATGGGAACTTTATTCGAACCTCGCTTCTGTACGCGACTTACAAAACCCAGGGTATTACATTTGAGCCATGGCGTGAGAACGTGCGCCTGGGTGCTGCATACGACACAAATAAGAAAGACCTCTACGTCTACATCAGCGCTGACGCTGACTGGGAAGGCATTTTGAAATTTGACCTGCCTCGGCACCGTACCATCTGGAACCTTCCCTTTGAATACCCGCGCCTCAACGAAACTCCTGAATGGTTTGTCGTTGAACCTCAGGAAAACTATGTCTTCGTCAACCTTGGTACCGGCGAGGAATTCATCCATTCGGGTCAGCAGCTTGGTGAAGGCCTGGCGGTGACTTTGGATAAGGAAAGGAAAGCTCTGCGTTTGAAGGTCTCGCAACCATAGCGCAAAGACTCTTTCAATGTTAGAGTTATTTAATCTAAATAAGGAGGGACCATAATGAGATACTCAAAAATCTTAATGAAATCCGTTGTTTTTGTTTTCTTATTGTTTTTGATTTTTACTCGTGATGCTCATGCTTATCTTGATCCCGGAACCGGCAGCTATATCCTTCAGTTGATTATAGCTGGCTTGCTTGGGGCTTCCCTTGTAGTTAAGATTTATTGGGGAAATATCAAGACATTCTTTTCCAATCTCTTTTCAAAAGGGCAAAGTGAGGAAGATGATAACGAGTAGTGGGCACATTCCAGGCTCCTTTCGGGATCCAAGCGGGTTCGTCTTTTTTCGAGATGGTTCAATTTATCGTCAAGTAAATATTATATACAAAGAAAACTATGACCATCTAATTGACTCGGGTCTTTATGAGACCCTTGTGGATTCAGGATTATTGGTTTCCCATAATGAGGTTGGCATTGGTTATGCCAAAACTGATAGTGCTTACAAGATCCTCAAGCCTGAATTGGTACCATTTATGTCATATCCATATGAATGGTGTTTTAGTCAACTGAAAGATGCAGCTCTAACTACACTTGAGATTCAAAAGTTAGCACTTGATTTTGGGATGATCTTAAAAGATAGTAGTGCCTACAATATACAATTTATAAGAGGGAAATCAATGCTTATTGACACCCTTTCTTTCGAGAAATACCATGAAGGGCAGATCTGGGTTGCTTATAGACAGTGCTGTCAACATTTTCTTGCGCCTTTGGCCCTCATGAGCTATAGGGACATTCGGTTAAATCAGTTATTCCGCATTTACATAGACGGAGTCCCTTTGGATTTGGCAAGTTCGCTCCTCCCATTTCGTACTAGGTTTAGATTCCCTTTACTTTCTCACATTCATCTTCACGCCAAGAGTCAAAAACACTTTGCTGATAAAACTGTCAATGTAGGTGGTCGCAAGATGAGTCGTCTGGCTCTTTTGGGGCTCGTTGAAAACTTGGAATCTGCTGTTAGGAAACTAAGATGGCAGCCTCAAGGTACCGAATGGGCTGATTATTATGAAGAGACCAATTATTCACCGGATGCGCTTCATCACAAAAAACAGCTTGTGACCGAGTTCTTGGTCGAAATTAATCCGATGACTGTTTGGGATCTTGGTGCAAATACGGGCCTGTTTAGTCGTATTGCTAGTGATAAGGGAATACAAACCATCTCTTTTGATATTGATCCCGTCTCTGTTGAAAAAAACTATCTTAAATGTGTTGAAAAGGGTGAATCCAATATTTTGCCTCTCTTGCTTGATTTGACTAACCCGAGTCCCAGTATTGGTTGGGAAAACCAGGAAAGAACGTCTTTTCTAGAACGGGGGCCCGCAGACACAGTGCTTGCTCTAGCCTTGATTCATCATTTAGCCATTTCCAACAACCTGCCGTTCAGTAACATCGCTGGCTTTTTCAGTAAGCTTTGCAATTCGCTCATCATTGAATTTGTTCCCAAGAGTGATTCGCAGGTCCAGAGACTTCTAGCAACCAGGGAGGACATTTTCTACGATTATACACAACAAATTTTTGAGCGGGAATTTGGGAAACATTTTACGATAGAACATTCCGCTAGAATCAGAGATTCAGAAAGAACCCTGTACCTTATGCGAAAGAGGTAGGTTAGGCAGATGAAAAGGTCAATCGTTCTTCATCCATTCTTGTTTGCAATATATCCTGTTCTCTTTCTCTTTGCTCACAACATAGAGCATTTTCTGTTAAATGAATTTCTTATACCGACAGCGATTACGACTGGCTTTGCGTTGCTGTCCTGGTCTTTGCTGAGTTTTGTCCTTAAGAATAAGGAAAAGGCGGGCTTATTAGTCTCTCTTATTCTATCACTGTTTTTTTCTTACGGGCATTTTTATAACGCGATGGAGAGTCTCCAGTTCGCTGTTATGTTTGGTCGTAACAAGGTTCTTTTTACTATGTGGG
>SOHZ01000429.1 GCA_004377365.1 Anaerolineales bacterium | reverse complement strand
GCTCTTTTGCCAGGTCGAGGTAAGGCGAGCGGCTAGATAACGGGAATTGCTGACCCCTTTAGCGATCATGGACTCCAGGTCTGCGATAGAGTCAGCGCCATACCGGGCCAGGATATCTAACCGATGTTGCAGTACCTGGCGTTTCTGCTCGTGTAGGAAGCTGACCAACTGAGAAGATAAAGGGCACTGAGGGGCGGATTCGGTCAGGTGCGATGCACCTTAAAGGGCTACGGATGATCGTTGGGATTATCCACCACCAGTCCTTCCGTGGCGGCAGCTTGGTTCAGGCGGGCGTCGGCGGAGAGAAACGTGAGCCCCGTTTCACCCGCTTCCACCAGCCATCGGTTGACGCTCAAGGCTGTGGCCAAGTGCACAGCGTCATACGCTCGCAGTGGGTGATGTTCCAGCAAAGCACACGCCAGGTTCATGATCGTATCATCGAGAGCAACGAGTTGGTACAGATTACGGCAATCGTCACGGAAACGTCCTGACAGACGCGCATAATCATGAGTGGTTACTGTCTCTTCACGTACACGCCGGTTGAACACGCTGATCACTTCAATGATCAGCAGTTGGGTCGCCACGATCACAACCTCATGTGCGGGTGCAATGGTGCGTCGCAGCCAATCACTGCCCACTTCATTGAGGTATCGCTTGAGCAGCGCGCTGGTATCCAGGTAGTACGTTACCATCGTTCCTCTCGTTCCTCGATAGCGATCTCCGACAGTGGCCGCCCCACGCTGAATTTCTCAGCCAGTTCAGCGAGTTCGGTGGAGGACACAGGCGGTGATGTCGGTTCCCACTGAGGTTTTACCAACAAGCCAGAGGCCTCCAGGATTTGCAGCACGCGCTCCCGTTCGGTACGTGGCGCGGACCGGGGCTGAATGATGATTCGCTCTTTGTCCTTGATAACCTCGACACCTTGCTCCAGCCACTCGCGAATGGCAGCGCGCGGAATCAATAGCCCTTTTGGATCTATCTGAACGGCAATTCGGGTGCTCATACCTTCCTCCCTCTCATTCTCGTGCTATCTCAGTATACTGCCAGATGCATGTTTCGTCAACAACCCACCTATTGCGGTACAAGCTATAAGCCCGGAATGCCTATAGATGCTGTGCCTCCCTGGCCGTCATTGAAGTACATGGCCCGTTCGGCAATCACCAACTGGTCGGCTACGATGCGCGTGGCGAAACGGACACCGGGCAACTCAAGGTTGACGTGAACGGTAAGTCGGGAGTTGGGCGCCATGGTGTAATGGCGGTCTACAGTGTCGCCATCGGCCGTCATAAAAGTTAGGTCCACCTGCGCTTGCACAGCGTTGGGGTTGGCCACCAGGATAAACGTGCTGAACCCGGCGGCAGTTGAGCCTTCAGGCAGGTACCATTCGTAGGCACCGGCCGTGGCACCGATGGAGCAGTGCCCCCCTCGCGCCCCGGCGAAGTACATCGCCCGCTCAGCGACGATGGGCTGATCGGACTCTACACGGGTGCCAAAAGCCTGATTAGGTACCACCTGGTTGGCGTACAAAGTGTAGCGAGCTGTGGGTCGTATCTGGAGACGATGGATGACCGGCTCGCCCTCCTCCAACAGGAAATAGACCGTCACATTGGCCGGTGTCGGGTTGGGGTTCTGGAGCAAAATCCAGGTGTCGAAGCCAGTGTAACCCTCAGTCAAGTACCAGACCCGGGACAACTCGGACACGCCCATTGTGGCGTGCCCGCCGCCACCACCGAAATACATGGCCCGCTCAGCAATGATGGGTTGATCGGCCTGGACAGTGGTGGACACGGCCACGTCAGGCACAATTTGATCCACCCAGATGGAAAGACGGGAAGTGGGAGCCAGGGTGAACTCGCGGCGGACCTGCGATCCATCCTCCCGGAAGAAGGTAGCCGTGGCGCGGGTCGGTGTCGAATTTGGATTCTGGAGCAAAACCCAGGTGTCAAAGCCGGGGCCAGTGTAGCCCTCGGCAAAGTACCATGTTTGGGCTGGCTCCGAGACGCCACGTGAGGTGTGGCCATCATGGTGAAAGTACATGGTCCGCTCGGCATAGACCGGGAGATCCGATTCGACGGCCGTGGAAAGGGCCTCGTTGGGAACAATGTCATTGACACGCACTGAAAATTGGGAAGTTGGGCGCACGGTATAACGTCGAACCACGGTGGAGCCATCCGGTTTCATGAACGTGAGCTGCACATTGGCTGGCTCGGTCTGCGGGTTCATGAGGACGATCCACAATGCCTCGAACGGCTGCTGGGTGGTGCCCTCAGCGAAATACCAGGTTGTGGGCTCAGGGGGCAGCGGGGGCTCAGGCACCAGGGTGTAGATTTGGCCAGCCTGGGCGGTGAAATGGGCTGGCTCCCCGACAGGGAACGATTGCACCGGCAGCGGCTCCTGCCCCTCGCGCAGGCGATACACAGCCACAGATTGTGTGGCATCCCACCCTTCCACCAGCAAGGCCGGGTCTAGCGTCAGCCCACTGTCAACTATAGTTTGAATGGTCACTTGCCGGGGGCCGCTCCAGGTCAGAAATACCTGCCCTGGGGTTTGAGGTTGGAAAGTCAATCCTTCGCCTTCGTAGTGACTCGCTCCCACAAACAAAGCCTCTTCGGCCCGATAGGTGTAGCCCGCGCCCGTGACCTCGTCCTGAAAGGCGGTGACCTCACCCAAGGCCGGGCTTTGGCGATCGTGGGCAGACAGCACCGCCACCACGTCACGTATGGGCTTGGGGCGATCATCGGCGGCAAAGACACCAAAGTTGGCCTCATACGGGTTGGACCCGCCCCACACATTGTTGAGCATCCACTTGAAACCACCACCGTACCCCTGGCTGCGCAAATACAGGTATACAGCCACCTCGTGGATGGCCGTCAGGCCCGGATCAACCGGTTGGGAAGTGTCCGGTGTACTACCACTGGCATTGGAATAGCCAAACTCGCCCAGGGTCAGGGGTGTGGTGGGCAATATCTGGGCCAGCTTATCAACGACGTTAAACGTACCTTTCAGCCCCCAATAACTGGCCGAGGTATAGCGATGGTACGACTGGAAATCAAGTATACTGTTGGCCGGTTGTCCAGCGAAAATGTAATTGTTGTAACCAACGGTGATCAGATGGCAGGGATCGGCCGCCCGGATGAGGTCCATTTGAGAACTAATCCAGGCACGCACTGTATCATCGAGCACGTGGAGGAAGGGCCGCCAGACGTCGGCTTCAGGGGAATCGAAATAGTGCAGGCTCGTGCCTCCGTTCCGTCGCACCCAGTCGCTGGCGGCCCGCAGGCAGTCGAGGTAGAGGAAATAGGCGTTAACATACAGGTAACCCAGCCAGGAAGACAGACGCTGAGGAACAACCCGCCGACCGGCAGAAGTCTGCCGCCAGGCATCTACCTCGGCCTGGCTCTTACGCTCTCCGTAGTGATCTATCAGGGCTGTGGTGTGGACGAGAGGCTGGTACTCGGGAGGGTATTCGGCAGAGATGATAGCGTAAAAGCCCGGTTCATTTTCCAGATCGTAGCCCATGATAGTGGGCTCATCGGCCAGGTGAGCAGCGATCTGGGCATCGAGTTGGCCCACAGCCGCCAGGTCGGGACTATGATAGTCATTGAAGGTCAACAGCAGATGCAGGTTGCGACGCTGAGCCAGTTCCACCACCTTGTCCAGCTTGTGAAATTTGCCTGCTCGCACATCCTGGGCCAGGCTCTGCTGGACGAATATCCGCACCGCATTGAAACTGGCATCGCTGGCTTTGGCGAAATCCCGGTCTATCAGATCGGGGGCAAATTGACCATCGTCCCACAACCGCCAGGCCCGGTCGAAGTAGCCTTCGTAGTTGACGCCCCACACGAAGAAGCGTGTGCCCCCCACTCCAAGGATGCGCTGCCCATCAGGATCAATGTGGACCAGGTGGTCTGGCTCCGGCAACGGAGCAACCAGTTCCAGTTCCACCGTATCGCTGCCGTTGGTGATGATGCCCTCGCGCCGGGCCTCGGTGCCAGGCACCGTCAGGTTGAACTCACCAGCTTTCAGGTTTAAGAAGGCAAAACGACCATTGCTGGCGGTGATAGAGCGCGCGTGAAATTCACCAGAGCGCAGTTCAATCCCCAGCGACGGTCGGGGGCGACCATGCCCATCCACCACTTTGCCTCGGATAACGCTCTCCGCTGGCACAGGTGGGGGCCACACCTTTGCTTTGACCACACGTATCCCGATGTAATAGTGCGTCAGGATGTCTTTGTAGCTCGCTTCTTCGCGGGCCATAGCCTGGGCTCCCTCCTGGCACATCCCTACGCCATGGCCCCACATCCTGGGAAAAGGTTTGGGACAGGGCACACTGCGACAGTAGGACAGGGCCGCGCGCCACACGTCCTCGCTGTTGCGGGTATGGCCGTCGCAATAGCCGAAGTAAAAGGCTGTGATCACTGCCTCTGTGCCATCGGCCCGCTGATAGGTCGCCACCACCCCGCTGGTCTCCTCTACAGCCTGGTCGGCATCTGGATAGTGATCCGGTTTCCACACCTGGCAGTGGGTGGTAGTGCACAGGTCGGCCCCTTTGTCGCTGTGGCGAGGGTAGACGACGGCATAGCATCGGGCCGCTACCGCCTGAGCCTTGAGGGCCTCCAGGGGGCGATTGGTGCCCATCTCTGCCGGCACCACGCCCTTAAGGTACTCATCCAGGTCCATTTCCACCACAGAGTCATCGGGCATGAGAACTCGGATTGTGCGCGGGATAGTGATCTCAGACTCGGTGGCCGGGTTACCTACCGCCCTGGATTGATGATTAGGGTTGAGAGAACCTGCCTCTTTCATGCTGCCCCTCCTCAGTCACTACGTTTTCACCTGCTGTTTAAGCTGGAATAGACTGCTATAGGCTTCAGTCTCCCCGAAATACATGGGCCACTGATTTGTGCCGACTCAAATTGGACTTGAGACATCTTCCCCTTCTCCAACCTGTGAGAGGTTCACCTCATTTTACCACATTTGGTGAATAAAGGGAAGGGGTCGGGAGAAAAAACTGCATGGCCCCCGTGTGGGGGCCATGCAGTCGAATCACATTTCGCCGGGATGGTTTACGGCTCCGTGAAACTGGCCGAGATATTTGCGGATGGCCGCGTATAGGGCGATGGCTCACTGTGACGTTGTCATCCTAACTGGAATTGCAGTATAAAACCAGGCAATTCACGACAGTTGGCCGGTAGGCAAAAGCAAAGCCGCCCTGATCACAGGCCGGCTACGCTCTCCTATGGCGATGGGCATTTCAGCCAACGGCCTGGAGATCAGCAGCGCGCGTTTAGCGTGAGCCCCCCGACGAATAGACGCTGCTGCTGACCGGACACGCTGAATTTGCGCGTGCGGCCAACGCGGTCGGCTGGATCGCCAGATCAGGCGGACTAGTGAACGACACTGGTCCGTTGGAGTTGATGGTACGCATGATTCAAATGAGCTCGCTTGTTGACCTCCAGGTTAACTCAGTCAGAGCCCTTTCCTGATATCTAAGGCTCCTCGCTTTTTTTCTCTTCAGCCCGACGACGAGCAGCCTCAATTTCGTGCTCCAGAAGGGCCCTATCTCTCATCATCATCAATTCCCGCTGCATTTCTCGCCTTATCGCCTCTTCCTTTTCATGACGTCGCACTTCGTCCGAATAGCTAAGTCCCCTTATACTCTCGTACCACTGATCGAACTCGTCTCCGAGGGCTCGCCGTGCGGCTAGCACCGCGGTCTTGAAATCTCGGCTGGTCAGCTTTTCATGGAGAATCACATCCTCAAAGATCGTTATGACTGCCTTACCATAATCCCCGGAGATAAACACCTCAGATATCCAATCCCTCGTCTGTCGGGTCCATTTGTCCGACCGATATTGAACTAACAAGAATGGCACCAGCACTTCATCGGGTTGGTCAAGAAGCATCTCGACTGCCTCTTGCTTCGTCGGAATGGCCTTACGTATCAGTCTAAGCCTGTCTTCGACACTTCTATGCGAAGCGTATATTTGACATAATTGCCTAG
>SOHZ01000153.1 GCA_004377365.1 Anaerolineales bacterium | reverse complement strand
TTCCTTGGGCGTTTCCGTCCCCTTTCGGGGATTGGTGGTATTCAGTGTCTTTAACCCTGTTGTACTGAGATGAACGCCCGTAAAGTTTCCGTCCCCTTGCGGGGATTGGTGGTATTCAGAGTCGAGCTGGGACGATACTTAAAACCCCTAATTTGTAAGTTTCCGTCCCCTTGCGGGGATTGGTGGTATTCAGAGAAACGAGAGATCTTAAAGACTACTCAGACCAGATCTGGGTTTCCGTCCCCTTGCGGGGATTGGTGGTATTCAGAGCGGTACCACAAGCCGAGACCACAACGACCACGGAAACGTTTCCGTCCCCTGTCGGGGATTAGTGGTCTTCAGAGCTATCGAAAAGATTGGCGTAAGTGGATACGGTATCATGTTTCCGTCCCCTGTCGGGGATTAGTGGTCTTCAGAGCCAGACCATCAAGACCTCAATCGCCTACATCCGCTAGTTTCCGTCCCCTGTCGGGGATTAGTGGTCTTCAGACAAATACCCCGAAGGTGTGGCACAAAAACCACCCAATCGGTTTCCGTCCCCTGTCGGGGATTAGTGGTCTTCAGAGGGAGCAGACCATCAAGCTCCTGAAATCCGATCCCAGGTTTCCGTCCCCTGTCGGGGATTAGTGGTCTTCAGAGACGTACAATATCATCGATGTAGAAAATCTCTTGAAGAGTTTCCGTCCCCTGTCGGGGATTAGTGGTCTTCAGAGCTTCGGTAGCGAAGCGGGACAAGTGCGTGGATATATGTTTCCGTCCCCTGTCGGGGATTAGTGGTCTTCAGAGCGCAGTTTGCCGCCACCCCCTTTTTCTCCCATAAGCTCGATTTTTCTCGCGTTTCCTCTCGATTGTACCCACTCGGCGAGAACTTTCGAAATACACCCTTTCAGCGTACATCTTATATCCCTTTGCCGCACATTATGTTTAACTTGCTTGACTTTGCTCCCTGCTGGTTGTCCTTCCGCTGAGTCTATTGTATAATAGAATCACCTTTCTGTCAATACCCAACGGAGGCCGGCCATGAAACTCCAGGGCTGTCTTCTCCAACAAACCTGGCGTACCCTTCGCGCCATCGCCAGGGCCCGAAAGTTGCCCTTCGACGATCATCTCTCTAAACAGGATTCCGCATCCCGGTTAGCTCAGCATCTGGTTGAATCCGATGATCTGCGCCAGGTCCTGGTATCAATATAGTTTCGTGAGCAGGAAGTGATAGCGCCGGTCGAGTAGGTTCGGAACCCTTCGACAGGCTCAGGATAAACTCCGTGGAGAACCAGTCGAGACCAAGCGGTTGCATGCCGCAGCCGCTCCGGGCACTTGATTTCGATACACTGGTTTCGATACGCTTCGCTACTCAACCCAAGTCGTTACTCAATCGGCGTGCCCTCCGCTCCCTCTCATGGAACTAGAGTGTTACGTCTTAAGAAGTATCAATATGCCATAGTGTGGTCCAGTCTGTTGCATCACTCCTCAACTGCATGAAGGGAGCTCGATTTGTGCGAAAATGCACAAAGTATTAATACTCAGAAGTATAATTTACTAACCCGAAGGTATCTGAAAAATAGTACTTTTTGGTGCTTTACAAGCCGCTAAAGTGTGGTATAATAGTATTGTACCCTGATGGTCACTTGATTTAGATTCGCCCTTGTGTGTTTGCCATCATAAGGAGGCGAAAAGAATGAGAACTCGCGGTGGAGGGGGAGGTTGTACGCAGCGGGTGCAGCACAGCAGCCGCGAGTTTGCATATCGGTTGGATGGTCTGGAGCCGTAGCACGCCCGATTGGGGTCGGGTGGCTGCGGTTTTTTGTTTTGGGGGAAAGGAGGGACTGGTGAGCGCCAACTGGAATGCATGGCGAGAAAAGGTGCTCTATCCACTTCTCGATGGTCAAAAGCTATCTGCCGAAGAGGTCAAGCAGCTTGGCGGATTGGCTCTGCTTTCAGCCGACGCGGATCGGGTGCAGGAGTATGTCTTTGAGTCGGCACGGATGCCAGAGATCCGGGGGGCGAGCATGCTGCTACAGGATCTCAATAAGGAAGTGGCGGGGTTGGTGGAGCAGGCCGTAGATGCAAAGTGTGTGATCTACTACGGCGGAGGAAGCCTGCTGGCGATCCTGCCGGACGATGCCGACCTGCTGGCCGAGCTCAAGCACAAGATCGAGTCGCTTTACCCGCAGTGTACTGGGGTGGCCACGACGACCTGTATCACCTACAGCACGACCGCCGATGAGCTGCGAGGCGGTTATGGCACGGTCACGCTGGAGGCGGTGAACGCGCTGCGCGGGGCCTATCCTTCTGAATGGCGCCGTATCGCTGCCAGTTACGAGGTCTATGGCCAGGACGGCAAGCCGCCCGGTGAGATATCAAAGGATGCCTTCGAGGCTCGGCGGGGATTCGGGCAGATGGTCAAGCTGGCGGGGGTGGCGCTGCGCCGTCGCAAGGACAACCGCCCGTTGACCCCTTTCCGCGAGACGCTGCCCCACGCCCAGCGCTGCCGCTCCTGTGGACAGCGGCCTGCTGCCCTGATGGGTAGACTGCACGAGGACCTCTGGCCGCTGTGCGAACCTTGTCTCCTCAAGGTGAAGGGGCGTCGCGCCGACCGCAGCCATTGGCTGGAGAAGTACCTTGGCTTCGTAGCAAAGCGTTCCGATCTTGAGGTGACGTACTACGGGAAGCATGGCCCAGACGATGTGAAGATAGCCAACGACCTGGGCGAGATCGGGCAGGCTTGCGCGGCGCGCAGCGGTTACGTCGGCTTTATCTATGCCGACGGCAACAGCGTCGGGCGGCTTTTGGAAACACAGCGCACGATAGCCGAGTTCCGACAGGTCAGTGATGCCCTCAAAGACGTCACCGAGAGCGCGGTGTACCAGGCGCTGGCCGATCTGGTGCGACCTGCAAAGGTGAAACGAGAGCAAGACGGAGGACCTGAAATCATCCATCCCTTTGAGATCATCACTATCGGCGGCGACGATGTGCTCCTGATCGTGCCCGGTGACGTGGCCCTGCCCCTGGCCGTGCGCATCTGTGAGCGGTTCGGCCAGGGGATGAAAGAGGCCGGGTTCCAACTGCCGGACGGAAGCCCCGTGACGATGTCGGCCGGTGCCGTCATCGCCGAGTCGCACAACCCGGTGCGCGCTCTGCGCGACGTGGCCGAGCAACTGCTCAAGCGCACTGCCAAGCGGCGCACGCACGATGCAAGAGCCCCTGCCCTCGATTTCCTGGTGCTCAAGTCACAGAGCATGTTGCGCCGCGACATTGACGACCTGCGGGCTACCTATCCCATCAAGCTGCCGGGTGAGAGCAAGCGCACTGCCCTCAGGTTGACCGGCACGCCTTATACCCTGGAGGAGATGAAAACCCTGTTGCGCCTCCTCCGTCAGATGCGTTTGTCTGGCTTTCCCACCAGCCAGTTGCAGCGGCTGGTCGAGGCCCTGCACGAGGGACGGGAACGCGGGTCGCTCTTCTTCCTCTACCAGCAGGCCCGCCTGCACGAACGCGAGACGGGGGCCATCCTGAAGGCGATAGAGAAAGCGTGGCACTTTGACGAAGAGAGAGATCCCATTCCATGGAACCGTGTTGACTGTGACCCAGACGCTGAGGTGGCCTACACCAGCATCCTGCCCGACCTGGCCGAGCTGTATGACTTTGTACCTTCGAAAGAGGATTTGGGGCGATGGGATGTCCTATTGGGGGAGGTGAGTGATGCGCTTTCGGGCTAAACTTAATGTCCACTTTGACGGGGCGTTCAACGTCGGTTCGGGGACGATGGGCGGCTCACTGGCCCAGCGCCCGATGCTGACCGATTGGCGCGGCCTGCCGATGGTTCCGGCCTCGTCCTTCAAGGGACGCCTGCGACACACGTGCAAGCAACTGGCGGAGGCCATGGGCCAGGAGACTTGCGACGATCCAGTGGCCGAGGCCATGTGTCAGCCCGGCGAGGACGAAAGGTTCTGCCCCATCTGCCGCCTGTTTGGCTCTCCCTGGCTAGAATCCCCGTTGACCTTCACCGACCTGACTCTCATGGAACCGGCTTTCCTGGCGGAGGCCAGGACGCCGCCGCGCACTAGCCTGCGCTATGGTGTGGGGCTATCGCGACGTCGCCGCGTGGCCCAGGATCAACTGCTCTACACCACCGAGGTCTTCCTGCCCGGCGGCACGGTCACCCTCAAGGGTGAGATCAGCGGCCAGTTAGATGATAGGGACTTGGGACTGCTGGTGGCCGGACTGGAAAACCTGCTGGCCCTGGGAGGCGGGAAGACGAGTGGGATGGGCTGGTGTGAGTTGGAATTCGAACTCTATCGGATCGAGGACGACGGCAGCGAAACCCTGCTCTCGGCGGACGACGTGCGACGGAGGTGGCTGTCATGACCAAGAAACGTCTGGAGATAGAGATCACGCTGCAGTCATCGCTGATGATCGGCACCGACGGAGAGAGCAGGTTTTACAACCAGACCCGCGACTACATCCCAGGCGCTGCCCTGCGCGGTGCCCTGGCCGAGACGCTGCTGTCTGCCAAAGCGGGGGACAACTTTGAGGCTCTCTTTGGCGAATCAGCCACCGAGCCTATTTTCGACAACCTGTACCCGTCACGCAGCGGCTCGCAGACCTACCCGCTGCCCCTCTCGGCACGGACTTGTAAGTATTACCCCGGCTTTCAGTCCCAAGAGGGTGAGCACCACGGCGTCGGCGATATTCTCATCCGGCAGGCTGTCTTCGAGGCCATGCTGGATGAGCGGGTGAATCTGCCCTGTCTTTACACGCCGCTGTGCCCAGAGTGTCACAGCGACGTCAAGCGGCTAGGGGGATACTACGAAGTTGTTGCCGGACAATACGGGCGGATGACCACGCCGGTGCGGCGTATCTCACGCACGGCGATTGACCGTTGGCGACAGACGGCCGCTGAGCGATTGCTCTACACCCTGGAGACGGTTGAGACACACACGAAGGATCGAATGCCCCTTTTGTTTCGTGGGGCTGTTCTCTGCAGTGACGACCAGGGCGCGGTCCTGGAGCACTGGCTGCCCAAGGTCAAAGGGATCGGTGGAGGGCGTTCGCGGGGGCTGGGCAACGTCAAGGTACAGGTTCTGAGCGAGACGGACGGTTCATTGCCTGGACTCAGGGAAAGGCTGGAGGAATTCGACGCGGCGGTACGGACCGAGTGGCGCTTCTACCAGCGGGTTGCTGGGGTTGAGCCCCTCGCCGCCGACGTGCGGTTCTTCAGCCTGGACCTGCTGGCACCGGCGTTCCTGACCCATCACGGCCTGCCCGCCACCCGTCCCGCCCTGGCCGACCTGGGATTGCCGCTAGAGTCCGTGCAACTGTGGCGGGCCATCAGCCAGCAATCCATGATCGGCGGCTGGCACATGGGAGGACGGCTCCCCCGGCGGACGGCGCTGGCCACGGCGATGGGCAGCGTGTTCATGTACCGGACCGAGGGACTGTCGTTTGGTGACTTGCAGGCTGAGCTGCAGAAACTGGAAAACCAGAGGTTGGGTGAGGAGCGGGCCCGGGGCTTTGGGCAGGTATTGATCTCCAGCCCCATTCACTACCAAGCGGAGGTGACGCTATGAGTGAAAAAGAAACCATCAAGCAGGCGGAGCGAGAGGCGGTACGGCGGCGTATGGCCATCCGACATGGCGTAGATCAGACGACCAATACCCTGATCCTCCGTATGCGCGAATTGGTGGACGACACCAACGTCGTCAACAGCCGGATGGAGAAGCACCAGATCGGCAACGTGCTGGCCGTAGCCCTGGAGACGCCCAGCGTCGAGCTGGTGAAGAACTTTGTCCTGTACCAGGCTGGTCGCGACGTGTCCGGCACGAGCTGGCGAAAGGCCAACTTTGGTGAGAAGCTGGTCAGAGAACTGGATGACCTGCACGAGGAGGCGGAGGGTATCGCGCACGAGGTAAGCCGCCAACTGCGAGCTGGCCAGCCCGAGGAGAGGGACATTGACGAAGTGTGGATTGAGATGGTGCGCCAGTACCTGGGGCAGCTCAACCGTTACTTCTACTATCGAAAGGAGGCCGGGCGATGGAGCAAAAGCTAGTGGATTTCAGCGCTTTCCACAGCCGTCTGAGGGTGACCGGCACGTTACACCTGGAGACGGCCCTGCGCATCGGCGCGGGGGGAGGCGGCGGGGCCACGGAGCAGGACTTGCCAGTGGTCAAAGACCTGGCTGGCAAGCCCTACATCCCTGGCAGTTCGTTCAAAGGTGCCTACCGTGCGCATCTGGAGGCGTTGCTGCGGGGGATGGACGAAAAGCTGGCCTGCCTCAGCACCGACACGGCTGCCCGTTTCGGCGGGCCCGGCGCGGTGTCCGGCTGCCTGAGCCAGGGGGACGTTGACAAGTTGAAAGAAGAGAACCGCGATAACCCTGCCGAACTGGGTCAGCGTATCCTGAAGGCCTCCTGTTGGACCTGCCGTCTGTGCGGCGCGCCCTGGCTGGCCTCCAAACTGATGGTGCGCGACATGCCGGTCGTGGCCGACACCTGGTTCGACCGCTATCTGATCCGCGACGGGGTGGCCATTGACCGTGATACTGAGACCGTAGGCGCGGGCCTAAAGTTCGACTACGAGGCCGTGCCGGCGGGCACCGCTTTCCGCTTCGAGATGGTGGTGGACAACGCCACCGGCGTCGAGTTGGGGCTGGCTCTCCTGGGACTGCGAGAGTTCGAGGACGGTTTCGTCACCTTGGGCGGTGGTCGCTCGCGCGGGCTGGGTGAGGTGAAACTAGAGGTGGACTGGGAAAACGGAAAGGAGACGTGGCTGGTGACCCGCGATGGGTTGAGGGCCTACTTGTTGGACCGGACCATGACCTCGCTGGCCGACGAAGAGATACGTCGCAGCTACTGGAAGGCGTTCCTGGATGAGGTCGCCAAGGGAGGGAAGAGCGATGCATAAGCGACTGGTGAACGAACTACGGCTGGATTTCCTGATCGCTCCCCAGGGCCCGCTGCTCATCAAGTCGGGCAAGGAGGCAGGGGCCGATCCCACGCTGCTGGACATGAACTTTGTGCGCACCCACCACGCCGAGTTGGGACGGACGGTGTATCTGCCCGGCTCCAGCCTCAAGGGTGCGGTGCGCAGCTACTGCGAGAAGATCGGCCGCACGGTGGGGCTAGATGTATGTAATCCGTTAAAGCGGGATGACAAGAAAGATGGGACGAAGAAAGGTTGTGGCTTCGAGTTGGAACGGAAACTCAAAGGTGCCAGCGGCACTGAGATCTACCAGAAGCTATGTCCTATCTGCCGCCTTTTCGGGCACACAGTAATGGCCAGCCACGCCTGGTTTGCCGACGCCTATCCCACCCCTGAGACGATCCAGGCCGTCAACGACACAGAGGAGCGCGATGGGGTGGCCATTGATCGCATCTCCGGCGCGGTGGCTGTGGGGCCGTTCCAACTGGAGGTGGTGACGCGCGGCGTCTTCCAGGCCCAGTTGGCGGTGCGCAACTTTCAGCTTTGGCAGGTGGGGCTGCTGGCTGTGGCCCTGCGCGACATGACCGACGGGCGCGTGCCCATCGGCTTTGCCAAGTCACGGGGGCTGGGGCAAGTCGAGGTGGCCTATCAGAAGTTGCAGATCTCCTACCCAGGCCAGTTCGGTCAGGCCAGTGACCTGGATTTCGGCACCGACCTATACGGTGCGACCGCCTTCGGCATCGAGGAGGATTATGGTTTCTTCCCCGAAGAGCCCCTGCCGCTGCCCACCCCCCGACGGGTGGAGGCCGAATGGGGCCGGGTTACCCTGACCTTTGAGGATGCGGAGGAGATCGAGGCGCTGCTCAAGGCCACGGTGCAGCCCTGGGCCCGGTACGTCACTCAGTCGGCGGGAGGTTGAGGCGATGGCTGACCAACCAAAAGTATACCATCGCCGCGTTGCCGCCGATGAATGGATTGACGCGGTAGATGGGTTCAAGGACAAGGTCAAGTTTATCTACGCCGAAGAGCCGGCTGACCTGCATCTGACCAACTACCGTCGCCCACAGGCGAGCTGGACCCACGGGCGGGCTTTTGGCCCCACGTTGGAAGTGCGCTGGTCGCATCGGCGGGATGGCCAAGTGGATCTGCTGCTGCTCACCGAGAGCGAGCCATGTCCGCAGGGCTGGGAGCCCATCACGGTGGCCGAAGACGAGAAGCCGCTGGAGGTGGACGCGGCTGAGGAGAGCACGGTAATGTTGGTGGGGATGCATCGCCGCCACCTGGCCTCGACGCACCGCAAGGCGGGACAGGATGTGCCTCACGAGTGGATTGAGACGCGCATCCCGCGCCCGTTGGTGTATCCTTTGGACGAGACGCCTGACCCAGAGCGCTGGGCGCGGCTGAAAGTGAGGGTCTATCGCGTCGCCGAGCGGCCGGTGCTGACCCGCATGGTGGATGTGGAGGGTACGAACGATGTCCAGAGACTATGAACGACCCACGGTGCCCAAACCGTATGCCTTTGTGCCCATCGCTGTGCCTCGTAAGGGGGAGACCGTCGGCCATGAGCAGATCTTGGGCGAAGGCTATGTGTCTGGGCGGCTGGTCTACCAACTGCGGGCGCTCACTCCCATCTTTGTCGCCAGCGGCGGCTATGCCCTGGGGGAAGACGTGAGACACAAAGAGGCACCGGTGGTGCGGGCCTGCTATCGGGTGGACGGTGTACCGACCATCCCCGGCTCCTCGCTCAAGGGCGTGGTGCGCAGCGTCGCCGAAGCCATCAGCCCCTCGTGCGTGACGGTCACGCGCCTCGACCGGCGGCTGGTGCCTCACCAACCGAAGCGCCGCGACGAGTGCCAGCCGGAGAAGGCCTGCCCGGCCTGCTCGATCTTTGGACGCATGAGTCGCATGTCCAAGGTGTTCTTTGGGGATGCCCGGCTGGCGAGAGGCGAAACCCAATTGTATCACCTGCCAGCGCTGTATGCTCCACGGGCGCATCGGGCCAGGGCGACCTACCAGACCAAAGAGGGCCAGTTCAAGGGGCGCAAGTTCTACTACCACGGCCGCCCGGCCGAGGATCCCCAGCAGCCGCCAGTGGAGGTCATCGCTCGCGGGAGCCTGATACGAGGTACTCTCAGCTTTGAGAATCTGAGCGGCGCCGAGCTGGGACTGCTTTTCTTCGCCCTGGGGCTGGACGGCAGCATTGTCCTCAAGCTGGGTGGAGGCAAACCGTCCTGTCTGGGCTCGTTGCAAGTGGAGCCCGGACAGGTGGAGGTGTTGGCCCCCGACCACTTTATGCAGGCCGGGCCAGCGGTAGAGATATACGAGGGAGATGACTTGGTAGCTTTCATTGGGGAGAAGTTGCAGCAGGCGCTAGCGGAACGGCTGATTTTGAAGGAGCAGAGTTCGGCACTGCGCAAGATTCTTGGCCGACACCATTTGGACGAGCGCGAGTGCCCGGCCGGGATGTACTGAAGCCAGGAGGAGCGATGGAAGAGTGGAAGGAGCCGATTGTGCTGACTCGCCAGGAGTTTGCCGTTGCTGACGCCCTGGCTCGCGAGCTTGCGCCAGACGTAGATCGCAACGAATTGGGGAAGGTGATCTCTTATTTTCAGCGTACGCGGAGCAGGGAGAAGCTATTTGATCTGCTCGATCGTCTGCCGCGCTCCGGATACGTGCGCAGCAAACGCACCCGCGATTACCTGAGGCGCATCGCCGAGGCGTGCCGGCGTCACCTGAGGGGAGTGGAAGGAGACCGCCGGGCGCTGGCCGTGCTGGGCTGGAGTTTCCGACTGATGACACGTTATCAGACGGAGACAGGAAAGCGCTACGCGAGGGGAAGGCAGAAACAGCGCCGGTGAAATGACGCCGGGTTACGTCAATTGTTGAACTGAATGAGTATGAATCCATCCATTCAAAAACTGGCGCACCTAATGCAAAAGCGTCAAGAACAGAGTGAGACCCCATACGTATTACTCCTGGGGTCGAGCCTCTCGCTCACGCTTGCCGTGCGGCGCGCCTTCGCGGGGACGGAGGATTGGGAAGCGTTTTGGAAAGCAATGCAACCCACTTCACCGACGGAACGCAAAGTGTTGCTCAAAAAGCCGCTGGACGCACTCGGACTGGAGCCAGGATATCAGGCGATGGCATGGCTAGCAGAGGCGGGCTACTTCAATCTCATCTTTACGTTGAACGTAGACGACGCCATAGACGACATGGTGCGTCCTTTGCCCGCTGACCAGAGTGTGCTCCTGGTTTATGATGGGACCAACACCGCGCAGATTGTGGAGACACTATCTCGCGCCACGCCGCGCATCAAAGTCATCAAACTGCGCGGGGACATCAATGCTCAGACCTTGCCGTTGACCGCTACAGGACAATTCGAGTTTCCCGCTAATTTAGAACGATCTGTCTCGGAATGGCTGAAGCGCGACACGATACTGGTCGGCGACATCCCCTACGATACGGACGTACAGCGTTGCATCAGACGAAGTACTGGTGCGCTGTGGTGTATCTTGCCGGATGAACCCGGGACCAATAGCTTTGTCATACGCGCGAAGCGGAGCCGTCCATCTGGTGAGATTGTTACCGGTGCAGAGGCAGAGTTCAACGCATTTTTCACCGCGCTGAGAGACGCCGAGCAGTGGGAACAGGTGCATCGCTATCAAAGGGTTCTGGACCAGGGCGTCTGGGACGAGGCAGAGCACGACCGCGCGCTTCATGAACTTCAGTCATTCTACAGGACAAACGAAATGTGGGATGAGGCAATCGAAGCAGCCCATGCCAGAGTGGAGTTGGCTGGGGTCCTGGCCAGCGAGCAGAGGATGCCTAGCGGTCATATCGCCACTCATGAGATGGATGGGTTTCAGAGATCGCGCTCCCTGGACTTAGCCGGTCTGTATGTAGAGTGGGCACGGGCAGATGCAGGGGGAGGTCGCTGGCAGGAAGCTGTGGATCACTTGGAGGAGGCGCTGGAGATTTACAGGGAGTTGGGTGAGTGGTCAAGTGAAGAAGCTACCCAAAGCATCCTGGCAGAAACGTATGAGGGCTGGGCGAGGTCGAGAGAAAGTATGCCAAAACGCACGGAGCGTGCAGAGACAGTTCGTGCGTACAGAAACGCTATCAGGGTCTACGAGAGGTTGCGAGACCGCGACAAGTTGGCCGCTCTGTGGCATCGCCTGGCGCAAGTTCACCTACAAGAGAGACGAAAGAGACGAGATTTCGGGGCATTACGGTGCCTGAAAGAGAGCCTTGATTATCAGTTTGATGGGGACGATACGCCTCGGGCTCCAGTGGATGAAATAGTGGCCAACCTTCAGGCCCTGTTTGAGATTCGGGCTCGCTGCAGATATTGGGTCTCGGCGGTAGAGGCACTGCTGAAGAAGGCCAAGATCTTACTATGGGCCGAAAGATACCCCCAGGCGATCAGGGCAGCGGAAATGGCAGTGGAGCTATGTCTTGACATTGACAAGCCCCGGCTGCTTTTGGACTCGCAAGTGGCGTTGGCCAGAGCTTACGAGGCTGCCGGCACGCTGGAGGATCTGGAGAATGCGTTGGCTGCCTATCAACAGGCGCTTGATCTGGCAATGGAACTGAGAACACGCAGCAAGATAGGTACGCTTCGCGAAAGCATAGATAGTGTTAGCGAGAGAATTGCCAATTTGGAAGGGCAGGACAAGGCAAATCTTGGAGATAAGGATGCTGCAACGTCTTAGGATCTTCATCAGCTCCACTGTTGTGGACCTGCAATCGGAGCGCGATGCCGTGGAGCAGGCCATCGCCGAATTGCATCTTGAAGCAGTGCGTTCGGAGAAAGTGGGCTCGCAGTCCATCTCGCCGCGCGAAGCCTGCTGCATCATGGCCCAGGAGTGCGACGTCTACCTTGGCATCTTGGGCGGACGGTACGGATTTGAACTTCAGGAGGGACGTTCGGCTACAGAGTTCGAGTTCGACACGGCATGCGAGACAGGCAAGCCCATCTTGCTCTACCGCAAGCAGGTGCCGGAGGAAGATCTGGATCCTGGGCAGAATGCATTCATCGAGCGGATAGATGACTTTGACACCGGCTACTACATCCGCGACTTTACCGACCTGGACGTGCCTGACCAACTCATCCAATGGGTCCAGCAAGACATCCAGAGCCTCCTCTCCGGGGCTTTTCGGGATCGTATGCCAGAGCCCCAGTTGCAACCCGGACCGCCCAGTGGGCGACGGGTGCTGATCGCCTCGCTGGGCCGGTCGCCAGGAGTGGTCACCGGTCTCTACCACGCGCTGACCCAAACTGGCACGGCCATTGACGCGGTGCGCACAGTGTCCACCTCAGAGTTTCAGGTGCAGCGGGCCGTGAAGGCAGTGCGCGACGACCTGAGGAACCAAGGGATGGAAGACTATGTGGATGTGTGCATTGGCCCCACCGACATCACCAACGATCGCGACGCGCGGGAGTTCAAGAGCGCCTTTGCCCGCCTTCTGGCCGAGGCCCAGGACGCTGGCGACGAGGTGGCCATTGGGATTGCCGGGGGACGCACAGTGATGGGGGCTTTGCTCACTATCGTGGCCCAGATGGAAGCGCCGCAGGGGAGCTACTTCTATCAGCTCAGCGTACCCGATGCTATCGAAGAAGACGGGCGCTTCCCTCAGTTCTCACGCCTGCCCCCAGACCGTCAGCGGGAAGTCCTGCGGCCAATGGCTGATTTCATGGATCAGTGCCGGTTGGTCAAAATACCTTTCGCGCTGATCAGTGAGCCGTGATGGATGAAGGAGAATTGCCTTGAACACTGACTACCCCACCCTCGAAGCCACCTTACAGAACGGAAGCCGCGAGACTTCTGCTCGCTCAACCACCAAAAGAGGATGACCAATGCCGTATGCCATCACCTTACCCCTGGTAGCTGATTCCGATGCTCCCTTCCCCACCAGACCGCACCGGGCCTTGCAAGGGGCCTTCTACTCCTGGCTCAAGCAGGGTGATCCCGACCTGGCCGGTTACGTCCACGAACTCGCTGGCCTCAAGCCCTTTACCGTCACCCCGCTCTCCCGGCGCAACGGCCAACCCTGCTGCCGCTTCACCCTGCTGGACGACGCCCTCTGGCCGCCGCTGGAAGCAGCGCTGTCGGATGGTGCGCAGGTGGAAATCGTCAACCAGCGTTGGCCCGTGGCACAAGAGGGCCAGCAGGTGGAACACTGCTCCTATGCCGATCTTGTTGCCAATGCAGAGGCAGACACCAGCCTGGCCTTCCGCTTTGTATCCCCCACCAGTTTCCGTTCCCAGGACATGCACTACCCCCTGCCCGACCCGGTGCTGACCTTCCAGAGTTGGCTGTTGCGTTGGAACGCTTTTGCCCCGCAGGACCTGCGCCTCAACGTCAACACCCTCGATGTTGTTGCCGCGCACGTGGCCATCGCCCGCTTCCGCTTGGAAACGCGGGCAGTGCGCTTTGACCGCTACACCCAAATCGGCTTCGTGGGCGCGGTGACCTACCGCATCATCAAAAGCCGCCGTCTGGGCAACGAACTCATCCGGCGGCTCAACGTCCTGGCCGACTATGCCCCTTTCTGCGGCACTGGTCACAAGACGACTCAGGGAATGGGACAAACGCGGCGTCTTTATCCACGGTAGGTCTGGTGCTATCGGAACGCTTTCACAATGGAGAATTTGAAGGTACAGGAAGCCACCATAAGGTGGCTTTTCAGGTTGTGCCGACCGGCCTGTGGCGCAACAGTGCCGTTTGCAAAATCGGCGGTGCCTGTTTGCACATCGGCCGCCAGTGACTTTGATCTCATCGCCAACAACTTGGATCCTACACACCTACACTAAAGCTCCGAGCGGGTCTGTGACCCGCGTCTTGGACTCAGAAAGTTGTTGATAAGGAAAAGTCAGGGGTCACAGACCCCCTCCGAGCAAAATTGACATTGTCAAACTACCCAATGCCTTTTATGGCAAGTCTATGTACCCAACACAGGCGTTGGTCTTGACAACATCGCCTTTATTGGTTAATATAGCCCCAGAAGCTCGCCGCAGGCTCACGTGGGACTTGGAGCGCTGAGCTTTTCACCGAGGACTAGAACACGGAGAGGAAGTGGAGCATCGAAGACGCAGAAACCTTCGGCCTCTGGGAGGGTCAATGCCAGGCCTGTGAAATGTGGGGGATGGTGAATGACATAATGCTATGTGAAGAATGTGACGCCAGGATCCAGCGCGACCTGATCCGCGCCCGCGATTGGGATTACGTGGCAGCCGCCTTTGGCCTGAACGAGGAGGGCCGCGAACAACTGCGAGCGGAGGTCATCGGCCTGTACGGCGCGGAAAACGAGATGATCATGGACTGAAAACCGAAAGCTGAGCGTTGTCTTGTTGGACCATCCTGGCCGTCTCATTTGCATTGGAACGCATGTTCTGATATAATACATAGTCAGTAGCTGGGAAAATTCGCTAGAGTGCGGACGCCAGTCCGCTTTTACAAGGCCTGGAGCAGGCTTGCGCCTGCACTCCGAATCCCAAATTCGCATCGTTTCATCCTGGGGGAAACCTGGCTTTACAATTTGCTCCTGCCGGACGACAGTCCGGCAGCTTCCACAACGTTTTGGGGCGCTGGATTGTCATCCAGCGCGAGCAAAAGTGAAAGCGATCTGGGTATGCGCTGAAACGATGTCCCAAATTCTCAAGTACTGATAGTGGACCTTGAAATACCATAGGAGCTTTTTTTGATGACGACGACAAAGTACACAGCAGAGGACATTGCCCAACTACGCGGCCTGGAAGCCATCCGCAAACTGCCGGGCATGTATATTGGCAACAATTCGATCTATGGCCTCCACCACATGCTCTTGGAGGTGGTGGACAACGCCATAGACGAAGCCATGGCCGGCCATTGTGATACGATCCAGGTGACCATCTACAAGGATGGCAGCGTCACCATCGAGGACAACGGCCGGGGCATCCCGGTGGCCATCAAGCCGGAGAAAGGGCAGTCGGCCCTGACCCTGGCATTGACCGAGCTCCATACGGGAGGCAAGTTTGAGGGGGGCAGCTACTCGGCTTCTGGTGGTCTCCATGGCATTGGAGTCAAGGCGACCAACGCTTACTCAGAATCTCTGGAGGTCGAGATCAAGCGCGACGGCGTCGTCTATCGCCAACGCTTCGAGAACGGTGGGGATCCGCTTTCAGAGGTGGAGATCCTCAGTCCCAAGACTGGCCAGGTGATCGGCCACGTCGGTGAGAGAGGCTCTGCCAAGGCCATCAAGACCCACGCCGACAAAGGGCTGGGGACGGGGACCAAGATCACCTTTCGTCCCAACAGGGAATGGTTTGCCCCCACGATGGAGTGGCCGAGGCCGAAGACGACGGTGCCCTGGGACTTTAATCGGCTGGCCACCAGGTTCCAGCAAATGGCCGTCCTCAACCTCGGTTTGACCATCAAGTTTGCCGACCGGAGGGGGAAGAAAGAGGACCGGCGCAAGCGCACCTTCCGTTACGACCGCGGCCTCACGGACTATGTGAGGTTCCTGGTAGAAGGGCAAGCGCCCCTGTTCCCCAAGCCCTTGCACTTTACAGGACAAAACGAAGACGGCTCGATCGTGGTAGAAGTCGCCTTGCAGTATGCGGGCGACGATACCCAGGTCTATTCCTTTGTGAACTCGATCCACACCCCCAACGGGGGTACGGCGGTGGCTGGCTTTCAGGCGGGACTGACCAAGGCCCTGAACCAGTTTGCCGGCGAAATGAGGGCCAAGACCGGGACCATCAAGGGCGAGGATGCCCAACTGGGGCTGACGGCCGTCATCAGCGTCAGGATGACGGAAACTCCACAGTTCAACTCGCAGACAAAAAACGCTCTTACATCGCCTCACGTGCAGGGCGTGGCCTTGTCGGTGGTCTATGAGAACCTCCTGGCTATCTTCCGCAAGAAAAAGGCGGTTGGCCGAGCCATCGTCAAGCAATGTGAGGCAGCTCGCAAAGGTCGCGAAGCGGCCAAGCAGGCTCGCCGGTTGGTGATGAGGCGCTCTGCATTGGATGTGCCAGAGGCGGGTGTCCTGGGCAAGCTGGCCGACGTCACCAAAGGTGTAGATGTTGAGGAGACCATCCTCTACATCGTGGAGGGAGATTCGGCTGGCGGGTCTTGTAAAATGGCCCGCAACCGCAGGCACCACGCCATCATGCCCTTGCGGGGCAAGCCGCTCAACACAAAGACGGCCACCTTGAACAGGACCCTGGGTAACGCCGAGATCAAGGCCATCATCGCCGCGATTGGCGCCGGCGTCGGTGCAGATTTCAACCTGGAGGAGATGCGCTACGGGGGCGTCAGTATTTTAACGGATGCCGATGTAGACGGACATCACATCAAGTGCCTTCTCCTGGCTTTCTTCTGGCTGCACATGCGGCCCCTCGTAGAGGCTGGCCGCCTCTACGTGGCCGAAGCTCCCCTCTACCAGATCAAGGAGCAGAAGGGCAAGAAGAAGCGCGCCCGGTACGCCTACAGCGATGAAGAGAAAGACGATATTGCGAAGGCGTTCGGGGGTCCCCAGGCAGTGACAGTCCAGCGATACAAGGGCCTGGGCGAGATGAACCCTGAGCAGTTGCAGGAGACCATTTTCGCTCTGGTTGGGGGCGGCAACCCCGTGCTCAATGAGCACCTGGTTCAGTTCACGGTAGACGACGTTCATTACCTCAATAAAGCCATGAACGCTCTGATGGGCCGGGAGGCCGCACTGCGGAAGCATTGGCTTTTCCAGCGATGGGAGCAGGGCGAAAACGGTGGAGACGTTGACGAGTTTTCGCTGCCCGGTGGGGAAGCATAGGGAATAGCCGACCATGGCAATGGAGGTGAACGATGGCAAAGATACCAGAAGGCAAAACCGTCAAAAAAGCTTGCCCAGAGTGCGGCGGCGATCTGGTCATCCGCCAGAACCGAACCACCCAACAGCATTTCCTGGGCTGTATCAACTACCCGCGATGCCAGTACACGGAGCCCTTGCCCGAAGACGTCAAAATGCGGGCGATGGGAGCCAAACGGTTGCCGGGATTTTGATGACGGCCTTGCTGTCGAGACCCGGTAGAGGAGTTTGAGTCTAATGCGCACCATTCCAATGGCCAGGGACCTGGCCGAATCCTATTTCGGTTACGCGATGTACACCATCCTGCATCGAGCTGTGCCCGATGTGCGGGATGGGTTGAAACCGGTGCAGCGGCGTATCCTCTACGCCATGCACGACATGGGGCTGCGTTCCACCACTCCCCACAAGAAAAGTGCCCGCGTCGTCGGAGAGGTGCTTGGCAAGTGGCACCCACACGGCGACCAGGCCGTGTACGATGCCATGGTGAGGATGGCCCAGGACTTTACTCTGCGCTGCCCGCTGGTGGACGGGCAGGGCAACTGGGGTTCCGTTGACGGCGACAGTGCGGCGGCTATGCGTTACACTGAGGCGCGGATGGCTCCTGTGGCAGAGACAATGCTGCAGGACATCTCACGGGGCACGGTAGACTTTATCCCTAATTTTGACGGTTCCCTCCAAGAGCCCACGCTGTTGCCAACCGCTTTTCTCAACCTTTTGGTCAACGGCTCGTCCGGGATCGCGGTGGGCATGTCCACCAACATCCCGCCCCATAACCTGGGGGAGGTCTGCGATGTCATCGTGCTCTTGGTAGACCAGTGGCGGAAGCGGGCCAAGGTCACCGTAGACGACCTGCTGGAAGTGGTCCAGGGACCGGACTTTCCAACGGGTGGCATCATCTACCGCAAGAACGACGATGACCAGGACACCATCCGTCAGGCTTATGAGACCGGCCAAAGCCACATCACCGTTCAAGGCAAGCTGGACGTCGAAGACATCGGTGGTGGCAAGCAGAACATCATCATCAAGGAGCTGCCCTACCAGGTCAAGAAGACCTCTTTCATCGAGAGAATAGGGCAGTGTGTGCGGGACGGGAAGATCACAGGCATCACCGACTTACGGGACGAATCGGACAGCGAGGGGATGCGGGTGGTGGTCGAGGTCAGCCGCATGTCCACGGCGGAGGAGGTGTTGGAGGGGCTTTTGAAACACACCCCGCTGAGAGGCACTTTTGGGGTCACGTTGCTGGCCCTGGTGCCCAACCCAGAGTACGACGGCAGCGGCGACACCGGCGACGAGGACGCCATGATGGCTTCCAGGGTCATGCCGAAGTACCTCACTCTGAAAGAAATATTGGTCTATTTCATCGAGCATCGTTTGGAGGTCATCACCCGCCGCAGCCGCCACGAACTGGCTGAGAGGGAGAAGCGGCTGCACGTGGTCGAGGGGCTGTTGGTTGCCCTGGACAACATTGACGAGGTGATTGCCACCATCAAGAAATCGCGGACGCAGGAGACGGCCAAACGAAACCTACGGAAGCGATTCCAGTTGTCTGAAGTCCAGGCCAGGGCTATTCTGGATATGCCCCTGCGTCGGCTGGCTGCCCTGGAGCGGAAGAAGCTCCAGGATGAGCGGAAGGAACTCAGGGGGCGGATTTCCTACCTGAAGGCTCTACTCAGGTCTCAGGCCAAGCGATTGGGGATGGTGAAAGAGGAAACGCTGGCCATCAAGGAGCAATTCGCCACGCCGCGCCGGACCTTGATCTTGGAGAAAGCAGGGGAGAGGGGCTTAGCTGAGCTACGAAGCGTGGATATTGAGGGAGATCAGGTCATCATGGTCTCTACTAAAGGGAACGTCTCCCGGGTGCCGACCGCCGAGTTCAACGGCAAGCAGACCAAAGGGACATCCAAGAGGGCTGTGGAGGCCCCCCTCTTCTGGCAGCAGGTGGGACCTACCGACACTGTGATCCTGATCAGCAGCGTCGGCCGGGCTTGGCGGGGTCCTGTAGGCCAGATTCCCCCCAAAGGGACCTTGGGGGATCTGGGACTGTCCAAAGGGGAGACCATCGTCGGAACAGGAGTCATCCCCATCCAAGAAGGGGATGTGTTCCTGACGCTGGTGGCCACCACTGGCAAGGTCAAGAGGACGGCGCTGGCCGATCTGTCAGGTGTCGAGGGGTACTGGAACACGGTGATGGGCGGACTGGGCAAGGGAGACCGCGTCATCGTCGCTGGCGTCACCGATGGGGCATCGGAGGTGATGATCTTCACCGAGGGCGCCAAAGCTATCCGTTTCAAGGAGACGGACGTGAACCCTCAGGCATCGGGCAGTGCGACTGGCGTGGTTGCCATCAAGTTGGGCAAAGGCGATGCCATCATCGCCGGGGCGTTGGTGACGGATCCTGATGACCAGATGGTGGTCGTCAGCGAGAGCGGCTGGCTGAAGCGGGTGCCTCTGAGCGAGTTTTCAGTCCAGGGCCGGGGCGGAGGCGGCGTGCAGACGCTGAAGATCACCAAGGCTACAGGGAAAGTAGCTGGGGCAGCAGTCAGCAGCGAGAAAGGGAGCGTCAACGTGATGAGTGCCAGGGGCCGCCGATGCCACATGCCGACGAAGGACATTCCCGTTTCCAACCGGCCCAACCGGGGAGAACAGTTGGTGGATTTCGATGGGGAGGCCATTGAAGGAGTGTATGCTTTCAAGCGCTAGGTTGTATGACAATAATGTCACATTCTGTCATTGCGAGCGACCGAAGAGCTTGCCCTGAGCGAAGCCGAAGGGGAGCGAAGCAATCTCACTATCATCTTTTGTGCCCCCATCTATCCTCTTTCAGGCGGGCCGACTGGCGGAAAGTGAGGCGGCCATGCGCAGCAGGTGGGAAGGCGCGTTGCGGGGGCTGACGGGGACCTATCCACCTTTGGACGAGGCCTGGGCCGTGGTCGAGGAATTGGCGGGCAGGCTATTCTGCTTCTGCATAGCCTTCTTCGGGCATGGTGTCAATGGCACGTCTAAGACGTTGGCGGTAGTCATCGAACGCGGCGCGGCCGCTATCTGTCAGGCGACAGATGGTCCGTGGCACCTTGCCGTGAAAGGTCTTCTCAATGTCAACGTAGCCGGCATCTTCGAGGCGAGCCAAATGTGAGGACAGGTTGCCCTTGGTCAGACCCGTCTCGCGCAGCAAGTAGAGAAAATCGGCGCTCTCCACGGCATAGAGAATGGCAACGATAATCAGGCGCGCTGGCTCGTGGATGATGCGGTCAACGTGGATCATGCTGCGGAAATCATCGGCCATGCTTATTCCTCCACCGGCGGCTGGGTCTGGCTGAGATAGGCCCGCAGGGTGAACAAGCCGGATGCCGTCAGAACAAAGCCCATCTCGCCGAAGTAGGCCGCACTCCCAAGCGTCTCGTCGAAGCCGTTCAATGCGACCACCGCACCAGTTAGTGCGGAAAGAAAGGCCAGCACGTAGAAACGAGCGAGGCCCAGCCTGTGCCCCATGTAGAGCAGGGCGGCGCCGATGATCAGCCCTTGCACCATGGCCATTGACATCAGCCAGGTTGGTGCATGGACTTTTGATAGGCCAATCCCCAACATGGCTAGGCCAATCCCCACGCCCGCCCCGATGATCCAAGGGCGGCCGCTGCTTCCAGGACGACGGTAGGAGACGTAGCCGGTGCGGGGGTAGGTGACGCGATTCTTGGCGGCCTTCACTGCTTTGCTGACAGCCAAGCCACCGAAGGCAACGAGGCCAGTCAAACCGACTGCCACGACACAGGCCAGAGGCGATCCCGGTCGAAGGAAGCGCATCATGAGTAAGAAGAGCCCGCACGCTACAAACATGCAGCCTGCGGCGATTTCATTGAGACCGTCCTCGTACCAGTAGCGATGCGTGCGCTGGATGACCTTGTCAATGTTATTCTTCATCATGTGTTGTCCTCCTGCGTGATATACAGACTGGTCTGTATCACAAACTAGTCTGTCAATATTCTACCACAAAAAACTGCAAATGTCAAGGGGTAGAACCTTAAAATTGTCCAGAGGGGCTACCCCTGGGCCTAGTTCTCCCCCAGGATAAAAGAATTGGCTGACCATTTGGTCAGCCAATTGGCCGTTGACAACCCGCTATGAGCATGATAGAATATTTGATGGATATGGTCTACTTTGTGAGCGTGGGCAAGGCCTTTGAGAAAGGGGACCTCTCGGTAGTCTATCCCCTGGCCAGGGGCACACCTCCTGCACTGATCGCTCTAGGGGGCGTGTTGCTTCTGGGAGAACGGCTGACCTTCTCGCGGTCTATACAAGAGCATTGAGAGTAGAAAGGAAGAGCAATCATGTTATACTGACATGCAGGTGTCGAAGTATGGTTCACGACAGCAGAAAGGAGAATAGACTGTGAAAGAGTATCGTTTTATCCAGGTGGACGTTTTCACCGACAGGCCCTT
>SOHZ01000528.1 GCA_004377365.1 Anaerolineales bacterium | reverse complement strand
CTTCACCAAACTTAAATTGTCAAGGTACATTCAGGTTACTCGTGAACCATGCCAAGATTTCTTTGGCGCTGTAATCACAGACGAGTTCACCAAGCAGTACGTAGACCTGCTTGCACTAGCGACTATTCAGCATATACTGGACCGGGCAAAGTTTTTCGATTTGGGGCTTCCGTTGCTTCAGCAAACTCCTGACGAATGCCCATTCTGTGGCCTGCCTCTTGACGACAAACGGAGGGCTCATATTCAAGCTGCACACGGTGCCCTCAAGAAAGAGGAAGCAAGTCAGGCGGTCATACAGAAGCAACGTGACAAGATCCTCGTGGACCTGTCCACCCTGAGCCGACGCCTTCAGGATTATCATAATCGCCACATCAACAAAGCAGTTGCTCTGCTATCACTTGGGGATGAAGATAATCTGTCTCGGCTCAAGACCTTACTTGTGCCCAAGTACGAAGTGCATTTCCGAGCCGTTGAAGCGGCTCTCTCTGATGTTGAAGCTGCGACAGGGAAGTTGAAGGCGGCCTATAACGAGGCTGTGAAGAGGCTGGATGCAGTCACAAGATCAGTAAATGAATCTAGAGAGGATGCCAAGCTGGTAGAAGCACTGGGGATAGCCCTAGTGGAATATATCGCTGTGGCGCGTTCCTATGCTCAAACGATTTCCAGCCACGTTTTGGCGATGTTCGACGCCGACCAAGCCTTGAAACGCGAGCTAGACATACAGGCGGGCACCGAGGACATTAGCGTCTTGATAGAACTCTTGGAGAGACGCCAGGATATCAAAAAGAAACTCAGGATCCAAGAGATTCTGGAGAACCTCAAGGGATTGCGCAAGACCGTAGATGGATATGCGGCAGAGAAATTACGCGATGCCGTTGAGAACCAGTTGACTTCTGATGTGATGGAGTGGTACGAGCAAATCAAGACCCAGGGCGACCCAGATGTGCACTTTGCCAGGTTTGGTCTTCCACAAACCAAGGGTGGCACTATCAAGGCTCGACAGATTGGGGTCGAAGCAACCTCCTATGGCATGGATCTGGTCAGTGCTGTCTCTTCACTCAGCGAGTCCAAACTCAATGCATTGGGTTTATGTATGAATATCGCCAACAACCTCAAAGGCGGTTCGCCTTTCAGCTTTCTGGTCGTTGACGATCCGATTCAGTCGTTGGACAGAGGCCACGCCACTCAATTCATTGATGTGATTCGCAAGTTGGTCGAAGATGAGGGTAAACAAGTTATTCTTCTATCGCATGACGACCGCTGGCTTGCACAAGTCCGAACGGGTTGTCGCACATTAAATGGATACTTTTACGAAATCACAGGGTACACACAAGCAGGTCCACATATTGGACAAGTCTCCTGGGTTCCGTGGAAAGCCCGACTGGACGAAGTTGATGCCATTTTGAAAGATCCAACTGCGACCCGCATTAGACTTCAGACTGCTGAGGAAGAGATTCGTATCGTAGTAGCCGAACTCGCTGCGGAGATATACTATCGGGTGAAGGGTGAACGCAAGCCGCGACATAAACTCAATTCAAGCAAGATACGAAAGATGCTAATAGAGTGTGGTGTTGAGCCCAAACTGGTAGATCGCATAACTCAAACGTTTGAGACCACAGACGATGCGCATCATGCTCCTGAAGACTATGCGGCTCAAAAGCAAAGAATTCGACGCTATCATGCTTGGTCACACGAGCTGGCGAGGTGGATGGAGACTCTGAAGAAGTAGCTCCATCGCACCAGAGGCAACGGGACTTTGCCCCAAGCTCACCGGGACTTTGCCGCAAACTCAACCTGGCCTGAGAGCAAAGGCCACCGGCCTCGTGCTCATGGGCTCTGAGCCTTGGGATCAAAGGCCCTGGGCCTCGTGACCAAAGGCAACGGGAGTTTGGTGCAAACTCAGCCTGACTTTGGCGAAAACCCAACGTGGGTTTGGAGCAAAACTCAACTTGATTTTGACGAAAAGTCAACGCGGGTTTTGAGAAAAACTCAGCTTGACTTTGAGAAAGAATCAACGTGGCTTTGGAACAGAATCAACTTGATTTTGGTGCAGAGGATTAACTTGATCTTGGTGCAGAATCAGCTTAATCTTGGTGCAAGATCAACCTAGTCTTGATGCAGAATCAACTTGATCTTGACGAAGGCTCAATGGGAGTTTGCCGCAAAACTCAACCTGTGTGGCGGAGGGCGGCCTTCGTTTGTGCAAGGGCTGCCGTCGTACCCCACGCCAACACAGTTTGCCGCTTGTCCTCAATGCATGATGCTCTTCTAACGGCGTTTTGCCCTCTCGCCGTATCCAAGTTATAATTACACCATGGCGACGCCAAGTCAGATTAAAGATACTCCGACCATTGACATGATCCACGATGAAAGGCTTACGCAACGCGTAGACCTTTATCGCTTTGATGCATGCCGGGGGTTGGGCTCCAGGCAGCGGTCTCAGATGGGGCAGTTCTTCACGCCGCCCACTGTGGCCCGTTTCATGGTGTCTCTCTTCGGGGAGCCGGTGAGAGAGATCCGCCTGCTGGACGCCGGGGCGGGTGTGGGGACCTTGACGGCGGCGTTCGTGGAAGATGCCTGCCAACGCGCTACGAGACCCACGAGCATTGCCGTCGTCGCCTACGAGCTTGAGCCTGCGTTGGTCGAATACCTCCACTCCGCGCTGGGCGAGTGCGGGGAGGTGTGCCAGGCATACGGAGTGGAATTCGCCGGGGAGGTGCGGGAAGAGGACTTCATCAGGGCGGGAGCGGATATGCTACAAGGCACTCTGTTCTCCACCGAGCGCCTCTCATTCAATCGGGCCATCCTGAATCCTCCCTATAAGAAAATACGGAGCAACTCGCAGCACCGCCGTCTGCTTCGCAGCATCGGCGTAGAGACCAGCAACCTGTACTCAGGTTTCCTTGCCATCGCAACTCGTTTACTCGAACAAGACGGCGAGTTAGTCGCCATTACGCCCCGCAGCTTCTGCAACGGCCCCTACTTCAAGCCCTTCCGTGAGATGTTTCTGAAGGCTATGGTGCTGCGCCACATCCACGTCTTCGAGGCCCGGGACAAGGCGTTCAGGGCTGACGACGTGCTGCAAGAAAACATCATCTTCCACGCGGTCAAGGGTGGCGAGCGGGGGAAGGTCGTCATCTCCGCCAACCAAGGGCCAGGTGACGAGATCATGACCGTCCGCGAGGTGGACTACGAGCAGGTCGTCAAGCCCGGCGATCCAGACCAGGTTATCCACATAGCTACCAGCGATATGGACCAACTCGTGGTGGATCGAATAGACGTGTTCCACCACACCCTGGACGATCTTGGGATAGCCGTCTCCACGGGACGTGTCGTGGCCTTCCGGGCCAAGGACTTTCTGAGGGCCGACCCTGAGAGTGACACTATGCCCCTCATCTACCCCACCCATTTTGACGACGGGTTCATCCGCTGGCCCAAGCCGGGCAGCAAGAAGCCGAATGCTATCGAGTTAGCCCCGCCCACGGAATCCCTCCTGCTGCCTGCCGGGAACTACGTTCTGGTCAGGCGCTTTTCCGCCAAGGAGGAACCCCGCCGCGTCGTAGCTGCGATCTACGACCCCAGGCGGATTCTGGCCCCGCAGGTGGGGTTCGAAAATCACCTGAATGTCTACCACCGCGACAACGCCGGGCTGCCCCTGGAACTGGCCAAGGGCCTGGCGATGTTCCTGAACTCGACCTTGGTGGACATCTACTTCCGCCAGTTCAACGGCCACACCCAGGTTAACGCCACCGATCTCAGGATGCTGCGCTATCCGAGCCGGGAAGTGCTGGAGGCCCTCGGCGCTAGCGTCGGAGACAAGTTCCCGTCCCAGAGGGAGATAGACGAGTTATTGGAAAGGGAGATTCACCGCATGGCAGATGTACAGTCCCCGAACCCTGTGAGTGCCAAACAGAAAGTAGATGAGGCCATCAAGATGCTGAAGGCGCTTGGCTTGCCCAGGGGCCAACAGAACGAGCGTTCCGCTCTCACCCTGCTGGCGCTGCTGGGCCTGAAGCCGGAGACGCCATGGGCAGATGCAACGGCTCCCCTGATGGGGATTACGCCTATCATGGAGTTCTGCCGGGAATACTACGGCAGGGATTATGCCCCGAATACTCGCGAGACCTTCCGCAGGCAGAGCATGCACCAATTTGTGGAGGCGGGCCTTGCCGTGCCCAACCCGGACAGGCCAGATAGACCGGTGAACAGCCCCAAGTTCTGTTACCAGATCGAACCAGCCGCGCTGGAACTGCTCAAGACCTATGGGACGGCCGCCTGGGCTACCAACCTAGCTGCCTACCTGGACTTGGTGGAGACGCTCAAGCAGCGGTACGCGCGAGAGCGGGAGATGACCAAAATTCCCGTAACCCTGGCAGAGGGCGGGGAAATCTACCTGACGTCCGGTGAACATAGCGAACTTATGAAGGCTATCGTAGACGAGTTCGCGCCGAGGTTTGCGCCCGGTGGACACGTGATTTACGTGGGTGATACAGGCGACAAGTGGGGGTACTTCGACGAGGAAGCGCTGCGGGACCTCGGCGTCACGGTGGACATCCACGGGAAGATGCCCGACGTGGTGATCTACCATGGCGAGAAAGACTGGCTATTCCTCATCGAGGCGGTCACGAGCCACGGCCCCGTGGATGGGAAGCGCCGGGACGAACTCGCCAGGCTGTTCCAGGGAGCGCGCCCCGGCCTGGTTTACGTCACTGCTTTTCTCACTCGGAGCGACATGGCCAGGTACCTCGGCGACATCTCCTGGGAAACAGAAGTTTGGGTCAGGGAAGCGGCGACACACCTCATCCACTTCGACGGCGAGCGCTTCCTGGGGCCTTACGACTGAGACGGCCCCGGCCTGGGTGGGTGGGCCGGGCAAGGTTAGCTGAAATGCCCCATCGCTGTGGCAAAGGAAACCGTAGTCGCCCTGTAATCAGGGCGGCTTTGCTTTTGGCCCACTGGCCAACTGTCGTCAGTCGTGTGAACACAGCCAAGTTCGTTGTTGCTGCGTCCTGAGCCTGTCGAGGGGTCGAAGGGCTGGTTGCCTGGTTCTTATGTGCTGCAATTCTAGTTTAGAGTTAAGGGTTTACAAGAGCAAAGGACTATGATATAATAAGCCTGGTTCGGACAGCAGTGGAAAAGTCTGACACTGCTGGATGCTGAGGGCCGATATGCCAGAATATCAGTGTCATTCACAATGGATGGGAAAGGATCAAACGATGGTGTCGGATGAACTTGGGAAGCAATTGCACGACCGAGCCACGCGTGGAGAAGCACTGTCTCCAGAAGAACAAGCGCAACTGAAAGACTGGTACGCGACCCAGGATCGCTCCGAGGCAGATCAGTTAGGCTTTACTGCGACCGCAGAAACAGTGGACTTGTTGCAAGCCCAAATTGACTCGGCGGTGGCTCAACTAGCTACCATAACCAGGCGGATACAGGAAATCGCTACGGAAAACAAAGCCCTCCGCCGCGAGATCGCTGCTCTCTGCCGCCAATTGGCTCAACAAGACTCGCCGCAACCTGTATGACGATCAAGGCTACCGTCCGCGACAAGTTCGCCAACGCGCTAATTTCGCTTGTGAATTCTGTGGTATAAGCGAAACAGACACAGGCAGTCAACTTACGGTTGACCACTTCCAGCCGAAGACAAAGGGGGGTGACGACAGCCTTGATAACCTGCTCTATTGCTGCATTCGCTGTAACCAGTACAAGCTTGATTATTGGCCGGCACACCCTGATGGTCCATCACTGTGGAATCCTCGCCGCGAGCCAGCATCGCAGCATTTTCTTGAACTTGACGATGGAGTACTTTACCCCTTAACGGAAATAGGTGCCTTCACACTGCGTCGCCTGCGTCTCAATCGCCCGCCGCTTGTTGCCCATCGCCAGCGCAAACGTCTGCTAACCCGCTATCGGGATTTGGTACGGGTGCTTGAGCAATTGCTTACCCAACAATCTGTTCTTATGGAGGAACAACAGAGGCTCCTTAGAGAACAACGGGAATTACTGCAACTGCTCCTCGGTAGCAGAAA